>NC_018721.1:2469618-2778320 GCF_000153485.2 Psychroflexus torquis ATCC 700755 | reverse complement strand
ACTAAATTGGTATAATTTGGTATAAAGTGTACTTTATCTTAAAAGTCAAGAAAAGAAAGATATAGAAAATCACACTAGCATCCGAAAGTCGGGATTTTAAAAAGCCCTCAGAATCACGTATTTTTGAGTTCTACCAAAAACTTTTCAAATATGGGACTCTTCAGGCGAAACAAAAATAACAATAAACCAGTCATTCGACAAATTTTAGATTTAGTACCCCATTGGTTATTTAGAAGTTGCACCAATACCTACAAAACAGATAAAGGTGTTCATAAGTATAGAACTTACGACCAGTTTGTTGCTTTAACTTTCGGACAGCTTAATAAGTGCCAGAGCCTCAATGATATATCAGCAGGAATTGGAGTTAGCGAGATTTTTATAAGCGACTTAGGTTTAACCCAAAGCCCTGCTCGTTCTACAATGAGCGATGGCAATAAAAAGCGTGACTGGCAGGTGTTTGAGAGCTTGTATTATCGTTTATTAAGTCACTATAAATCGGTGCTAAAACAGCATCATAACACCCATATTATAGAAGAGATTAAGGGCAAGGTAGTTAAACTAATAGATAGCTCAACGATTTCCTTGTGTCTGGCTATGTTTGATTGGGCAGAGTTTCGGACAGCTAAAGGAGGTATTAAATTGCACACTAGCTGGGATTATAATTTAATGATACCTGATGTAGTAAATATAACAGAAGCAAAGGTTCATGACAGATATGGATTAAAGCAACTGATTTTCCCTAAAGACACTATTATAGTTGAAGACAGAGCTTATTTCGATTTTGAATTAATGCTCAATAGAATAAAAGCAGAAAATGTATTTGTTACTAGAATTAAGTCCAACACTTTGTATGAAACGATAGAGGAGCTGGAGCTTGCTGATGATGTTGACCAACATATTCTTAAAGATGAAATAATACAACTTACATCAGGTAGGGCGATAGAAACGGGTATTTCAAAGCATAAACTAAGATTGGTACATGTTTATAAAGAAGATGAAAACAAAGTAATTGCCATTATTACCAACCAACTTGATTGGGAATACAATACCATTGCAGCATTATATAAGAAACGTTGGGATATTGAATTGTTTTTTAAAGCTTTAAAACAAAACCTACAAGTAAAAACCTTCTGGGGAACCAGTGAGAATGCAGTAAAATCGCAAATATATGTAGCGCTGATAAATTATCTACTTTTAGAGCTTATAAAGCGAACTATTTCCAAAAAAGCAGTTGCTTTTTCTAATTTGTCAGAAAAAGTGAGATTTTGCTTATATCACTACTTATCACTAGACTATGTGTGCAATGAAGTCAGAGAAGGTGTTCGTAAAGTGACAATTTCACCACAAAAAGTATTAGTGTTAGAGAGGGACTTATTTTCTGGGTAAAGTGAGCTTTTTAATGTAAACATTGGGGTAGAAACATGTTTCTTACTTCTTTCTAAAAACTTTCGGATGCTAGTGAGAAAATCACTTAAAAGGATATACAAATGATAAAGAAGATCACTTCTATAACGTGAATAAATATCCTGAAGCGAATTTTGAAATTAACAGTGTAGAAAATAAAGATAGGCTGACTCTGTTATCTTGGAATTGAAACTTGAAGGAAACCTCTATAAACATCATTTTCACTGTTCAAGTCTCTATGAACGAAGGTGATGATTCGTTGATTTTGACATCAGAGGACATTGGTCTGAGACAAAACAGAATGAGAAATATTTATGTCTAAATCTTTTATTGAGAGTTTAGGTGATATATTTATTAACGATTGAGTAAAAATTGCTTTGAATTTGAAAGCTTACAAAGCTGAATAACCACCTATCAGATTTTATTCAAATAAAAATCCCCTCAAGCTAATGTTTGAGGGGATTTTTTTAAAGATCTACAATGTAAATTAAGCTTCACCAGTAGGTCCACCAAAATTCAAAGGAATATTGGTTTTATCTTGTTCTTTAATCGAACCCTGACTTTTTTCAAAACGATTGATGTTATCACTCAATGCCCTCATCAAACGCTTAGCATGTTGTGGTGTAAGTATAATTCTCGATCTCACTTTATTCTTAGGAGATCCAGGCATTATGTTTACAAAATCCAGTACAAACTCAGTTTGAGAATGATTGATAATCGCCAAGTTACTATATATACCCTGAGCGACATCGTCGTCTATCTGTATATTGAGCTTCTGTTGTTTCTTATCGTTTTGATCGCTCATGATTAATTAAAGTTTACATTTACTTGTTGTTTTTTCTCCATCATATTAGCCAATTCTTCTTTAGAACCAACTATGATGTCGTCAAACTCTCTTAAACCTGTACCTGCAGGAATTCTATGTCCTACAATTACATTTTCTTTCAATCCTTCTAAGTAATCTACTTTTCCACTTACAGCAGCTTCGTTTAATACTTTGGTTGTTTCTTGGAAAGAAGCAGCCGAAATGAATGATTTGGTTTGTAGAGATGCTCTTGTAATTCCTTGTAAGATTGGAGCGGCAGTAGCAGACTCTGCGTCTCGCGCAGTAACCAATTGCTTATCCTCGCGTTTCAAGATAGAATTTTCATCTCTTAATTCACGGATCGTGACAATTTGACCAGGTTTTAAGTTCACACTGTCACCTGCCTCCTCTATAATTTTCTTACCAAAAATGTTATCGTTCTCTTCGATAAAGTCTTCTTTATGCACCAATTGGTTTTCTAAGAATATCGTATCTCCAGAGTCTTGAATCCTAACTTTTCTCATCATCTGTCTTACAACAACTTCAAAGTGTTTATCGTTGATCTGCACTCCTTGTAATCTATAGACCTCCTGCACCTCGTTCACTAGGTATTGTTGCACAGCGCTAGGACCTTTGATTTTCAAGATATCTTCTGGAGTAACAGAACCATCGGATAATGGCATACCTGCTTTTACATAATCATTTTCTTGTACTAAGATCTGATTAGAAAGTTTAACCAAGTATTTTTTAATCACACCAAGTTTAGACTCTATGATAATTTCACGGTTACCTCTTTTAATTTTTCCAAAAGAAACAACACCATCAATTTCACTTACTACAGCAGGATTTGAAGGATTTCTTGCTTCAAACAATTCTGTTAGTCTTGGAAGACCCCCCGTAATATCACCAGTTTTTGATGATTTTCTAGGAATTTTAACCAAGATCTTTCCGATTTTGATTTCTTCGTCATCATCCACCATTAAGTGAGCTCCAACAGGTAAGTTATAAGATCTCATAATTTCACCACCGCTATTTTTGATGTGAAGTGTAGGAATCTTACGCTTATTCTTAGATTCAATAATTACTTTTTCTTGGAAACCAGTTTGCTCATCACTTTCAACATCGAAAGTCTGACCTTGAGTGATATTTTCAAATTCAATTTTACCAGAGAATTCTGAAATAATTACACCATTATAAGGATCCCATTTACAAATAACATCTCCTTTTTTGATTTTATCTCCAGGACTTACCAGAAGTTCAGAACCATAAGGGATAACATTTGTACTTAAAGCAATTCCAGATTTTTTATCGATGACTTTTATTTCTGAAGTTCTTGAAATAACAATGTCTGTTTTCTTGCCATCGTTATTTTTTCCTTCAACTGTTTTTAAGTCTTCAATTTCTGCAACACCATCAAACTTAGATTCCAATTTGTTTTCTTCTGAAATGTTACCTGCAATACCTCCAACGTGGAAAGTTCTTAGGGTTAACTGAGTACCTGGCTCACCTATAGATTGGGCAGCGACAACTCCTACAGCTTCACCTCGCTGGACTGTCTTATTGGTTGAAAGGTTTCTACCATAACACTTCACACAAATTCCTTGTTTAGCCTCACAAGTTAATGGAGAGCGAACTTCAACTGAGTTTAAAGCAGAGACTTCAATTTTATCTGCAGCATCTTCATGGATTTCATCTCCAGACTCTACAAGTAAATCTTGAGAAATAGGATCTATAATATCGTTCAGAGCCGTTCTACCAACGATACGTTCTCCTAAACTTTCTACAACTTCATCATTTTTCTTCAATGCAAAGACTTCAATACCTCTTAAGGTTCCACAGTCTTCTTCTCTTACAATTACATCTTGAGAAACATCTACCAGTCTACGGGTTAAGTAACCAGCATCGGCAGTTTTAAGAGCCGTATCGGCAAGACCTTTACGAGCACCGTGAGTAGAGATAAAGTATTCTAAAATTGAAAGACCTTCTTTAAAGTTAGATAAAATAGGATTTTCAATAATTTCTCCACCTGCAGATGTAGATTTTTTAGGCTTAGCCATCAAACCACGCATACCTGTTAACTGGCGAATTTGCTCCTTAGAACCCCTTGCACCAGAATCAAGCATCATATATACAGAGTTGAAACCTTGCTGATCTTCACGGATACGCTTCATCGCGAGTTCTGTTAGATTTGCATTGGTAGCAGTCCATATATCAATAACTTGGTTGTAACGTTCATTGTTTGTGATAAGACCCATGTTATAGTTTCCTATAACACCTTCTACTTGCTCATTTGCATCATCAATCATAGATTGCTTTTCTGCTGGGATAATAATATCACCAAGAGAGAAAGACAATCCACCTTTAAAGGCGAAATTGTACCCTAGACTTTTAATTTCATCTAAGAATTCAGCAGTTTCAGGAACAGATGTTTTCTTAAGCACTCTCGCTATAACATCACGTAATGCTTTCTTCGTCATTACATCGTTGATAAAACCTACACTATCAGGGATAGTTTGGTTAAACAAGACCCGTCCTACTGTCGTTTCTATATTTTTCTTAACGATATCTCCATTTTCATCAACATCGTTAGTTCTAATTGTAATTAATGCATTTAATTCAACTTGCTTTTCATTGTAAGCAATGTTAACTTCTTCATCAGAATAAAACCTAAGGCCTTCTCCTTTCACTTTATGTTCTGGAGTAGAAGATCTTGGCTTAGTCATATAGTATAATCCAAGTACCATATCCTGAGAAGGAACAGTAATAGGAGAACCATTTGCAGGATTCAAAATACTATGAGAGGCCAACATTAAAAGTTGAGCTTCCAAAATAGCTTCTGGACCAAGTGGTAAATGAACCGCCATTTGATCACCATCAAAATCGGCATTAAATGCAGTACAAACCAATGGGTGCAGTTGTATCGCCTTACCTTCAATCAACTTAGGTTGAAAAGCTTGTATACCAAGCCTGTGAAGCGTTGGCGCACGGTTAAGCAATACAGGATGACCCTTAAGTACATTTTCAAGGATATCCCAAACTACTGGTTCTTTTTTGTCAATTATTTTCTTAGCCGATTTTACAGTCTTAACAATTCCTCTTTCAATCAGTTTTCTGATAACAAAGGGCTTGTAAAGTTCTGCAGCCATATCTTTTGGCAATCCACATTCAAACATTTTCATTTCAGGACCAACAACAATAACCGAACGTGCTGAATAATCCACACGTTTACCAAGTAAGTTTTGTCTGAAACGTCCTTGCTTTCCTTTTAAAGAATCTGAAAGCGATTTCAGAGGTCTGTTAGAATCAGTTTTAACCGCTGAAGATTTCCTTGTATTATCAAACAAAGAATCTACAGATTCCTGCAGCATACGCTTTTCGTTTCTCAAAATAACTTCAGGAGCCTTTATTTCCATCAATCGCTTTAAACGATTGTTTCTAATAATCACTCTACGGTATAAGTCATTTAAATCTGAGGTCGCAAAACGTCCACCATCAAGTGGCACAAGTGGTCTTAATTCTGGTGGAGTTACAGGGATCACTTTCATGATCATCCACTCAGGATTATTCTCTCTATTTTTTGTAGAATCTCTTAAAGCTTCAACAACTTGTAGACGCTTTAAAGCTTCAGTTTTTCTTTGCTTAGAAGTTTCATTGTTAGCTTTATGTCTTAGGTCGTAAGACAGTTCATTAAGATCTAAGCGCTTTAAAATTTCCAAAAGACACTCAGCACCCATTTTGGCGATGAATTTGTTTGGATCGTCGTCGTCTAAATATTGGTTCTCTTGTGGAATTTTTTCAAGAATATTCAAATATTCTTCTTCCGTTAAGAAATCCATTTTTTTGAGTGACTCTCCCTCTTCATTTTTAGCATCCCCTGGCTGAACGACTACATAACGCTCGTAGTAAATAATCATGTCCAGTTTCTTGGAAGGAATCCCAAGAAGGTAACCTATTTTATTAGGTAACGATCTAAAGTACCAAATATGAGCAACAGGAACGACTAAGTTGATATGTCCAACACGGTCTCTTCTTACTTTCTTTTCGGTTACTTCAACTCCACAACGGTCGCAAACAATTCCTTTGTAGCGTATTCTTTTGTATTTTCCACAAGCACATTCATAATCTTTGACAGGGCCAAAAATTCGTTCACAAAACAATCCATCTCTTTCCGGCTTGTGTGTTCTGTAGTTAATAGTTTCAGGTTTTAAAACTTCACCTCGAGATTCACCTAGAATTCTCTCTGGAGAAGATAAACCTATAGAGATTTTATTAAATCTCTTTTGTGTATTCTTATCATTATTTCTTGTCATAATACAAGTGCTAAAGAATTATTGAAATATAATGTGATAATCAACCCCACCCTTAGGTGGGATTGTTATTACTCTTCTAATCTGATATCTAGTCCTAGACCTTTCAATTCGTGCATCAATACATTGAAAGATTCTGGTAATCCTGGCTCTGGCATTGGTTCACCTTTTACGATTGCTTCGTAAGTTTTGGCTCTACCGACAACATCATCAGATTTTACAGTCAAAATTTCTCTTAATGTGGCAGACGCTCCGTAAGCTTCTAAAGCCCAAACTTCCATCTCACCAAAACGCTGTCCACCAAATTGTGCTTTACCACCTAGAGGTTGCTGTGTGATTAAAGAATAAGGTCCTATAGATCTAGCGTGCATTTTATCTTCAATCATATGACCTAGTTTCAGCATATAAATCACACCTACAGTTGCAGGTTGATCAAAACGCTCACCAGTTCCACCATCAAAAAGATACGTATGTCCAAATCTTGGAATTCCAGCTTCGTCGGTCAATTCATTAATTTGGTCTAAAGTGGCTCCATCAAAAATTGGAGTTGCAAATTTCTTACCTAATTTTTGTCCAGCCCAACCTAGTACAGTTTCGTAGATCTGTCCAATGTTCATACGCGATGGTACGCCCAATGGATTCAATACGATATCTACAGGAGTTCCATCGTCCAAAAATGGCATATCCTCTTCTCTTACGATTTTAGCGACAATACCTTTGTTTCCGTGACGACCAGCCATCTTATCACCTACTTTCAATTTACGCTTCTTAGCTACGTAAATTTTAGCGAGTTTTAGAATACCAGATGGAAGTTCATCTCCAACTGTTATAGTAAACTTCTCTCTTCTAAGGTTTCCTTGAAGGTCGTTTTGCTTGATTTTATAGTTGTGCAGTAGATCTGCTACTAAAGCATTGGTGCCTTTATCTGTAGTCCAAGTCCCTTTAGTTAAGTGACTGAAATCTTCCACAGAATTCAACATCTTCAACGTATACTTCTTACCTTTTGGCAGAGTATCTTCCCCTAAATCATTTTGTACACCTTGAGCAGTTTTTCCTCCTACAATTCCGAATAACTTATCTATCAAACGGTTTCTTAGATCTTCAAATTTAATTTGGAAATTTCCTTCCAAAGCATCAATCTCTTGTTTATCCTGAGCACGCTTACGCTTATCTTTAACAGCTCGAGTAAACAATTTTTTGTCAATAACGACACCGTTAAGTGAAGGAGAAGCTTTTAAAGAAGCATCTTTTACATCGCCAGCTTTGTCTCCAAATATAGCTCTCAGTAATTTCTCTTCAGGAGTAGGATCGCTTTCACCTTTTGGTGTGATCTTACCGATGAGGATATCTCCAGGCTTAATTTCTGCACCTATTCTTATCATACCATGCTCATCCAAATCTTTAGTCGCTTCTTCAGAAACGTTTGGAATATCGCTGGTCAATTCTTCATTACCAAGCTTGGTATCTCTCACTTCTAAAGAATACTCATCGATATGAACTGAAGTTAAAATATCATCTTTAACCACACGCTCAGAAATTACAATAGCATCCTCAAAGTTATAGCCTTTCCATGGCATAAATGCCACTTTCATATTTCTACCTAAAGCTAGCTCTCCATTATCTGTTGCATAACCTTCACAAAGAACTTGTCCTTTAGTAACTCTATCACCAACGCGAACGATAGGTTTTAGGTTAATCGTAGAACCTTGGTTTGTTTTTCTGAATTTAATCAGATTATAAGTTTTGTGATCTTCGTCAAAACTAACAAGTCTTTCATTTTCAGTTCTGTCGTAATCTATGATGATTTTTCTAGCATCAACATACTGAACACGCCCTTCACCTTCGGCATTGATCAAGACTCTTGAATCTTGAGCAACTCTTCTTTCAAGTCCTGTTCCTACGATAGGAGCATCTACTCTCAATAATGGAAGTGCTTGACGCATCATGTTAGATCCCATCAAAGCTCGGTTGGCATCATCGTGTTCCAGAAATGGAATTAATGAAGCAGAGATCGATGAAATCTGGTTAGGTGCAACATCAATATAATCCACATCTTTTGGATCTACAACAGGGAAGTCACCTTCCATTCGTGCAATAACACGTTCTGAAGTGATAGCTCCATCTTCTGAAATAGGGATATTGGCCTGCGCAATCAATTTATTTTCTTCCTCTTCTGCTGAAAGGTATAAAGGATCTGATTTAAAATCAATTTTTCCATTTTCAACCTTACGGTATGGAGTTTCGATAAATCCCATACTGTTCACTTTTCCATAAACTGACATTGAAGAAATCAAACCAATGTTTGGGCCTTCAGGAGTTTCAATAGGGCAAAGCCTTCCGTAGTGAGTATAGTGAACATCACGAACCTCAAACCCAGCTCTTTCTCTAGATAAACCTCCAGGTCCTAAAGCAGAAAGCCTACGTTTATTAGTTAATTCAGCCAATGGATTGGTTTGATCCATAAACTGAGACAACTGATTTGTTCCAAAGAAAGAATTGATGACAGATGACAATGTCTTCGCATTAATCAAGTCAATTGGTGTAAAGACTTCATTATCTCTAACATTCATTCTCTCTCTAATGGTTCTTGCCATCCTAGCTAAACCAACACCAAATTGTTGAGACAATTGCTCACCAACTGTTCTTACACGACGGTTAGAAAGGTGGTCAATATCGTCAACTTCAGCTTTGGAATTAACAAGTTCTATTAGATACTTGATGATGGTAATAATATCTAATTTTGTAAGGACCTTACTGTCCATACTGATATTAAGACCTAGCTTTTTATTCATTCTATAACGACCAACTTCACCTAAGTTGTAACGTTGATCTGAGAAAAACAACTTATCAATAATACCTCTAGCTGTTTCTTCATCAGGCGGCTCAGCATTACGAAGTTGTCTATAAATATGCTCTACTGCTTCTTTTTCAGAGTTAGTAGGATCTTTTTGTAATGTATTGTATATGATGGCATAGTCACCGGTCAAATTCTCTTCTTTGTGAAGTAAGATCGTTTTTGAACCCGTTTCTAAAATCTCTTCAATATGGTCTTTTTCTAAAACGGTATCACGGTCGAGTACGATTTCATTTCTTTCAATCGACACTACCTCTCCTGTATCTTCATCTACGAAATCTTCATACCATGTATTTAAAACCCTTGCAGCTAATTTTCTACCAAGGTATTTTTTAAGACCTGTTTTTGAAACTTTGACTTCTTCAGCAAGATCAAATATTTCTAAAATATCTTTATCCCTTTCAAAACCTATAGCTCTAAAAAGTGTAGTAACAGGTAATTTCTTTTTCCTGTCGATGTAGGCATACATCACAGAATTTATATCAGTCGCAAATTCAATCCACGATCCTTTAAAAGGAATAACTCTAGCGGAATATAGCTTAGTTCCGTTAGCATGGAAAGACTGACCAAAAAATACACCTGGTGATCTGTGTAATTGTGAAACAACAACACGCTCTGCTCCATTAATCACAAACGTACCACTGGGTGTCATATAGGGAATAGTCCCTAAATAGACGTCCTGTACAATCGTTTCAAAATCCTCGTGTTCTGGATCAGTACAGTAAAGTTTTAATCTCGCCTTTAAAGGCACACTGTAAGTAAGACCTCTTTCAATACATTCTTGTATCGAATATCTTGGAGGATCTACAAAGTAATCTAAAAATTCAAGTACAAATTGATTTCTCGTATCTGTAATTGGGAAATTTTCTTTGAAGGTATTATATAAGCCTTCGTTGGATCTTTCTTCTGGTTTAGTTTCAAGCTGAAAAAAATCTTGAAAAGATTTAACTTGGATATCCAGAAAATCTGGATAATCTGGCTTGTTTTGTACGGAAGAAAAACTAATTCTTTCATTATGAATTGCTAACATCTAAGGAAGATTTTAATGCTTTGAATTTTATAAAATTCATCAGCAATATTAACTTATAAAAAGTAAAATAAACACGTCGCGTATAGATACGCAAAATGGTTTAGGCCCACAAGATGACTAAATCTTGTGGTCTAAACCTATTGTTAAAAATATTGTTAGGCTTACTTAAGCTCAACTTCAGCACCTGCTTCTTCTAATTGTGCTTTCAATGCTTCTGCTTCGTCTTTAGAAACAGCTTCTTTAACTGGAGCTGGTGCACTATCTACTAATCCTTTAGCATCTTTAAGACCTAAACCTGTCAATTCTTTAACAAGTTTAACAACCGCTAATTTAGATCCACCTGGAGCTTTTAATATGACATCAAATTCTGTTTGCTCCTCAACTTCTTCAGCGCCAGCAGCACCGCCACCAACAACTACTGGAGCAGCAGCAGGTTCTATACCATATTCATCTTTTAAAATATCAGCTAATTCATTTACTTCTTTTACAGTAAGATTAACTAATTGTTCTGCGAAATCTTTTAATTCTGCCATTTTCTATCGTTTTAGTGTAATTTAATATTTAGTAATTAGTGCGTGTTTATTCTTCTTTTTCTGAAAGGGTTTTTAGGATACCTGCCAGTTTACCTCCACTAGATTTAAGCGCTGAAATAACGTTTATAGCTGGAGATTGTAACAATCCAATGATATCACCAATCACTTCGTCTTTAGATTTAATATCTACAAGAGCATCTAGGTATTCATCGCCAACATAAACTGACTCTGCAACATAGGCGCCTTTTAAAACTGGCTTCTCATTTTTCTTTCTAAAGGTTTTAATCACTTTAGCAGGAGCGTTTCCTGTTTCAGAAAGCATAATTGAAGTACTTCCTTTCAGAATACCTGTAAGCTCTCCAAATTCCTTATCTGAACTTTCCATAGCCTTAGCTAGGAGAGTATTCTTAACTACCATCAACTTAACGTCTGCTCTATAACAAGCACGTCTTAGGTCTGATGTTAATGTTGCGTTCAACCCTGAAATGTCTGCTAGGTATACATTCGATGAATCTGCTAACTTAGTAGTTAAATCTTTTATTACTGTAGATTTCTCTTCTCTTGTCATAACTTAATATTATTACTCGGTAAATCGTTTCGTATCGATTTCAATACTTGGACTCATTGTAGAAGCGATGTAGATACTTTTTATATAAATACCTTTCACTACTTGAGGTTTAAGTTTGACGAGCGTAGTTAGTAATTCTCTTGCATTTCCAGCAATTTTTTCTGCATCAAAGGATACTTTACCTACAGCAGCATGAACTATACCAGTTTTATCAACTTTAAAGTCGATTTTACCAGCTTTCACTTCTGAAACTGCTTTGGCGATGTCCATAGTTACTGTACCAGTCTTTGGATTAGGCATCAAACCTCTTGGGCCTAATACTCGTCCTAAAGGACCTAATTTACCCATTACACTAGGCATAGTTACGATAACATCAACATCGGTCCATCCACCTTTGATTTTATCAAGGTATTCGTCCAATCCTACATAATCAGCACCAGCATCTTCAGCTTCTTTCGCTTTATCTGGAGTGACTAATGCCAAAACTTTTACATCTTTACCAGTTCCGTGAGGAAGTTTGACCACTCCACGAACCATTTGGTTAGCTTTTCTAGGATCTACATTTAGTCTTACAGCTAAATCAACAGATTCGTCGAAATTAGCGTAAGCCATATCTTTCAATAAAGCAGAGGCATCAGCTACTGAATAAGTTCTAGACTCATCCACTTTACTTTGCGCTTCTTTTTGCTTTTTAGTTATTTTTGCCATGTTAATTTCGTTTTGTTAAAATGGTGCATTACCTTTTACAGTTATTCCCATAGATCTGGCTGTACCAGCTACCATTTTCATAGCAGATTCCATAGAAAATGCATTCAAATCTTGCATTTTATCTTCAGCTATAGCTTTCACCTGATCCCATGATACGGTACCAACTTTTTTACTATTAGGCTCGCCAGATCCTTTCTTTATTTTTGATGCTTCCATCAATTGAACTGCTGCAGGTGGTGTTTTAATTACAAAATCAAAGGATTTATCCTTGTATACTGTAATTTCTACAGGAAGGATTTTCCCACCTTTATCTTGAGTCCTACCATTGAATTGCTTACAGAATTCCATGATATTTACCCCAGCAGCACCTAAAGCAGGTCCAACTGGCGGAGATGGGTTTGCTGCACCACCTTTTACCTGGAGTTTTACTACTTTACTTACTTCTTTTGCCATTTTTCAAAATTTAGTCGAATTGTTTTCAGTGGGAAGCATTATAAATAAAAACAACTCTGTATTATATGTAACATTTAAATTTTCTCTACTTGCATATAGCTAAGTTCTACTGGTGTTTTACGACCAAAGATCTTAACCATAACTTGGAGCTTTCGTTTATCTTCATTTATCTTATCAATAGTTCCAGTAAAACTATTGAAAGGACCATCAACTACTTTAATAGATTCACCAATATTGAATGGTATAGCCACATTTTCTTTTTGTGTAGAAAGTTGATCGACTTTACCCAACATTCTATTTACTTCAGATTCACGCATTGGGACAGGATCTCCTCTTTTGGTTTCACCCAAAAATCCAATAACCCCATTCACGTTTTTAATCACGTGTCCAACTTCTCCTTCGAGGTTAGCATTTACCATAATGTAACCCGGAAAATAAACTTTTTCCTTGGTTATTTTCTTTCCATCACGGATCTGAACCACATTTTCTGTAGGGACGAGGATATCATCGACGTAATCACTAAGACCTTGGTGTGAGATTTCTTTTTCAATATAATCTTTCACCTTGTTCTCAGAACCGCTAATGGATCTAACCACATACCATTTCTTTAAACTTGTTTCTGACATGTGCTATGATTTAACCCAATTAAAATATTGCTTGACAGCTCCGCTAAAAACCTCATCGATTCCCCAAATGGCGAGCGAAAAAAGGATTGAAAATACAGCTACAATAACCATGAGTTTTTGTCCCTCAGCCCAAGTTGGCCAAGTCACATGATTTTTTAATTCCTCGTAAGACTCGCTTACGTAATTTTTAAAGTTTGACATCTTCTTAAGATTTGCACGGGTTGAGAGGCTCGAACTCCCGACACCTGGTTTTGGAGACCAGTGCTCTACCAACTGAGCTAAACCCGTAAATGGTTCATTTTTTAAAGCGTGCAAAGAAACAAAATAAAATGCACTTAAAAAAAGAAAATTTAAAAAGTTAAGGTATCTCTAATAGACACCTTAACTGATTTTTTAATAATTCTTATAAAAGAATTAGATGATTTCAGTAACCTGACCAGCACCAACTGTACGTCCACCCTCACGGATAGCGAATCTTAAACCTACGTTTAAGGCGATTGCTTGAATTAAGTCTACAGTAATTGTTAAGTTATCCCCAGGCATAACCATTTCAACTCCATCGGGAAGATTGATTGTACCTGTAACATCTGTTGTTCTTACGTAGAACTGTGGTCTATAGTTATTATGGAATGGTGTGTGACGTCCACCTTCTTCTTTCTTAAGGATATATACTTCAGCCTTAAATTTAGCATGTGGCTTAACAGAACCAGGTTTTGCAATAACCATACCTCTAGTGATTTGGTTTTTTTCAATACCTCTTAACAAGATACCAACGTTATCTCCTGCTTCACCTCTATTAAGAATTTTACGGAACATTTCAACTCCAGTAACTGTTGACTTTAAATTTTCAGCACCCATACCGTTGATCTCGACAGGATCACCTGTATTTGCAACACCAGTCTCAATACGACCAGTTGCAACAGTACCACGACCTGTAATTGAGAACACATCTTCAATAGGCATTAAGAAATCTTTTTCAATATCTCTTTCTGGCAATTCAATGTAATCATCAACTGCTTCCATAAGATCTAGGACAGTTTTGCCCCACTTCTCATCACCTTCTAAAGCACCAAGAGCTGAACCTGAAATAACAGGAGCATTGTCACCATCATATTCGTAAAAAGAAAGTAAATCTCTTACTTCCATTTCAACAAGCTCTAAAAGCTCATCATCATCTACAAGGTCAACCTTGTTTAAGAAAGTAACAATTCTAGGGATACCAACCTGACGTCCTAGAAGAATATGCTCACGTGTTTGTGGCATTGGACCATCAGTTGCAGCTACTACTAAAATAGCACCGTCCATTTGTGCAGCACCAGTAACCATGTTTTTCACATAATCGGCGTGACCTGGACAGTCAACGTGTGCATAATGACGATTGGCTGTTTGATATTCAACGTGAGAAGAGTTGATGGTAATACCACGCTCTTTCTCCTCAGGTGCATTATCAATTTGATCAAAAGCACTAGCTTCAGAATATCCAGCATCTGCCATAACCTTAGTAATAGCAGCTGTAAGAGTAGTTTTTCCGTGATCGACGTGACCAATAGTACCTATATTAAGGTGCGGTTTGGATCGATCAAATTTTTCCTTTGCCATAGTAATAATTATTTAATCTTAGTTATATATTAGTGTTAGTGTTTATAACAACATAAAAAGCCAACAAAACTAAGTTTTGAGACTTTAAAATTGAGCCAACGACGAGAATTGAACTCGTGACCTTTTCCTTACCAAGGAAACGCTCTACCCCTGAGCTACGTCGGCATTCACACATTTGAAATTGAAATAAAATAGAGCGGAAGACCGGGTTCGAACCGGCGACATTCAGCTTGGAAGGCTGACGCTCTACCAACTGAGCTACTTCCGCTTATTTAATCACTATTTCAATTCAAAGTCTGACGTTATCCGACTTGGTTGTGGGGAGAGCAGGATTCGAACCTGCGAAGGTGAAACCAGCAGATTTACAGTCTGCCCTCGTTGGCCGCTTGAGTATCTCCCCGAATAATCTGATAATAGAGCCGATGGAGGGACTCGAACCCGCGACCTGCTGATTACAAATCAGCTGCTCTAGCCAGCTGAGCTACATCGGCTTATCAGTATGTCAATCGCTACTTTTAGTAACGGGATGCAAATATAAAACGATTTTTGATATCTGAAAATTATTTTTTACTTTTTTTCTAATTAAATTGAAAATAAATCTAATCAGCTTACTCATCGCCCTGTGAGCGTGGATGTGCGGCTTGATGAGCTTTGCTTAACTCTTTAAAATTCGAATGGGTATAAACTTCTGTAGACGCTAAACTACTATGTCCTAATAAATCCTTTATAGCTGAAATATCAGCTCCTTTATCTAACAAATGCGTAGCGAAGGCATGCCTTAATAAATGGGGACTTAATTTTTTCTTTGTAGATACTTTTTCAAAATAAGAATGCACCACCCTATAAACTAAATTCGGATAAATAGCTTTTCCCTTTGAAGTAACAAAGAGTTGACTCCCTTGAGGCAGCAAAACACTTCTTTCCTGCAAATAGCGCTCTATTAAAAAAGAGATAGAGTCAAGCAAGGGAATGAGTCGCTCTTTGTTGCGTTTACCGCGCACTTTAAGCTGTTGTTGTTTTAAATCGAGACTGCTTAACTGAAGGTCGATTAACTCCTGCCTTCGCATCCCTGTAGCATACAACAATTCAATGATAAGATGATCCCTAAGACCTTCAAAGGTGACATCTTCAAAATAATCGGAAACTTTCTCCAATTCAAGGACGGAAAATGCCTCTTGCTGACGTTTTGGCAATTTTAAGGACTTATGCTGCACCATCGGATTCACCGCTATCACTTGTATCTTCAAAAGAAATTTAAAAAAAGTCTTGAGGGTAGATAGCTTTCTGTTGATGGTTTTATGTGTTAACCCTAACTCTATAAAACCAACAATCCACTGTCGAATCATAGGGTAATTGACTTCAGACATTTCCCTTGTATCGTATGTTTCTAATATGAACACTTGAAATTGCGCTAAGTCCGTAGCGTAAGAAATGATAGTAAGCTTAGCATACTTCTTTTCCAGTAGGAGGTACTCTAAAAAAGAATCAATATATATCATAAAAAAACCATGTCCCTAAGAGAACATGGTTACAAATTTATAATTAAATACCAACTAAGTCGCTGGTTTATAATTCTTATTATCGATCACCATTTTGAAGATAATTTTGAGGATATTTTCGCCAAACATCTTTATCAAAACTTTAAGCCCTCAATCAATTAAGTAGCTGGCTTATAGTCCTTGTTATCAATCACCATTTTGGCGATAATTTCTTTTAAAATTTCAGAAGTACCACCACCGATGGGTCCTAATCTACTATCTCTAAACATTCTAGCTAGAGGATAGTCTTCTACATAACCATAACCACCCAACATCTGCAAGCAATCGTAAATAACCTCATCGGCAATTTTAGTAGAAAGCAACTTGGACATGGTTGCTTCTTTCACAACGTATTCTCCAGCATCTAGACGTTTTGCAGTTGTATAATTGAAAGCTTTAGCCATTTCAACTTCACTACTTCGCTCTGCGATTTTATGCCTTAAAGCTTGAAATTTATCGATAGTCTGTCCAAAGGCTTCACGCTCCGACATGTACTTAATCGCATATTCCAAGGCATATTCTGCTCTTGCATGACCATTCACACCCATAATAAGACGCTCAAGAGCAAAGTGCTGCATGATATATGGAAAACCTTGATTTCGCTCTCCCATCAAATGTGACTTAGGAATTTCAACATTATCGAAAGCAAGCTCAGCCGTATCGGAGGCCCTCCAACCTAACTTATTCAGCTTGGTAGCAGAAATCCCAGGTGTATCTCTATCCACTAGAAAAATACTCATGCCCTTTCCTCCTTTCTCCGGAGCTGTTTTAGCAGCTACTATGAGGTAATCGGAATAAACGCCGTTAGTGATAAATGTTTTAGACCCGTTGATCACAAAAGTGTCTTCTTTTTCTACCGCCGTGGTTTTCATTCCAGCAACATCAGAGCCCCCATAAGGTTCAGTGATACAGAGACATCCAATCATGTCTCCAGAAATAGAACCTGATAGATACTTTTCTTTTATCTCTTCACTTCCTTCTTTATTGACGTGAGTCATAGCTAGATAAGCATGTGCCCATATCGCTGCAGCAAAACCACCTGAATTTATTTTCTGAAGTTCTTCTAAAAGGATAATAGTATAAAATAAGTCTAAATCTAAGCCCCCATATTTCTCTGGAGAAGCTAGGGCAAAATAGCCCATATCTCCAAACTTTTTCCAAATAAAACGCTCTATGCTCCCTTCTTCTTCCCATTTATCTAAATGAGGAACAACTTCCTTCTGAAGGAATTCCTTTAAACTCTTTCTGAACATTTCATGTTCTTCACTAAAATACATGTGATCCATATCTCTAAGTCTATTATTTTAAGTATTATTCTATAATTTCCAAATATAATTGAATTCTGTCTAATTTATAACTTGGAAACCCTTCAATTTTTGATAATTCTTCAAAATTACTGATATTTTCTCTCAATTTTATAAAGTTGACTATGCTCCTAGACATTTCATAATCGAAATAAGGAAGCTCAGACAGCTCAAGCACACTAATAGTATTGAAGTCTTGCTTCTCTATTTTTAAAGGCGTTTTTAAAACGATTAGCTCTTCCAAACGTTCTATCACTTCTGATTTTAAGCCGTACACATCTTTAAGTTGAATTGAATTGACAAAACCCCCTAACTGGCTTCTATACCTTAGTATTCTATTGGCTAAGGTCTCTCCTATTCCAGATACCAAGATCAAATCATCAACTTCAACGGTATTCAGGTCTTTCTTTTCTGAATATTTTAATGACTCGCGCCTCGGTTTTTTGATGTCTTGTTGTCGGCGTTCAATCACCCAATCTGGAAATTTAAAATAAGGACTATAGGTTGTCATCCATTGGTCGGAAACCCCAGTCACTTTCTGAAATTGAACATTGGAATTGATCCATTGTTTCTTAGCTCTAAACTCATGAAGCCTGTCAATCTGGTCGGTAGTCATTTCTAAAGTGTAACCTTTATAATCATTTACAAAATTAGGATTAAAAGGATAAATGACTCTTTGACCCTCAAGGCTTTGTTGTTTTTTTAACGAATCTACAACGCGATGAAGAGAATCTGCTGTTTTAGAAAATTCAAAGGGGGTGTTGGCATCAGATAATGTATTCAAGCTAAAGTAATTGGTAGCTATACCTACAGTCAAAATAAGGCTAAATAGAAAAATTCCGTTTCGGTCACCTTTAGTGTAGCCAAAACGGAATTTCCTTGAAGAGTTCATGAGTGGATTCTTATTTTTTCAAAACTTCCTTTTTATAGATTTGCCCTGATTTTAACTTGGTCATGTATTCTTTTAAATCTTTTCTCACTTCACCAGACATGATATAAAGTCCAATAATATTAGGAAAAGACATCGCTAAAATCATCATATCTGAGAAATCTAATACAGCTCCTAGGCTCACAGAAGCTCCTAAGACTACAAACAATAAAAATATAATTTTATAAATCAATTCTGATCGATTACTTCTTCCAAAAATATAAGTCCAAGCTCTCATTCCGTAGTAAGACCAAGATATCATTGTAGAGAAAGCAAATAAGAATACGGCAACAGATAGGACGTATGGAAACCATGAGATCACACTTCCAAACGCATCAGTTGTCAATTGCACACCAGATACTCCTTCTACTTCATGCATCCCTGTAAAGATCAATACCAAAGCCGTAAGTGTACAAACAACCACCGTATCTATAAATGGTTCTAATAAAGCAACAAAGCCTTCTGAGGGTGGATGGTTAGTTTTGGCAGCAGAGTGAGCTATAGCAGCAGAACCTACACCAGCCTCGTTTGAAAAAGCTGCTCTTTGAAAACCGACAACCAGCACTCCTATAAAGCCACCTTTAAGCGCTGTAGGTGTAAATGCACCAGAGAAGATTGCATTAAGAGCTGGGCCTAGATTATCAATGTTGATCCCTATAACCACTAGTGCTCCTAAGATATAAACCCCAGCCATAACCGGGACTACTTTACCGGTTACTTTTGCAATACTATTGATACCTCCAATAATGACAACTCCTACCAACACCATTAAAAAGACTCCAAACCAAAAGCCATTTCCTACTAAAAATGGGATTTGACCGGACAAAATCGCAAAAGATTGATTGGCTTGGAACATATTACCTCCTCCAAAAGAAGCTCCAATAGCTAAAATAGCAAAAAAAGCTGCTAAAAATTTACCCAATTTACCCATATTCCGTTTTTCAAGACCATATCTCAAATAATTCATTGGACCACCAAAGATTCGGCCTTCTTTATTGATAAATCTATACTTTACACCCAGGGTACATTCTACAAATTTAGAAGACATCCCTAAAAAACCAGCAAGAACCATCCAAAAAGTAGCACCAGCACCTCCTAAGGAAACAGCAATAGCTACACCCGCAATATTCCCAAGTCCAACAGTAGCAGAAACTGCAGTTGCTAAAGCTTGAAAATGCGTAATTCTACCTGGTGCATTAGGCTCGTCGTATTTTCCTCTGGCGAGTTGTAAAGCGTGTTTGAAACCTCTAATGTTGATAAAGCCCATTCTAAAGGTAAAGAATGCCGCCCCAAAGATCAGCCAAATGACTATAAAGGGTATATCCTTAGTTAAAGGAGTTCCATTAGGATGGGTCAGCGCTACTGGATCATCAAATGTAATTTTACCAAACTTATGAGCATTTTGGGTAATGACATCTTGTTTATTATTAGGATCATAAATATAGTCCCCTTCCATTGTCAGGTGATCTATTTTTCCATTGGCTTGTGCCTTTACAATTTCACTTTCTCCATCAACCTCTATGATGGCGATATCTTGTCCTTTTTTGACCGTTTCATTTTCTTGGACAAGCCATTGCTTGAGCAGAAATTTATTTTGAGTATTAGGTTCCCAACGTGGGGCAAATAATAATTTTTCCTTCGTGTAGACTACTGGATCGTAAATACCAACTGCTGCAAAGGGATCCCAGAACAGAACACTTCCCATGCTGTTTACAATAGGTTTAAACGTACCATTAAAACTTTCTACAATAGATTCAGTTTTTATTTCGAAAGATTTTTCAACAAAGTCCCCGTTGGCATCTGTTACTTTTACAGCATGGGTTATCCCTTCTGTAAGATGACTAGATTTAGCTGAACTTAATGGTGTTTCTGCATCACTCCATTCGTAAGTGTAAGGAGGAATTCCTCCTGATACATTCAATTCTATTTGACCGTCATTAATTTGTTCTGAAGGGTTAATTAAGGTTTCTTCAACTTGTAAATCTTGAGCAAATGTCAATGAAACAGTGAACATTAGAAAAACAATCAGACTGATATTTCTTACCATAAGGTTATTTATAATTTAATATTTTCATTGTAAAAAGCCATGTCGGAATCTTGTAGATTTCAAAACATCCCGCAATATGCAAAAAATATGCTTTGCATTCAAACTCAAAACCCTAAAATCTTTAAGAAGTAGTTTTGTATTTATTAAGACTTAACGGCAAGGTTTCTGAGCTCTCATCATATGCCGTTTCCCCGGAGGACCTTCTATAATATCCACCTCAAAGCCAATAGCTTGCAAAGCTCTTCTGGCGGTTCCTTTTACGCAATAGGTAACAAAAAAACCTCCTGGAGTCAAGGCCTCATAGAACCTCCAAAATAGTGGAGCTTCCCATAATTCAGGCTGGACACTTGGACCAAAAGCATCATAAAAGACGATATCCACCTCTTGTTTTAACTTTAAATCGGAAAAAAACATCTTATTTTTCTTGAGCTGAAAGGCCTTGGAAATCGATGTCCAGTCTTCCCATTTCGCCTTATGTAAATCTTCATAGACCTGTTGAGCAGATGCAGAGACAAGTTCTCTGTGGTACTCCATTGCTAAGTGTTCCTCATTAGAAATTGGATAAGCCTCCAATCCAGTATAATCCACAGAAACTCCATGGTGTTCCGCCCAGAAATAAGACAGCAAGGCATTGAGACCAGTCCCAAAACCAGCTTCCAGAACTTTCAGAGTTTTAGGTTGGTACAAATCATTATAATAGTCTAGACCTGCTTCAATATAAACGTGTTGAGATTCTTGGATAGCACCATGAGTAGAATGATAATGCTCATCCCAATCTTCAAGTCTTATCGTTTTGGAACCATCTTTTGTGGTAATGATACTGCGTTTCATAAATCCGTTTTATAAATCAAATACCGAGGTGCGCTTGGTATAGACCAAGTCTTTCAATTTCAACCAAAATGCTAAAGTCAGGTAAAGTCCAAAACCAAAACCGAAGGTAGCAAAAGAGATGTAAATGAAAAAAATTCGCACTGACTTTGCTTTCATTCCTAACTTATCAGCAAGGCGAGAGCTCACATAAAATCCGTGCTTTTCAAAAAATGTCCGTAGATTATATATAAAATTTTTCATGAGTATATAAGTTCTAGGCCGACCTGGCATTTCAAGCAGCGATTAAGGTCGCAATACTTGGTTTTTAATTGAATAAAAGCCTGGCTTTCCAAAGCAGAACCCACCACATTGGTTTTTAAGGTATCAAATCCTTTGGTGATGCTATTTTGTTCTGGTTTTAAGGCGGTAATAATCGGATAAATAGTCGTTTCAAAATCGTCCTGTCCCTTGTATTTGTCATAAGCAAACTTCAAAGGCAAAACGGTATTTATAATTAAAAGATCTTTAAACGATTGACTTAAGGCTTTCGTTTTGGATTTGCTTTCTTTCCCAAAGGTATAGTGGGTTTTCCAATAGCTAGACACTTTTGCGTCTAAGTTATTGCTTAATTCTTGTTTGGTTTTACACTGAATTAGCTCAGAAAATAAGTTTGGCTTTTTATGATATAAGCTCGCAAATTGAGATAACCTTATGGTCGGGAAATTGTCTGGTCGAAGCCTAAAGTATTTTAATTGACTATTTACCTTTGTGGGTAACTGAAATTTTTGCGCTAAAAAGCCGTATTCATCCCGAAGCTTTTTAAAATAAACGTCTTCTGAGTCTGAATTCAATAGTCCACCTAATCCAAAGCACAACGCCTCCAATTGAAGAGGATGCTGAAAACATTTTTGAAAGACTTTAAAATCGGCAGCATTACTCATTTGCAAAAAGGCTTCTCCATTTACATTCAAGCCAAAAGCTCTGGCCATAAGCTTAAAGCCCACCTCATCCCAGCTATTATGAGACACTTTTAATAAATTCAGAATTAGTTCGTTTTTATCTTCCAAACGCTCTATATAGAGTCGCTCTAGCCAGTTATTAAGTTTAAAAGTATCCACGTCTTTAAAATGGGTTTCACAATTAATCCACTGTTTAGTGGTATTGCTTAACAAAGATTCGCAAGCTAAAACCTGTTCTGCAGAGATATAGTGTTTAAGTTCCAAACAAGGTATTAGTGTTTCATCTTTCCTGAATATGCCAACATCCTCTTCCCAAACCACATGCAAAATAACATTATCGTAAGCAGAATCCACCTCGTGCTTATGGGCATACCAATCTGATGAAATGATATGTATTTCCAGATTTCCTACCCAGTGTTGCCCATCGATGACTATTTCAGCTTTAAAGAAATCAGGGCCAGATTCTGTTTCGTTATGAAACCCTGTATTCAAAATCTGGAGAGATTCTCCACGCGTTGTTTTCAATTGGCTAGTATCCAATTTTTTATATTTCCAAACGCTATGAAGAAAGGCTTCTTGCATATTAAAAACTTTTTACTTTAGAGAGGATTTCATCCTTAAAACTATCTACCCAGGCCTTATATTGAAGTCCGCTTGGGTGTAATAAATCTTCGGCTAACATGAGTTTCTCTTTATGCAAGGGTTTGCTGAATTGTTGCATAGGAAAGTAAACCACATTGTAGCGCTGACTCATTTTCTCGATGTATCTATTGTAGCGTTTTAATCGTGAAGAAACTTTTTTTAACTTTTCATCTTGAGCAAATTTAGACAAACTATAATCTGGAATACCCACTATAAAAACACCTTTGTTGTGTTGACTACTTAATTCAATTGCAGTTTTTAAAAGATCTTCAAATTCAGATTTAAACTTTTTAAAAGGTTTTTTCTGATATTGATTGTTGACTCCAATAAGCAGAGAAACCAAGTCAAAAGACTCTTTCTTATAATGCAGCGAAGCGATAAAATCTTGTAGCTCGTCTGTTCTCCAACCTGTGACTGCAATAACTTCAGGCTTTTCTACAGGATATCCTTGCTGGTTAAGAAAGCTGGTCAATAGGACAGGCCAAGACTCCTCTTCAGAGACCTGCTCTCCTATAGAATAGGAATCGCCTAAGGCTAAATAACTAAGAGAATCTTGTGCAAAAGTAGAGGTCATAGTGATTAGTAAAAATAGGGCAATGAATGTTTTCATCTCAATAACGTTGAATTTCTGTTATCTTGTTATAAATACAGATTTAATTGCGGTGCACTTATCATTTCAAGAATCTAAATTTACTCAAAAAATAGGAAATAATCAGCTACTAAGATTATTATAGCAAATCGGCAAGAGCAGGCTTTAGCTGAGCATAATTAAACTGAAATCCTGTAGACAGCATTTTCTTAGAGCTCACTAACTGACTCCCTAAAACTATTGTCGCCATTTCTCCTAGCATTAATTTCAGAACAAAGGCAGGAACCTTTGGAAGGATAAGTGGCTTTCCAAGACGCTTAGCGATGCATTCCGTTAATTCTCTATTATTCACTGGGCTGGGCGCTACAGCATTAAAAACCCCTTCTAGTTTATGCTCCATGACGTAGAGAAAAATCCTGTTTAGATCGTCGATATGAATCCATGATTGCCATTGTTTCCCAGTTCCCAGAGGCGCCCCTATATAATTTTCGATAGGTTGTTTTATTTTTTCAAGGGCACCGCCATCTTTAGCTAAAACCAATCCAATTCGGATTTTAGCGACGTCTATTCCGAGTTTACCAACCTCATCGGCAGCGGCTTCCCATTGCAATACGACATCTGCCAAAAAATTGTTACCTGGAGAAAACTGTTCTTCCTCATGAAACTTGGTCAACGAATCTTTGTAAAGCCCAATAGCACTGGCAGAAATAAGTTGCTCAACTTGATGGTCTTCGATAGACAATGCTTTTTTGAGCGTCATTAAGGTATCTAATCTGCTATTTAGAATCTCTTTTTTATAGGAAGACGTCCATTTTTTTGCCACACTCGCTCCAGCTAGGTTAATGATAGTCGTGACGTCTTTTAAACTCTCTACATCTAATTCTGACATAGAAGGATCCCAATAAAAACCTTGATAATTAGGTAGAGTTTTAATTTTAGATCTGCTTGTGGTTAGATAGTTTACAGATATGCCTTTCTCATGGAATAACTTAACTAAAGCTTGCCCGACTAATCCTGTTGCTCCTGTAATTAAAACCCGCATACAATTAATTGATATTTGAGATAAATTTAGCGAGATTATTTTAGCCTCAGCTAAGGTTTAGTAAGGTTTTAACTAGATGCTAAAATGAGCCTTTATACTTCGACCAGAGGCTGGAATAATCCGGAGACTTCGGGGCAGCATAAAAAATCTTCAATAGTTGTCACCCTAAACTTGGCATTGTCATTCCTTGCATGCGATAGCGTGATGCGAAATCTTTTCAAGTGTATATCCTTATTTAAATTTTAGAAAGAATTAGTGTTTTCATTCATTTTTTCCATTGATGAAAAAACGAACCAAAAAAATCTAGGCTGACGAACTTCAGTCTAAAATTTACGTTTGATGTCTAAATTTTAGAAACTCAACCTCCTGAAGTCGGTCTCAAACAGTCTAAAATTTTACGACACCTTCACTTTAATTTTTACGACCTCTTTTCGTAGGCCGTTTTCTTTGTACCGAGAAGCTTGACACCTCGTGCTTCAATAAAACTACTTTTTGAATTAAAAATTCTTAATTATCAATTCATAATTATTTTGACTCACCACTTACGACACCTGTCACTTCGAGTGATTTTCGATAGAAAATTGTATCGAGAAGTGCTTTAATGTTAGGTACTTAGTCGAGTTCTCGATACAATGGCTTTGGTCTATCGCCACAAACCCATCACTCGAACTGACAGATTTTGAAATTATCTCGAGACTGGGGCATCATAGCAATAATTATCAGTTAATAATTAGTCCACTTCTATTCCTACTCACCACTCAAAACTCACCACTGTTGACTAGTCGCTCTTTTTAAACATGACAAAACGTAATGTCATTCCGTGCAAGGCAATAGCCGCGATACGGAATCTTTTTAAATAGCGCACTAAGGTTTTCTATTTTAGTGTTTAAATTACTCTCTTTTTCTTTTTTGCATCGCCCAAAAAATAATCAGAAAAGCCTTGAATATTGTCACCCTGAACTTGTTTCAGGGTCTAAGATTAAGTTAATGAAGATGCTGAAATGAATTCACCATGACAAAGTTTTATGAGGTTTCACCTCGTGCTTCAATAAAACCACTTTTTGAATTAAAAATTCTTAATTGGTTTTACTCACCTCTCACGACTAGTGACTCAGTGACTCCTTCAGGTAGCCTCAAACAGTCTAAAATTTTACGACACCTTCACTTTAATTTTTACGACCTCTTTTCGTAGGCCGCTTTCTAACTATTGAGAAACTTGTCACTTCGAGTGATTTTTGATAGAAAATCGTATCGAGAAGTATAATAAAGTTCTGAGTTTAATCGAGAACAGACATTAACAGAAAAGCCTTGAATATTGTCACCCTGAACTTGTTTCAGGGTCTAAGATTAAGTTAATGAAGATGCTGAAATGAATTCACCATGACAAAGTTTTATGAGGTTTCACCTCGTGCTTCAATAAAACTACTTTTGAATTAAAAATTCTTAATTGGTTTTACTCACCTCTCACGACTAGTGACTCAGTGACTCCTTCAGGCAGCCTCAAACAGTCTAAAATTTGACGACACCTTCACTTTAATTTTTACGTCCTCTTTTCGTAGGCCGTTTTCTAGCTATTGAGAAACTTGTCACTTCGAGTGATTTTTGATAGAAAATCGTATCGAGAAGTGTAATGAAGTTCTGAGTTTAATCGAGAACAGACATTAACAGAAGAGCCCTGAATATTGTCACCCTGAACTTGTTTCAGGGTCTAAGATTAAGTTAATGAAGATGCTGAAATAAATTCACCATGACAAAGTTTTATGAGGTTTCACCTCGTGCTTCAATAAAACTACTTTTTGAATTAAAAATTCTTAATTATCAATTAATAGTTATTTTGACTCACCTCTAATAGCTCCCTTAGGCTTAATCAAGTTCTCGATACAATGGCTTTGGTCTATCGCCACAAACCCATCACTCGAATTGACAGGAACTATTCACCACTATACTAATCCACGACTCACCACCAAAACCCATTACTCGAACTGACAGATGCTGAAATTATCCCAAAATTGGGGCAGCATATAAATCAAAGAAGCCCAATGAGGGTACATCGGGCTTCTTTGATTAGTTATAACAATTTCTTATATCACTTGACGAGTCCATCCGTGAGTATCTTCTACACGGTTATATTGAATGTCTTGAAGGTTTTTCTTAAAAAAAGTACCGTATGGCTCCTCAATATCTGGAAGATCATAATACACATCATCGTGCTCAAAGCCTTCGACTCTCACGATTGCAGCTGCTGTTCCTGTTCCAAAAATCTCCTTTAACTCTCCACTTTTAGCGGCCTCTACGATTTGTTTCACAGAAACCTTATCAACGACTACTTCTACATTTTTATCTTTAGCAAGTTGGATAATGCTTTTACGAGTCACCCCATCGAGAATTCTATCATTGGTTGGTGCTGTAAAAAGTTTATCTCCCACTCTAAAAAAGATGTTCATCGTCCCCGCTTCTTCTAAGTATTCATGAGAACTAGCATCGGTCCAAATAATTTGATCTAAGCCTTTTTCCTTGGCTAGTTTAGTAGGATAAAATTGTGCACCATAATTTCCTGCAGCCTTAGCAAAACCAACACCACCATCGGCAGCACGGCTATAATCTTGAGCAAAAATAACTTTGATAGGTTTGCTATAATACGCTTGTGCAGGACAGGTGATGATCATAAACCGGTACCGGTCAGATTCAGAAGCCGATACTCCACTTTCTGTAGCGATAACAAAAGGGCGGATATACAAGGAGTTTCCTCCACCTTTCCTAACCCAATCCTTATCGAGCTTTAATAAAGCTTCTAAAGACGCAAAAAAATGGCTTTCAGGAAATTCTGGAATAGCCATCCGTTTGGAAGATTTATTGATACGCTGAAAATTTTGCTCTGGTCGAAATAACCAAACCTTGTCCTCTTCATCTTTGAAGGCTTTCATACCTTCAAAGACCGCCTGACCATAATGAAACACCTTAGCAGAAGGTTCAAACTGCATTGGTCCATAAGGAACAATCTTTGGCGTTTGCCATTCTCCATCTATGAAGTCGCAGTACATCATATGGTCAGCGTGCTGCTTCCCGAATTGGAGATTTTCAAAATCCACAGCGTCAATTCGAGACTTAGGGATTTTAGTAATATCTAGTCGTATATCGGTGCTATTCATTACTTTTAAGTTTTTGCAAATGTACTAAAATTTAGCAAGGTTAATTCAGGAAGATTCCTAACTTTGTTGTAATTCTTATTATAAATTTTTAATTATTATCATGAAAAAGCTTCTTTTATTACCAATCTTATTAATGTTTTTGGCTTGTGGACAGCAGAATTCCTCTGAAGAAAAACAAAAACCAATTGAAAAAACCACAGAAACTCCTTCAGAAGAAAAAGAATTAAGTATTCTAACCGATGATCAATTTGGAGTGTCTTTTGAAAATAAAGAGGTTAAAAAAGCAGAGGATATGTTGAAAATGTACCAAGATTTATCTCTTGGAGATACCCTTCAAGTTCAATTTCAATCTCAAGTCCAAAGCGTTTGTGCTAAAAAAGGCTGTTGGATGAAATTAGATCTCCCCGAAGACATGAATGTGCATGTAACTTTTAAAAATTACGGGTTCTATGTACCAAAGGACAGTAAAGGTCATGAGATGGTTGTAGAAGGAAGAGCGTTTATAGAAAAAACAGATGTGGAAACACTAAAGCATTATGCCGAAGATGCTGGTAAAAGTAAGGAAGACATCGCTGCGATTGTCTCCCCTAAATTAAATTATAGATTTATAGCTAAAGGGGCTAAAGCAATTAAATAAATTTTCCTTCCGTATCACGGCTATCCTCATGCACGGAATGACAGTGAAGAGTGGTGAGTCGTGAGTCAAAAAAAATATGAATTCATAGCTTAACCTTGACTATTCGAATATGCGGCCCTACCTACTTCAATGACTGAATAAACCCTGTGATCCCGTCCAAACCTTTTTCGGTAAGGGTTTGAATAAAAGCTGACCCAATTATACAACCACTTGTATATCTGCTGGCTTGTTCAAAACTCAACGCATCTTTGATTCCAAAGCCTACCATCAACTTATTATTAAGCTGCATATCGGCTATGCGTTTAAAATAAGACAAGGCCTCGTCTCCAAAACCTTGCTGGCCACCAGTAGTACTGGATGAACTTACCATATAGACAAAACTATCCCCTAAAGCATCGATGGTATTAATTCGGTTTGCAGATGTTTCTGGAGTGATGAGCGGAATAAATTTTAAGCCGTGTGCTTCAAATAATTCTTTGTAATCCACTTCAAAAATATCAATGGGTAAATCGGGCATGATAATTCCATCAATTCCAATAGCTTTACATTCTTTGCAGAAATCTTCCACTCCAAACTGTAACATCGCGTTAAAATACCCCATTACGATAAGAGGAATATCCACATGATCACGAATACCTTCCAACTGTTGAAATAGTTTTTTGGTACTCATGCCATTTCTTAAGGCTTGCTCTGAGCTTTTTTGGATCACAGGCCCATCGGCCAAAGGGTCACTATACGGCAATCCAATTTCAATCACATCGGTACCGGAATCAGTAAGGCGTTTAATGACTTCCGTGGTATCTTCCAACTGCGGGTATCCAGCTGTGAAATAGATGGAAATCAATTTTTTATCTTGAGCTAAGGCTCTATTAATTCTATTCATAAGAGGTTTAAATTAAATTTGCTAAGCGTCTAAGCTAGCTGTATGTCTTTCCGAAGATCTTAATATCCGAAATACGTTCTGTAGGTATCTAAATCTTTATCGCCACGTCCTGAGCAATTAAAGACCAACACATCGTCTTCTTTGAAATCCAAATACTTGAAAATCGCAAAAGCATGTGCCGTTTCTATCGCAGGGATAATCCCTTCTATACGACTCAACTCTAAGCCTGCTTCCATAGCTTCTGCATCAGTAATAGAGACAAATTTCCCACGCCCCGTTTTATAGAGATTCGCGTGCATAGGTCCAATCCCTGGGTAGTCCAGTCCTGCAGAAATAGAATACGGCTCGGTGATTTGTCCATCGGTATTTTGCATCAGCAAGGTTTTACTCCCGTGGATGATGCCTTCTCGACCTAAAATAGTTGTCGCCGCAGACTCATTTGTCTCCACTCCTTTCCCAGAGGCTTCTACACCGATGATCCCTACCTCTTCGTGATCCATAAAATCCGCAAACAATCCCGCAGCATTACTCCCCCCTCCAACACAGGCGATGAGGTAATCTGGTAATTCTCGACCTTCCTTCTCTAGCAACTGCGTTTTGACTTCCTTGGAAATAACACTTTGCAACTGAGTGACCATATCGGGATACGGATGCGGTCCTACCACAGAACCGATAATGTAATGGGTATCTCTAGGATGGTTAATCCAATCCCGAATTGCTTCGTTAGTAGCATCTTTCAAGGTTTTACTTCCTGAATTCGCTGGGACAACCGTCGCTCCCAACATTTTCATCCTCGCCACGTTAGGGGCTTGACGCTCGATGTCGACAGCTCCCATATAGACGATACACTCCAGTCCCATCAATGCACAAACCGTAGCTGTTGCCACCCCATGCTGGCCTGCTCCTGTCTCCGCGATAATGCGGTGCTTGCCCAATGCCTTAGCAAGTAGGATCTGCCCTACGGTGTTATTGATTTTATGTGCGCCGGTGTGACATAAATCTTCACGCTTCAGGTATATCTTAGCCTTGTACTTTTCGCTGAGATTTTCAGCTAGATATAAAGGCGTTGGCCGCCCTACGTAGTCTTTTAATAGACTTTTAAATTGCTTCTGAAAATCATCCGTAGCAATAATCTGTTTATAGTTTTGTCTTAATTCTTCCACATTAGGATATAATAATTCTGGGATGTAAGCCCCCCCAAAATCACCATAAAATCCTTTGTCATTCGCGCTATACTTGCTCATAAGTTCTAATGGTTTTAATGAATTCTTTTATTGCTATTTTATTTTTAAGTCCGGGTTCGTCTTCAAAGCCACTATTAACATCTACGCCTTCTATTATACCATCTTGATACAGTTTTACAACCGCTTCGGCATCCTCAGGCCCTATCCCTCCGCTTAACATCACGGGTTTTGAGAAGTCCTTCTGATAAAGCATTTGCCAATCGAATTTTTGTCCATTACCGCCTCTATATTGTCCTTTGGTGTCCAGTAGATACTTATTGACATAAAAACTATAAGCCTCCATTCCTTCAAAATCCTCTGGAGTTTTGATCGAAAACACCTTCCAAAGTTCAACCTTAGGATGTCCTTTTTTAGCTAAAGATTCCGAAAGACCTTCGCAAAACGAAGGGGTTTCGTGACCATGGAGCTGAATGATATCCAAACCAAATTGCTTGACTTTCTCCAAAATTGATTCTTGAGTTTCGTTGACGAACACTCCCACCTTTCGGATATTTTCCGGAAGGTAAACTGGAGTCTCTGCATACCGAGGGGAGGCTTTGTAAAATATAAAACCTAAGTAATCTACCTCCAAGTGACTGATCGCCTCAATGTTTACGGCGTCTTTCATTCCACATACCTTTATCTTCATGATTTGCTATATTTATGTTGTTTCATAAAAAACTCACCCACTAAGACACCGTTAAAGCCTTGTTCGATAAGACGTTTGATAGTACTCTCATCTTGTATCCCACTTTCGGAGATCTTTAGAAGATCTGTTGGTAAATGTGGCAACATGTCTAAGCCTTGCTGAAGTGACACCTCAAAAGTCTGAAGATTCCGATTGTTCACTCCAATCAGGTCGATAAGCGATTCCGATAATTTATGGATTTCTTCTGCTTCATGAATTTCATAAAGGACTTCTAAACCTAAATTATGGGCCAAAATTGCTAATTCTTCTAGTTTTTGAGCTGGCAGAGCATTTGCTATTAATAAAATAGCATCGGCACCATAGGCTTTAGCTTCATAAACCTGATAAACATCGACCATAAAATCTTTACGCAACAAAGGCAAGTCACAAACCGATTTTGCCAATTGCAAATCTTCCAGACTCCCTCCAAAATAACGCTGATTGGTTAAAATTGAAATGCCTGTTGCACCCATCTGTTCATAAGCTTGAGCAATCTCCATAACATCTGCTTTTAGATGGATGGCTTCTTTACTTGGTGAGCGTCTCTTAAATTCTGAAATGATCCCCAATTCTGAATTTACCACTGCTGACTTCAAGCTTCGTGTAGGTCTAGAAAACTCAGGGAAGGCTTTTAAAACCTCCACTGGCATACTGAGTTTCTTATGTTTGACTACTGCGTATTGGTACTCTATAATTTCTTCTAAAATCCGCTTCATGACTGACTTATGGTTTTTAGTTGATTTAATACTTCTAAAGCTTTACCACCTTCCAAAATAGCTTTAGCTTCTATAAAGGCGTCACTTATCGCTACAGGCTCTGCAGTGGAAATAGCCGCTGCAGCATTGGCACATACCACATGATTTTGTGCGACCGTCCCTTTTCCGCTCAGGATTTGATAGAAAATATCGGCAGCAGCTTTAACCGTATCACCGCCATAAATCTCTTCTTTCGACACTGGTAATACTCCAAAATCTTCAGCAGAAAGAAAGATTTCTTTGGAATTGGTCACGCATTTGGTTTTCGCCGTCAACGAAATCTCATCATACTGGTTGAGATCATGCAGAATGCAATAGGTCTTAGACGTTTTTTGGTAGAGGTATTGGTACTTTCTCAAGAGCTCCAAATCATAAACTCCAACTAATTGCAAGTCTGGACGAGCGGGATTCACCATAGGTCCTAACATATTAAAAAATGTCTTTAGGGCTAAGGACTGCCGGATAGGTGCTACGTTTTTCATAGCGGGATGAAACAGCGGTGCATGAAGAATGGCAATATTGGCTTTCTCCATACAAGAATCTAAAAAGCCTTGTTCGTTGGAAAATTTGATGCCCATCGCCTCCAAAACGTTAGAGCTTCCGCTCACCGAAGATACCCCGTAGTTACCGTGTTTAGCAACTTTTACATCCATCGCAGCCACTACAAACGAAGCCGCTGTAGACACATTGAAGGTGTTTTGACCATCACCACCAGTACCACACAAATCCATAAGGGTTTCTCCTTGAAAATCTACAGGAATACAAAGCTCGAGCAAGGCATCGCGAAAGCCCTCAAGTTCCTCCACACTGATGCTTCGCATCATAAAAACAGTTAGAAAAGAGGCGATTTGTAAATCACTAAAATCGCCGTTAGAAATCTGTAATAGAGCTTCTTTGGCTTCATCTTTAGAAAGCTGTTCCTGTTGGATTAAGCGATTGAGTATATATTTCATTTTATAGTCGTTTTGAGAGTGAATTAGCTTTCGATCCAGTTTTTAATCATTTGTTTTCCTTCTGGAGTCAGTACCGACTCAGGGTGAAACTGAACCCCTCTCACGTCAAATTCTCTGTGGCGTAACGACATGATTTGTCCCTGCTCATCGATGGATGTTGCCATAAGACAGTCTGGCAATTCAGGCTTAACGACCCAAGAATGATAACGCCCTACCATCATAACTTTAGGCAAATCCTTGTATAGAATTTCATCGTCTACTAGGGTTTTAATTTCAGAAGCCACGCCATGGTGTACCTTGTCTAAATTAAATAACTCACCACCAAAAACTTCCATGATAGCTTGTTGACCAAGGCAAACACCTAACATTGGTTTCTGGTGAGCATAGGCTTTTATGATCGCCTTCAGCTGGCCAGCTTCGTCAGGAATACCAGGACCAGGAGAGAGTAAGATTTTATCATAAGACTCCACCTCTTCTAGACTGACCTCATCGTTTCGCTTAACAGTCACGTCTGCATCAAATTCTTCCAAATAATGCACCAAGTTGTACACAAAAGAATCATAATTATCTATAACTAATATTTTTTTCATGGTTTGAATTTTAGTGGTCTAGAGCTTTACGCAAAGCTCCAAGTTTGTTGATGACTTCTTGTAATTCATTTTCTTCTGTACTGTCGCTCACGACTCCTGCTCCCGCTTGGTAATATAATTTCAAATCTTTGCTCACAAAACTGCGGATAATAATCGCTTGGTTCATATTCCCTTTAAAATCAATAACCCCTATAGCTCCGCCATAAGCTTCACGGCTTATGTTTTCGTAGCTCTCGATTAAAGTCATCGCATTGTGTTTTGGTGCGCCGCTTAGCGTTCCAGCAGGAAAGGTGTCGCCAAGGAGCTTTAAGCTGTCTTCTTGCTTTACCTCCGCCGTTACTTTACTCACCAAGTGAATCACGTGCGAAAAATATTGCACCTCTTTATAGGTTTCTACCTTGACCTTTTTCCCATTTCGGCTTAAATCGTTTCTGGCTAAATCCACCAGCATCACATGTTCAGAGTTTTCTTTAGCATCTTCAGACAATTTCAAGGCCATAGCAGCATCGTCTTGATCATTCCCAGTCCGCTTAAAAGTCCCAGCAATAGGGTGTATCTCTGCTTTTCCATCTTGAACCACCAAATGGGCTTCCGGAGAACTTCCAAAAATTTTATAGTCACCAAAATCGAAGTAAAACAAATATGGACTTGGGTTGATGCTTCTCAATTTGCGATATACATTAAATTCGTCGCCTTTAAAACCTTGAGAAAATCGTCTTGACATCACCATTTGAAAAACATCCCCACGTTGGCAGTGCACCTTCGCTTTGCTCACAGAAGCCATAAATTCTTCATCAGTAATATTGGATTCTTCTTTACCATCTAATTCAAAATCATATTCGGTATAATTTTGATTCTTTAGCAAAGATTTCAATTCTGAAAGGCGACTAGATCCATCATAACTATGGTCAAAAATATAAGCCTCATCATTGAAATGATTGATTACAATCACATTTTGAAAGACATTGTAAAGCATATCAGGTAAGTTGAGTTTGGACTTGCTCTTATCGATTGTCAGTTTCTCAAAATACCGTACCGCATCGTAAGTGGTAAAGCCAAAAAGACCTTGCGTTAGAAATTTAAAATCTTGTTCTTCTACGTCGTATTCAGCCAAATACTTTTGAAGCTCATCGGTAACATTTACCTCAGCATCAATATCGATATGTTTATAGCTGCCATCAGGATACTTGAGTTCTATCCGTTCATTTTCAACCTTGAAATGGGCAATAGGATTACAACAGATATAACTGAAGCTGTTATCGTTGGTATGGTAATCGCTACTTTCCAAAAGAAGAGAATTCGGGTATCTATCCCTTATCTTTAGGTAGGCACTTACTGGCGTAAAGGTATCGGCCAGAAGCTTTTGGTGAGTGGTTTTAAGTGAATAACTCATAGTGTTTGTTCAAATGTTATAAATGAAAAAAGGCTTGTCGTGATAGACAAGCCTTTATGATATATTTACATAGCAGGATCTAAGTCACGACGTTTGACGTAATAAAGACCACCACCAAGATTTGTTATTTGTTTTAAGCATCTTGCAAACATAAGAATAATATTCATTTCCCCTGATTTGGACAGGTGTTAAAATTTTGTTGCTTATTTTAATCACAAGCCTTTATAATTCCTTGTTTATGTTCGAGCCTTCCTGACACATTGTTTAAGTTCCAGCAGAGTCGAAAACCCTGCGCTACCTGACACATTGTTTATGTTCGAGCGGAGTCGAGAACCCTGTGCTACTTGACTCCTGGTTTATGTTCAAGCATTCTATTCATAAAAACAACCTACTACACCATGTTTATGTTCGAGCGGAGTCGAGAACCCTGCCCTACTTGACTCCTTGTTTACGTTCGAGCCTTCCTGACTCCTTGTTTATGTTCGAGCGGAGTCGAGAACTTTTGTGTTAGGCAGGCGGAGTCGAGAACCCTGCGCTATTTGACTCCATGTTGATGTTCGAGCCTTTCTATTCAAAAAAAAATAAAAACCAACACCTTGTTTATGTTCGAGCGGAGTCGAGAACTTTTTCGTTAGGCAGGCGAAGTCGAGAACCCTGAGCTACTTTACTCATTGTTTATGCTCTAGCCTGCCTGATTCCGTGTTTATGTTCGAGCGGAGTCGAGAACTTTTTCGTTAGGCAGGCGAAGTCGAGAACCCCCTTTCGAATAGTCCCTTAAAAAAACTATTTCTTATTTGAATAATGAGTGTCATTTCTACATATCGAAAGATCTTTTAATCTATCCCAGTTCTGATCGATTAAGGCTTGCTTTTTTGCTTTGCTCCATTTTTTGATTTTTCTCTCAAAATAGAATGCTTGATCAACGTCGTTGAATGTTTCAAAAAACTTGAGTTCTAAAGGGCGCTTATTAAACGTGTATGCTAGTTTGTTATGTCCATAACGATGCTCTTCAAACCTTCGTTCTAGATCATTCGTCATTCCAGTGTAAAAACTATCATCTGAACATTTGAGGATGTAAACGTAATAAATTTTCATTTTTAAGGATAAGTCTTATAAATATAAACATCTTTATCTAATTTTTATTAGTGGTTTGTGTTCGAGCCTTCCTGACACCTTGTTTATGTTCGAGCAGAGTCGAGAACTTTTTTGTTAGGCAGGCGGAGTCGAGAACTTTGTGTTGCTTTACCCAAAACCCAGCTCACTTCGACGATAACTCAGCCTAAACTTTCAGCTCGATATTAAAACAAACTCTAACCCTTTGTTTATGTTCGAGCGGAGTCGAGAACTTTTTTGTTAGGCAGGTGGAGTCGAGAACCCTGCGCTATTTGACTCCTAGTTTATGTTCGAGCCTTCCTGACACCTTGTTTATGTTCGAGCGGAGTCGAGAACCTTTTGTTTTAGGCAGGCGGAGTCGAGAACCCTGCGCTATTTGACTCCTTGTTGATGTTCGAGCCTTTCTATTCAAAAAAAATAAAAACCAACACCTTGTTTATGTTCGAGCGGAGTCGAGAACCTTTTTTGTTAAGCAGGCGGAGTCGATAACTTTGTGTTGCTTTACCCAAAACCCAGCTCACTTCGACGATAACTCAGCCTAAACTTTCAGCTCGATATTAAAACAAACTCTAACCCTTTGTTTATGTTCGAGCGGAGTCGAGAATCTTTTTTGTTAGGCAGGCGAAGTCCAGAACTTCGTGCTACTTTACCCTACGCTCTCAGCACCCTTGCGACTGTATCTTTGACAGATGGGTTATAAAGTTCGCAGAAACAAATGTCATTGACGAAATTTTTATAAATCGAGGCAGAGCTTTAGATCATAGTCTTTCAAAAATCCGTCAAAATAGTATATTTGATGCATATATTTTAAAATACAACTTTATGAAAGCATATATATTTCCAGGACAAGGCGCTCAGTTTACAGGCATGGGTAAAGATCTTTATAATTCGTCTGAAAAAGCTAGAGCTCTATTTCACCAAGCCAACGACATTCTTGGCTTTGATATTTCCAAAATCATGTTTGAAGGCTCCGCAGCGGACTTGAAAGAAACTAAAGTCACTCAACCTGCAGTCTTTCTTCACTCCGTCATCTTAAGTAAAGTCTTAGGTACATCGTTTCAACCCGATATGGTCGCCGGACACTCTTTAGGTGAATTTTCAGCCTTGGTCGCTAACGGGACTTTAGAGTTTGAAGATGCCTTAAGACTGGTCCATAAGCGAGCTTTGGCGATGCAAAGAGCCTGTGAAATCAATCCATCTACCATGGCCGCAGTAATTGGTCTAGAGGACAAAGTAGTAGAAGATGTCTGCAAAACCATAGAAGGTATCGTCGTTCCTGCTAACTATAACTGTCCTGAGCAATTGGTGATTTCAGGGACTCATCACGCTGTAGAAAAAGCCTGTGAAGCTTTAAAAGAAAAAGGTGCAAAACGAGCTATGATGCTTCCTGTAGGTGGAGCTTTTCACTCTCCTCTCATGGAATCTGCTAGAGAAGAACTTGCTAAAGCGATAGAGTCAACGCCCTTCCAGACTCCAAAATGTCCTGTGTATCAAAATGTAACGACCACTGCAGTATCTGATCCTGAGGAGATCAAAATCAATTTGATCAAACAATTAACCGCCCCCGTCAAATGGACACAAACCATGCGACAGATGCTTGCCGATGGCGCCACAGACTTTACAGAAGTAGGCCCTGGAAAAGTTTTACAAGGCTTGTTGAAGAAAGTGGATAGACAAGTCACTGCGGAAAGTATTTCTGGACTTTAATTCATTATTGATCAGAAGAGCAGAACTATAGATTAGATTTTTTGGTATGATTTACACCAAACTATAAGCAGATAAAATATACCATTTACTGAACCAAAAGATGAATGGTTAAAAGATCGGGACAATTGTAAAGAATAGGCTAGTAAAAGCAAACTTGTTAATGACTTAATAAGACAAGCTAGAAAACAATAAATTCAAATTGACTGGATTAATTCGAAATTTGAAAGAGCCGAAAATAGTGCTTTCACTAATCAAAGTAAATAACAAATACTAGAGGATTGATAGGCTTTGAATTTATGAGAAAGGGATGAAGAGGTGGTGGCTCTAACGGTATTTACTTTAAAATCACTGATAATTGTGTTGGAATTATGGCTATTATCGGTAGGTAAGATATAGATGTTCGACTTTGATACTAACCATAAAAACTGATTACATTAAATTTATAATGTCACATGAATAAATTGAATCATACTACGACGTAGCTCAGCACAGGTTTTTTGATAGATTGAAGTTAAAAATAATTGGCATGGCCTTAGCTGTGGTAATTATTTTTGAGAAAAAGCAGGTGAAAAAGAAACGATTTATTGCGACATTATAGGTTTAAATCGGTATTAACTATAACCTAAATTCCTCAATTAAATGAATAAAAAAACGACCTCAAATTGAGGTCGTTTTTGGTGTATAGTTTGACTTAGAAATCAATCTTTATAGATATCTAAAGGCCATTTATCATTAGAGAAATTAACGTCCATCAAGATCTTTGTAGGATCAAGTTCAATGGATTTTATAGGTTTCTCAGTTTCAAACTTATGTGTCCAAGTGTCCCTTCTTTGCCATATTTCCACAGGAAGACTTTTCATTTCAGTGGAACCGTCTTCAAAAGTGATTTGCATGTGCATAGGCATAGGGATCTCGCCCTTATTGGAAACTGTTAGAAAATAGGCGCCATCTTCTTCTGTTAGGGAATCAATTGCTAAATCAATATTTCCTGTGCCATAAAACCAAGCTTTAAAAAACCAAGACAGATTTTCTCCAGCAGCATTTTCCATATGATTGAAGAAATCTATAGGTTGCGGATGTTTGAAGGCCCAGGCTTCAATATAAGATCTGAATGCATAATCAAAACGCTCCTCCCCCAAAATGTATTCTCTTAACATCACCAATCCCAGTGCTGGCTTGTAATAAGCTATCATTCCTAGGTTTCTAAGATTAGCCATATCTGGATAGGTATCAATTCCTTCTCGATTATCGCCTAAAAACCAACCGGTTAAACTTCTTGGTTGATTCAGTCGGGTAGGGTATTCGCCATCGTTAAAAGCTTTTGTACTGTAGTAATTAATGAATGTATTAAAGCCTTCGTCCATCCAAGCATAACGTCTTTCGTTACTCCCCACTATCATAGGGAACCAGTTGTGACCAAATTCGTGATCGGTAACTCCCCAAAGACTACTGCCTTTACTCTTCCAACTGCAAAAATTAAGACCAGGATATTCCATACCACCTATATCCGCTGCAACATTGACAGCTGATGGATAAGGATATTCATACCATTTTTCGGAATAGTATTCTATAGATGCTTTGCTATATTCTGTAGACCTAGACCAAGCGTCTTGTCCATCGCTTTCAATAGGATAGACCGAATGAGCCAAACCTGTTTTACCACTAGGAAGATTAAATTGTGCTCCGTCCCAAATAAAAGCTTTGGAAGCAGCAAATGCAAAATCTCTTGAATTTTCAATTTCATAATTCCAAGTCTGAGTGCCGCTTTGATTGGCAAACATTTTTGACTCTCCAATTTCTTCAGAAGAAATCAAAGTCACTGTTTCTTGACTCTCCAAAGCTTTTTTATATCTATCGTACAAGATAGAAGACATCACATCTTTAGGATTTTGTAATTCACCCGAACCAACAACAACATAATTATGAGGCACCGTAATTTCAATGTCAAAATCGCCATAATCATAATAAAATTCACCTGCTCCTAGATAAGGCTCTACATTCCAACCTTCAATATCATCGAAGACGGCTACCTGAGGAAACCATTGGGCCATAGCGTAAATTTCTCCATTCTCTGTGCTTAGACGCCCCATTCTATCCATTCCATTTACAGGAACTTCAAATTCAAAATTCATTGAGACCTCAGCAGTTCCACCTTTTGCTTTCAAAGGTTTATTGAAGAACACTTGCATACGCGTATCGGTAATAAGGTGCTTACTAGAGGTCGATCTCTTTACTTTGGCTTGGAGATTTGTAATTTTAACCCCATTTAGAGGATCGCCATTGTAGCGATTGCCTTCAACGGGAGTCGTTAAGGTTCCTCTAGAATTTTCTGTAAATCTATTTTGTTCTAGATACATCCAGATGTACTCCAAATTTTCTGGACTGTTATTGGTATAAGTCATCGTCAGCTGACCAGACACAGTATGAGTTTCTGGGTCTAAATTGACTTTGATATTATAATCGGCTTCATTTTGAAAATAGTCTGGACCAGGTTTACCTGAGGAAGATCGGTATCGGTTACCAGACCTGTCCATAAATTCATCAAAATCGGATTGATTATTGTCTAGCTGAGCATGAGCTGAAGGCATAGATAAGAATCCAAATCCTATAGCTAAGAAAAGAAAACTGATTTTTTTCATGTATATAAATTTAATTTGACGCTAAAAATAGGAAAAACCAAGCTTATAAAAGAAGGTCATCCCTGAATTATTCTACCTCCAAATAATTTCGCTTGACAAAGTCTAAAGCTGTCTTTAAAATGTGCCCCATCGTTTTGCAACGCTTAAATCTTATATCTTTGGTATAGGCCACTAGTTGATTCCGTAGCATTTTTACATTTCCTTCTGAAGAGATTCTGTCTTTGATCATACTGCGAATCAACATCCTAAACCGTTTTTCTGAAGTAATAAGGCGTTTAGCAACTTGGGAACGTTCCTCTTTTTGGTATTGTTTTATAGAGGACTCCTGAAGAAGATCCGAGACCAATTTAACCATGGACCGATTTTCCTTAAAAAAATGAGGTTGGTACACCTTTAGGTTGCCTTCGTAATTCTGCTGATCAAAATCTATAGCTCTTATTTTATAATCCACATGATCAAAATCGTGAGTAGGAATCACCACATAATTATAAGAACGCATATCCCCTAAAAGCCTAAGAGTACAGCGTTCATCAAATTTTACAAATTGTTTTGCAATTTCGTTCCTAGCCCGATCGCTGCACTTTGGTAACTGCTCTTTGATAAAAACATCGCCTGGAATACCAACGATATGCTCTTCAATTAAAGTGTCTTTATACACCAAAAAATTGATGCGATTTGGAGACAGTATGTGTTCAAATTCCAACCCATATATTCTGGAAGCATCTGCTTTCTTGACGTAAAAGTAAGTGAAGTTGTCATTAAGTACATTCCTTATCTTTATTCTAAAGGGCTTTGAATTTCCAAAGGTGCAGTAATCAATAGCATCCACATTAAGAAAATCCATATGATCACTTCGACCATCAGAATGTAAGATGAGGTAAACCCGCTTAAGGCTATTGTCTATTTCTTCTCGTTCGTAATCAGAATAATAGCATCTCACCCACAAGGTATCTTCATCTGCTCTGTCGTATACCACAATAGAACCTGAAAATCTCAACAAGTCATCGTAAGACACAGGAATCTTTGTATTCCTATTGTAAGTCTGCAAATATCTATTGAGTTGCACGTTGATAGGAAACGTTGGTTTTTTCCTAGACATGAGTTTCTTTTCCATGTTCTTTTTTTTCAAAGGTAGCAAATTTGCTTTCTCAAATTGTAACAATACTCTATGCTTCTCGTCTTATAATAAATCAATTGACTTTGGAAACCATACTTCAACTAAAAGGACTAACTAAAAAATTTGGGAGTCTTACAGCCGTTAATAATTTATCCTTCGATATTCAAAAAGGAAACGTTTATGGCATTCTTGGCCCCAATGGGAGCGGAAAATCTACAACTTTAGGCATAGTCTTAAATGTTGTAAACCCTACATCTGGCTCATTTAATTGGTTTGATGGAACTCTTAACACCCATGAAGCTCTTAAAAAAGTAGGTGCTATTATAGAAAGTCCAAACTTTTATCCAAGCATGAGTGCTGAGGACAACCTTAAATTGGTTTGCAAAATTAAAGGCATTCATACCTCAAGAATAGACGAGGTGTTGGAGACTGTAAATCTTTTGGATCGTAAAAAAGACCATTTTAAGAGTTATTCGTTAGGGATGAAACAGAGACTTGCGATTGCTTCTGCTTTGCTGAATGACCCAGAAATTCTTATTCTAGATGAGCCTACCAATGGATTAGACCCACAGGGAATCCATCAAATTCGAGAAATCATGAAAAAAATTGCCAGTGAAGGCATGACTATTCTTTTGGCCTCTCACCTGTTGGATGAGGTTGAAAAAGTCTGTACGCATGTGGTTGTGATTCGAAAAGGAGTAAAACTATATTCTGGTCCCGTGGATGAAATGAATGCCACTCATGGTTTTTTTGAATTGAAAAGCGAATCTAACAGTGAGCTCAAAGTATTTTTAGAAAATCATCCTGCTATAGAAAGTTATGAGGAAGGTGAAACGGATATCATTAAAGCGATCCTTTCAAAGCCATATAGTGCTCAATTACTAAACCAAGAGAGTTTTGATAAAGACATCGTTCTCACTCACCTTGTCCAGCGAAAAGAAACCTTGGAGGAACAATTTTTAAAACTCACCAAAGAACAATAATTCACAGTTATGCTAAGACTACTATCCATTGAATTCCATAAATTAAAAAATAAGGCTCTAGTTTAGGTCTGCGTTGATATTAAGTTTTCATATCTAGATTCGATTTGATTATACCGTTTCAATGTACCTAGAGCAATTGTTTCTTCCACAAAGGCGTTGGCTCTATCGCTTCTAGACTTTATATTTTCCTTTATTCGATACCAATTCATATATTGTTGTAGATATTTTGTTGATACTCCCCAAAAGGTATTTTCAATCCATTTTTTAACTCTATTGTGAGTAGAATTAACGTGTTGTATGTGATACTTTCCTTTTACTCTTTCTCCTTTTGATGCATTTACGATGTGGAACTCTGTTTCGCTATCTTTGGCAAACCCTTTATAACTGTGATGGGCATCGCTACACAATATGGTTATATCCTTTATAACACGTTTACCGATAGCATTTTCTATATCTACTTTTCCTATTCGACCGAGTTTAGCCACGCTAAGGTCTAATGTTGATTTTCTATCCTGTGTTACAATTACCGCAACTTGATCTTTACTTATACCTCTCTTTTTAGACTTACCGCCTCTTTTTCTTGATTCCCTATCTTTTACCTCCATACCTTTTTCTGATCTTAGGAAAAAGGTTTCGTCACTCTCTGTAATACCTGTAAAGTTGTCTTGGTCATCGTCATTTTTAGTATCGAATGAAGCTAATATCTTATGACGCCAATCAAAGGCTGTCTTTTTATTGATGCCTAATTCTGAACTTATTTTATCTAAACTTTTTTCTTGAACCATAAGACTTAAATAAGATGAAATCATATCCTTTCTTTGAAGTCCCGCCATCCAAGTGCCAGTATATTCAGTAAAGCTTCTATTGCAAGACTTGCACTTATAGCGCTGCGAGCCTTTGTCAACTCCAAAACGAACATATTTTTCATGTAAACAATGTGGGCATCCGCCCATTTTATTATCTAAAATATGGCGACGGGAAGCCCGCTCAACCAATTGATTATGCTCAAGTGAATCTGTAATATCCTTTAACAGATTATCACGATCTAGAGTGGATAGTGATAGTATTTCCTCTTTTAGATTATCTATGTTCATAATCTAAATATACATATAATAGCTGTATTAAACTAGAGCCAAAAATAATAAAGCGGCCAAAGTATTGAGTCTTATTTATTTTTTACTCTTTAGTGCTATCGCTTTATTTGCTTCTATACGTTTCAACTTTGGTTCTATAGACTTTAGGCTTGCCGACCAAGGGATTTTTAACTTTCCTTACATCTGGCATTTCAACGCCTATTTCGTGGCTTTTCTAAAGTTGTTTTTAGCTATCGTAATTGTCTCTATGGTCTCTAGCGAATATACCCATAGAACCTTGAAGCAGAATTTAATAGATGGGTTGAGCAAAAAAGAATTTATCCTTTCAAAGTTTTACGGCGTTATTGCGTTTGCCTTAGTCTCTACACTTCTCTTGTTTATAGTGAGTTTAACCTTGGGATTGATATTTTCTGACTACGACGAAATCGGAATTATTTTCTCTGACTTAGAATATATTCTGGCCTATTTTCTCAAACTGGTAGGATTTTTCTCCATGTGTTTATTTTTTGGCATTCTTCTTAAGCGATCTGCCTTTGCCCTAGGCTTTTTATTTTTGATCTGGGTGTTTGAAGGTATCGTTCAGCTTGTAGTCAAGTTTCAGGCAGAGTCTTTAGATTTTATTCTTAATTTCCTCCCCCTTCAAGCCATGAGCAATCTTATTGTAGAACCCTTAACCCGATTAGGAATTGTAAAATCAACTGCAGTTCAGCTAAATTCAGAGTTTACCAAATCCTATGATGTAGAATGGTCTGCCGTTTTAATTGTACTAGGATGGAGTTTCATATTTATTTATTCCTCTTGGAAACTCCTTCAGAAAAGAGATCTTTAAATTATATTTGAGGAAAAACTGAGTTTGAATAAAGTTATCTTCTCTATTTTTCTATTATCTTTCTGGGGAGCTTTAGCTCAGGGTGAAGCCAATAACTGGTATTTTGGTTCCCAAGCTGGAATCACCTTCAACACCAATCCACCTTCGGCGCTTACTAACGGACAGCTGATTACTAATGAAGGCTGTTCTTCGATTTCTGATGCTAATGGCAATCTATTGATGTATACCGATGGGAGAACGATTTGGAATAGGAATCACCAAATCATGTCCAATGCAGATTATTTTAATGGCACAGGATTAAATGGCGATCCATCCAGTACCTCCAGCGGACTTATTGTTCCTCATCCCACAAATCCTGATCTTTATTTTGTTTTTACCATCGATGAGCCTCACCATGAAAACGCCAACGCTTATCCTAATCAGGGCCCTGCAAATAGCAATGGAAATTCAATTCCTTTATATACTGATACTAATCAAGGTGTTCCAGAAACTGATGATGGATTTAATAATGGTTTGAATTATTCAATAGTAGACTTAAGCCTTGATGGCGGATTAGGAAACGTAATCCTAAGTGAAAGGAACAAGAAACTAATCACTTATGATGTTATTGATTCTGAACAGATAAAATACAAAGCTTCCGAAAAAATTACAGCCGTCAGAGGTAGCGACTGCAACTCAGTATGGGTAATTACTCACTTCAGAAATAAATTTTATGCGTTTTTTATAGATCAAACTGGGATAGATGAGACCCCCATGATTTCATTAGTCCCGCCTCTCCTAGAGGTTACTAATTATCGCAGAGCGGCTATAGGTTACTTAAAAGCCTCTCCTCTTGGAGACAAATTACTTATCGCTCATAACACCACAAACTTCAACCCTATCGATGGGAATGGCGACTTTGGTGATGGTAATGTCTATATTTATGATTTTGATAATTTAACTGGAGCTGTTACAAACCCACTTGAATTGATTGCTGGAGTGAATGCTTACGGAGTAGAATTTTCCCAAGATGGAACAAAAGCCTATGCCACGGTAGATGATACATCCAATAAAATTTATCAATGGGATTTAAATTCTACGGATATTCCAAGTTCTATCACATCCATCACCAACTTAAGTGTGACTAGGACGGCACTTCAACTAGGACCTGATGGTAAAATTTATCATTCTTTAAGAAGTACTTCTACTTTAGGAGTCATCACCAATCCAAACGAACTTGGTACCGCTAGCAACTATAGCCAAAGCGCCTCTCAAGGAGCGATTTCTCTTAATGGCAGAATTGCTACTTTCGGACTCCCTCCTTTTATCCAATCGCTTTTCAATAAACGGATTCCTATTGTTGATACTACCACAGATGAAGTCATAGAAGAAGTAAGCCTTTGCGACAAATACTCCTATACGCTGATCTATGAAGATAGACCTGGGGCTAGTTATGTCTGGAAGAAGGAAGGCGACATTTTATTTGGGGAGACTAAATATTTTTTAGAGATAAGTATACCTACAAGTTCAAATTTTCCTCTTCAAGAAAATTATAGTCTAGAAGTAGACCTGAATACTGGCGAATGTCCTTTAATAGGTGTAGCTCGAGTCACCTTCAATAAAGGTCCAAAATACAATAACACAGAGCTTATTGCTTGTAAAAAAGTCCAAGAGGAATTTGCTAGTTTTGATTTAACTGAAATCAATACTATTCTCGCTAATGATACTCAAGTGAACCCTAATGAGATCAACTTGATTTTTTATAGAAACTTTCAAGATGCTGATTTAGAAAATAACCCGATACCTACATCTCCTAGCTTTATAAATAACGAAGGATTAGAATCTCTATTTGTTAAAGTGATCACTTTTGGTATTTGCACATCTATAGTAGAGGTCGATCTGACTATCCAAGAGTTTCCTGATGTTAATTTGGACGATGAGTTGGTTATTTATTGTATTGAAGATTTCCCAAATCCAATTGTCCTCGATGCCTTAAATGGTGATGAAAATTCATCAAACTATGAGTTTTCATGGTCTACAGGAGAAATATCTCAAAATTTAGGAGTTAACCAAGCTGAACTCTATAGCGTTGAAATAAAAGAACCTAATTCTAGTTGTTCTGTCTTTAAAACCTTTGAAGTTATCGAGTCCAATATCGCTGATTTTGAGGTGAATGTAGAAGATTCTTCAAGGGATAATAAATTTATTGAAATTACTATTAATCGTTCTAGTTTAGGTATCTATGAGTATGCATTAAATGAACCGATCAACTTTCAAGAATCCAATAGATTCAAAAACTTGAATCCTGGAATTTATACTGTTTTTGTTCGCGATAAATTGGGCTGCGGAGTCTCCCAAAAAACGGTGAGTGTACTGGGAATTATGGAGTTTTTTACGCCCAATGGAGATGGCATTAACGATATTTGGAAAATAAGCGGTTTATCCGGAACCAATCAACAGAATATTCAGCTGGAGATCTATGACCGCTATGGTAAACTGCTAGCTTCGTTTACGAATCAAGATCGGGGATGGGATGGAACCTATACTGGTGAAAATATGCCCACGGATGACTATTGGTTCCGCATCCAATTTTCAGATGGTCGGGTAGAAACAGGTAATTTCACTTTGAAACGCTGACCTGTACATAAAACTAACTTAATCTTTTTTAAACTGAAACCTTATGAAATCTTTACTCAGCTTTTTAATATTCTTCTTATGTATCTCCAACGCTATAGCTCAGCAAAAAAACTTTATAGATCAACCTTATATAGAAGTTATACCAAATTAAATTTATAATGTCGTACGAATAAATTGAATTATACTACGACGTAGCTCAGCACAGGTTTTTTGATTGATTGAAGTTAAAATAATTAGCATAGCCTTAGTTACGGTAATTATTTTTGATGAAAAGCAGGCAAAAAAGAAACGATTTATTGCGACATTATAGGTTTAAATTGGTATTGGAGGTACCGCTGACACTTTAGTAAGTCCAGACAGGATTTACTTGGATATTTTAATATCTAAAGACGATACCAATGGAAGAACAAGCGTCGAAAAGCTGGAACAAAAGATGATTTCAGAATTAGAAAAACTATCTATTGATATTGAAAAGCAACTCTTTGTAGCTGATGCTGGGAGTAACTTTAAATCTTATTTTTTGTCTGGTCAGAAAGTTCTAAAAAATAAGTCCTACAGCCTTTTGGTGTATCAGGCCTCTACTTTAGGTAAGGTCTTAAACGCATTACAAGACATTGAGATTTCTAATATCAACTTAGGAAAAACGGAACACTCTCAAATTGATCTTATTCAATCACAGATGAAAGCAAAAGCGGTAACTAATGCAAAAGAAGCTGCTGGAGCAATGTCTAAAGCTATAGGGCAAGATATTGGTAAGGCGATATATATTTCGGAAACCAACTCCTATACCTATGCTTTACAAGGAAAAGCTTCTGGTGTACAGATAAGAGGAGCTTCCTCTATAAATGAAACCTATTCTCCAAACCTATCTTTTGATCAAATGGAAGTGAAGAGTGAAGTTTTAGTAAGGTTTTCATTAAACTAAAGCATGCCTTACCCACTTTTAGCCTCTTAATAAAAAATGAATTATGAAACCTATCCTTCTTCTACTGCTTTCCATGGTGCTTTTCAGCTGCTCTTCAGAGGATGATATGACTAAAGCTGATTCTAGATTAGAATTCGTCAAAGACGGCAATTTTAACGATGAAAATAGATCCCTAGCCAATCAAAATTTCAGTATCAGCAATCAATCTGAACTTGAAAACACCTTTGCAGACAAAGAATCATTTCTAAGTTATTTTGATGAAAACCCAATCAACTTTCAACAAGATATACTATTAATAGCTACAGATGAAGTTAGAAATACCAGCGGGTATTCTATTGATATTTTATTTGAAAGTGAAAATGAAACCACACTTGTCTTCAAAATTCAAAATAACTCTCCAGAAGGTTCTATGGTCACCTTACCTCTGTTGATTCCATATCAAGTCAAAAAAATACCAAAAACCAATAAAGAGATTATTTTTCAGTAACATAAAGAGTCGAATTGTTACCTATATTTTGAAGTATATTCACTTGTGAAAGTAATGCCAAAGGACATAAAGAAAGTTTGCGATGACTTCCTTTCCAAGTATATTCGCCAAAAATTAACTTTATGAAATTCACTCTGAAATCAGATTTCAAACCTGCTGGCGACCAACCTCAAGCGATCGATAAACTGGTAAAGGGTCTTCATAATAATGAGCGGTATCAAACTTTATTGGGCGTCACAGGATCGGGAAAGACCTTCACCATGGCCAATGTGGTGGAAGAGGTTCAAAGACCAACACTGGTTCTGGCTCATAATAAAACTCTAGCGGCACAACTCTATTCAGAATTCAAAGCGTTTTTTCCTGATAGTGCCGTTGAATATTTTGTGTCCTATTATGATTATTACCAGCCAGAAGCCTTTATCCCTTCAAGTGGAACTTATATTGAAAAAGATCTATCCATCAATGATGAAATTGAAAAACTTAGACTAAGCACCACTTCCTCATTACTTTCAGGACGGCGAGATGTTATAGTTGTTGCTTCGGTAAGTTGTCTGTATGGTATTGGAAACCCCGCAGAATTTCAAAAGAATGTTATTTCTATCGAAGTGGATCAGCAGATTTCAAGAACTAAACTTCTTCAACGTTTGGTACAAAGTTTATACTCTAGAACAGAAGCTCTATTTAATCGTGGTAATTTCAGAATAAAAGGAGATACCTTAGATGTGTTTCCGGGCTATGCTGATCATGCTTATCGCATTCACTTCTTTGGTGACGAAATTGAAGAGATTGAAGCTTTTGATGTTGAAACCAAAGAGGTTATGGCGAAATATGATAAATTAAATATTTATCCTGCCAATATTTTCGTGACTTCCCCTGATATCCTAAATCAAGCTATCGATCAAATTGCTATCGATCTAGGAAAACAGATTGAATACTTTAAAGATATAGGAAAACCTTTAGAAGCTAAACGTATCGAGGAACGAACCAACTTCGATCTTGAAATGATAAAAGAATTAGGCTATTGCTCTGGAATTGAAAACTACTCTAGGTATTTAGACGGAAGGAAGCCAGGCACAAGACCATTTTGTTTGATTGATTATTTTCCAGACGATTTTTTAATGATTGTGGATGAAAGTCACGTTACCATTCCCCAAGTAGGGGCTATGTATGGTGGTGACCGATCTCGTAAGGAAAACTTGGTAGATTATGGATTTAGACTACCTGCTGCCATGGACAATAGGCCGCTAAGGCTAGAAGAATACGAAGCTTTGCAAAACCAGGTGGTCTATGTGAGTGCTACTCCAGCTGATTATGAATTGCAAAAATCTGGTGGAGTAGTTGTTGAGCAGGTCATAAGACCAACAGGATTATTGGATCCAGTGATAGAAGTACGACCTAGTCAGAATCAAATCGATGATCTCATTGAAGAAATTAATATCAGAGTTGATAAAGATCAAAGAATATTGGTAACAACTCTAACCAAACGAATGGCAGAAGAGTTGTCCAAGTATTTGACCAGAGTAAAAATAAGAACCCGGTATATCCACAGTGATATCGACACTTTAGAAAGAGTTGAAATTATGTCTGACTTAAGAAAAGGAGTGTTTGATGTTTTGGTGGGTGTAAATTTACTGAGGGAAGGTCTAGATTTACCTGAAGTATCTTTGGTGGCCATTTTGGATGCGGATAAAGAGGGCTTTTTAAGAAGTAACAGAACACTGACTCAAACTATAGGGAGAGCCGCTAGACATCTGGAAGGCAAAGGCATACTGTATGCAGATAAAATTACAGTTAGCATGCAGAAAACCATGGACCAAACCGATTATAGACGCCAAAAACAAATTGATTACAATATAAAACATAACATTACACCACAGGCTGTCAAAAAATCCTTGGATTCTGCCTTAAGTGGAAAGAAAAAGGAACCCTACGAAGTGATAGAAATGCCAACCCTTGAAGCTGCAGAAGAAGCTGTCGCTAATTATTCTGAAAGCGACTTGAAAAAGAGAATGACCAAGGTGAGAAAATCTATGGAAAAAGCTGCGAAGGATCTTGACTTTATGGAAGCTGCTAGATTTAGAGATGAATTGAAAATGCTTCAAAAAAAAGTAGAGGAAGAAAAAGCGTAAAAGAGAATTTAGAGAGACTTCAACTTTTCAAAATTCAATAAATTAAATACCCTGTGTTTTTGACATAAAATCCCACACACAAATGCCAGTTGTTACTGAGATGTTTAAAGAATGCTTGGTCCCTAATTGTGGAATTTCAAGAACCCCGTCAGATTGGTCTACAACCTCTTGTTGAACCCCTTTTACCTCATGACCTAAGACTAGGGCATAGAGTTGATTCTGTCTAGGATTAAAGTCCTTTAATGATATCGAATCTTCAGCTTGCTCTATCGACATGACCTTCACACCTTGCTGCTGTAAATCTTTGACGACTTCTAGAGTATTTTCTACATAAGCCCAGTCTACGGTCTGAGTGGCTCCTAAAGCAGTTTTTTGGATATCCTTATGAGGAGGTGTCGCTGTGATGCCGCACAGATAGATCTTTTGAATAAGGAAGGCATCAGACGTTCGAAAAACAGAGCCAATATTGTTTAGACTTCTTATGTTATCAAGAATCAAAATCAGTGGAGTTTTTGGAGAATCCTTAAATTCTTCATCTGTTTTACGAATGAGCTCTCTGTTTTTTAGTTTTCTAGGCATAGGAGATAGATATCAAATAAAAAAACCCTTTGATTTCTCAAAGGGTTTGGTACTCGGAGCGGGACTTGAACCCGCACGACCGCAATGGTCATTGGATTTTAAGTCCAACGTGTCTACCAATTCCACCATCCGAGCGAAATAGAGCGAAAGACGGGATTTGAACCCGCGACCCCCACCTTGGCAAGGTGGTGCTCTACCGCTGAGCTACTTTCGCATGATTAATTGCGAGTGCAAATTTAATATATTATTTGATTTTTCAAAACCTTTTACGTAAAATCTGAAAAGATAATTTTTTAGAGAAGATTTCTTAAACTTTATCTACTTTTTTGCTTTAGGCTTAAGTAGTCTTTTTATTTCATTGAGTTTCATCAAGGCTTCCACAGGGGTTAGGGTGTCGATATCTAAACTGAGGATTTCATCCTTGATTTCCTCTAATAAAGGATCGTCCATATTGAAAAAACTCAGTTGTGGCTCTGGCTGAATTGCCTGTTTCAATAGACTCGCATCTCCTTCTAAATCTCTATAAGATTCGAGTTTTTTTAAAATTTTATGAGCCTTCTGAACAACAAATTGAGGCATACCTGCCATTTTAGCCACATGAATTCCAAAACTATGTTCACTCCCGCCAGGAACTAGTTTCCTTAAAAACAAAACTTTGTCTTTTAGCTCTTTGACAGAAACATTGTAATTATTGATGCGTTCAAATTGTTTAGACATTTCATTAAGCTCATGATAATGAGTCGCAAAAAGTGTTTTAGCCTTTGTGGGATGCTCATGAATATACTCAGCAATAGCCCAAGCGATAGAAATACCATCGTATGTACTTGTACCTCGTCCAATTTCATCTAATAAAACTAGGCTTCTTCCCGATAAATTATTTAAAATACTAGCAGATTCGTTCATTTCTACCATAAATGTTGATTCTCCCATAGAGATATTATCGCTTGCGCCTACCCTAGTAAAAATTTTATCTACAATGCCGATCTCTGCAGAAGAAGCAGGTATAAAGCTTCCCATTTGAGCTAATAAGACAATGAGAGCTGTTTGCCTTAGTAAAGCGGATTTACCACTCATGTTGGGACCTGTAATCATTATGATTTGGTGAGTCTCCTGATCTAAGTAGAGATCATTACTGATATATTCTTCTTCTGCTTTAAGTTGGTTTTCAATGACTGGATGCCTCCCCTCTTTAATGTTGAGTTCTAAACTTCCATTGATTATAGGTCTATTATAATTACGTTCCATTGCCAATTGAGCAAAACCAGAAAGACAATCTAGCTGTGCGATTTGAACTGCGTTTTGTTGTATAACTTTGATATAATCTTGGGTCCAGATCACTAATTCATGAAAGAGCTGCTGCTCTAGTGTTGAAATTTTTTCCTCTGCGGTAAGAATTTTTTCCTCATACACTTTAAGCTCCTCAGTAATATAACGTTCTGCATTGACAAGGGTTTGCTTTCGTGTCCACTCCTCTGGCACTTTATTTTTATGAGCATGTCTCACTTCGAGGTAATAGCCATACACATTATTGCTGCCTATTTTTAAACTAGGAATACCGGTAAGCTTGGATTCTTTCTCTAACATTTCATTTAAGAAATCATGACCAGAGAACGCGATTTTTCGAATATCATCTAACTCCTCACAAAAACCGCTTTTAATAGCATTACCTTTAAGAATATTAACGGGAGGTTCATCAGATAGTGCTGAGTCGATTTTGGCCCTAAGTACATCACAGGAATTTAACTGATCTGCAATTGTTTTTAAACTTTCATGGCCAGATTTTCTAAGCAAAAGCATGCAAGATTTTATAACATCCATAGAGTTTTTAAGCTGAAGCAACTCTCTAGGGTTTATTTTTAAGGTCGCCACTTTTGAAATTAAACGTTCAATATCACTGATCTGTTTTAAGTAGGATCTTATCTCGGTTTGCAAATCAAAATTGCTTTTAAACAAACTGACATTTTCTAAACGCTGATTAATCTTATATTCAGATTTCAAAGGAAAAGCTAACCAACGTTTAAGCATCCTGCTTCCCATTGCTGAAGCAGTTTTATCAATCACGTCGATAAGAGTGACAGCACCAGGGGTAGAAGAATGATATAATTCAAGATTCCTTATTGTAAACCTATCCATCCAAACATAGTCTTCTTTCGCAATTCTTGAAATGGTGTTTATATGCTCAAGTTGAAAATGATTGGTTTCAGATAAATAGTGAAGAATAGCCCCTGAAGAAATTAAACCTTCTTCAAAATCTTGAACTCCAAAGCCTTTTACTGAAGTGGTTTTAAAATGAGAATGAATCGCTTCCAGAGAGAAGTCCGTTTTAAATATCCAATCATCTAAGTAAAAAAAAGGGTGTTGTTTTCCTAAAGTATCGTGTAAAGCATTTTTTTGCTTTTTAGAAATAAGAATTTCACTCGGATTAAAGTTTTGAAGCAGCTTATCTATGTCTTCAAGCGACCCCTCAGAAACAAGAAATTCACCTGTAGAAACATCTAAAAAGGAAATACCATAGTTTTGTTTGGAACCTAAAAATATCGAGCATAAAAAATTATTGGAATTTCTAGACAAGACATCATCATTTAAGGAGACTCCAGGAGTAATTAATTCTGTTACACCTCTTTTGACGATCGTTTTAGTCTGCTTAGGATCTTCAAGCTGGTCACATATGGCAACCCTTAATCCAGCCTTGACAAGTTTTGGTAAATATGTATTTAAGGAATGATGAGGAAAGCCAGCAAGTTCTGAGCGTTCGCCTCCATTATTACGATTGGTAAGAACAATGTTTAAAATTCGGGAAGCAGAAACAGCATCTTCTCCGAAAGTTTCATAAAAGTCGCCAACTCTAAAGAGAAGCATCGCATCAGGATATTTGTCCTTGATGGCATTGTATTGCTTCATTAATGGAGTTACTTTCTGAGGGCTTTTTTGAGACACGTTTTTTTATGCTAAAATACTAAATAGAATGAGGATTTAGGAAATCCTATAAACAAAAAAAACCCTTCATTACGTTAAGCAATGAAGGGTTTAGTATAAGAAGGCGGCGACCTACTCTTCCACAAGTATGCAGTACCATCGGCGCAAACGGGCTTAACTTCTCTGTTCGGAATGGGAAGAGGTGAGCCCCGTTGCTATAACCACCTTAAATCATTAAAGTTAATTGAGTACGTCTCAATCACCTTTATAAGTAGTTCCAGCTAATGCGGGAATTCTAATATCGTGACATAGTTAAAGATATATAACAAGATGTTAAGTAAGGATAAAATAAACTAATAATCGTCTCATAGATAAGCTATATGGATAATTAGTATCACTTGGCTATGACATTACTGCCTTTACACCTGTGACCTATCAACCCCATCGTCTTTGGGGATCCTTTAAAGAAATCTCATCTTGTGGTGGGTTTCGCGCTTATATGCTTTCAGCGCTTATCCCTTCCAAACGTAGCTACTCTGCTATGCTCCTGGCGGAACAACAGATACACCAGAGGTTTGTCCAACTCGGTCCTCTCGTACTAGAGTCAGATCCACGCAAATTTCTAACGCCCACTGTAGATAGAGACCGAACTGTCTCACGACGTTCTGAACCCAGCTCGCGTGCCACTTTAATGGGCGAACAGCCCAACCCTTGGGACCTTCTCCAGCCCCAGGATGTGACGAGCCGACATCGAGGTGCCAAACCCCCCCGTCGATGTGAGCTCTTGGGGGAGATCAGCCTGTTATCCCCGGAGTACCTTTTATCCTTTGAGCGATAGCCCTTCCATGCGGAACTACCGGATCACTATGCTCTACTTTCGTACCTGATCGACTTGTAGGTCTCTCAGTCAAGCTCCCTTATGCCATTGCACTCTACGCACGGTTACCAAGCGTGCTGAGGGAACCTTTAGAAGCCTCCGTTACTCTTTTGGAGGCGACCACCCCAGTCAAACTACCCACCAAATAATGTCCCCCAACTTAAGTCGGGGTTAGGCTTCAAACAAGTAAAGGGTGGTATTTCAACAATGACTCCACTGCCCCTAGCGAGGCCGCTTCAATGTCTCCCACCTATCCTACACATCACTTATCCAAAGTCAATATTAAGCTATAGTAAAGGTTCACGGGGTCTTTTCGTCCCACAGCGGGTAATCGGCATCTTCACCGATACTACAATTTCACCGAGGTCATGGCTGAGACAGTGTCCAGATCGTTGCACCATTCGTGCAGGTCGGAACTTACCCGACAAGGAATTTCGCTACCTTAGGACCGTTATAGTTACGGCCGCCGTTTACTGGGGCTTCAATTCAATGCTTCGCCGCAAAGCTAACATCTCCTCTTAACCTTCCAGCACCGGGCAGGTGTCAGGCCCTATACTGCATCTCTCGATTTAGCAGAGCCCTGTGTTTTTGATAAACAGTCGCCTGGACCTCTTCACTGCGGCCCTCACTCAAAAGTGAGGGCGACCCTTCTCCCGAAGTTACGGGCCCATTTTGCCTAGTTCCTTAGCCATGAATCTCTCGAGCACCTTAGATTTCTCATCCCAACTACCTGTGTCGGTTTACGGTACGGGCTGCTTTAATTGATTTTCTTGGAAGAACGGCCTCTAGATTATCACCGCCACCGTAGCTTTGGTGTACTATCTCTACCTTACAGTAGATTCAACGTGCAATTCCGTCTGCACGCACTAGATTTCCTTCTCCGTCTCGTTTAATTTAAAGCAGGTAGCAGAATATTAACTGCTTGTCCATCGACTACCCCTTTCGGGTTCGCCTTAGGCCCCGACTAACCCTCAGCTGATTAGCATAGCTGAGGAATCCTTGGTCTTTCGGTGTGCGGGTTTCTCGCCCGCATTATCGTTACTTATGCCTACATTTTCTTTTCTAAACGCTCCAGCATACCTTACAGTACACCTTCTGCGCTGTTTAGAATGCTCCCCTACCTCTCACAAATCTAATTGTAAGAGCATAGCTTCGGTAATATACTTATGCCCGATTATTATCCATGCCTGACCGCTCGACTAGTGAGCTGTTACGCACTCTTTAAATGAATGGCTGCTTCCAAGCCAACATCCTAGCTGTCTAAGCAGTCTGACCGCGTTTGTTCAACTTAGTATATATTTTGGGACCTTAGCTGATGCTCTGGGTTCTTTCCCTCTCGGACATGGACCTTAGCACCCATGCCCTCACTGATTAAAAACATTTTATAGCATTCGGAGTTTGTCAGGAATTGGTAGGCGGTGAAGCCCCCGCATCCAATCAGTAGCTCTACCTCTATAAAACTATTTAATCGCTGCACCTAAATGCATTTCGGGGAGTACGAGCTATTTCCGAGTTTGATTGGCCTTTCACCCCTACCCTCAGGTCATCCCAAGACTTTCAACGTCAACGGGTTCGGTCCTCCACTATGTGTTACCACAGCTTCAACCTGCCCAAGGGTAGATCACACGGTTTCGCGTCTACCACAGCTAACTTAGTCGCCCTATTCAGACTCGCTTTCGCTGCGGATCCATAACTGAATTATTTATCCTTGCTAACGGTGGTAACTCGTAGGCTCATTATGCAAAAGGCACGCCGTCATCCCCAATAAATTGAAGACTCCGACCGCTTGTAAGCGTATGGTTTCAGGGTCTATTTCACTCCTTTATTCAAGGTTCTTTTCACCTTTCCCTCACGGTACTGGTTCACTATCGGTCTCTCAGTAGTATTTAGCCTTACCGGATGGTCCCGGCTGATTCATGCAAGGTTTCTCGTGCCCCGCACTACTCAGGATACTACTACATCATTAATATCTTACCCCTACAGGCCTGTCACCTTCTATGGACACTCTTTCCAAAGTATTCGGGTTCATTATTAATGACGATATCGTAGTCCTACAACCCCAGTACTGCCGTAACAGTATTGGTTTGGGCTGTTTCACGTTCGCTCGCCGCTACTAGCAAAATCACTATTGTTTTCTCTTCCTCCGGCTAATTAGATGTTTCAGTTCACCGGGTTCGCTTTCCTTGCGGAATACTATACCTTCAGTATAGTGGGTTGCCCCATTCGGATATCTGCGGATCAATTCATATGTGCTAATCCCCGCAGCTTTTCGCAGCTTGTCACGTCCTTCGTCGCCTCTGAGAGCCTAGGCATCCCCCATACGCCCTTAATAAGCTTATCTATTCGATAATTATTTATTTATTTTACTCTAAAGTACTCTTACTCCTTAATTAAAAGAAATAATAATTCTCTTACTCTCGTATTCTTATATATCTTCAATATGTCAATGAACTTTCAACCCCTTATCAATCTCCCGAAGGCGATAAATAAAAACCATTTACATAAAATAGATGGTGGAGTATTGTTGTAATATCTAAAACCAATTAGATACTACTTGTTTTATATTATAAGTTGATGTCTAGTGTCTTCATGACTGTTTGCATTATATGCATCCTGCCAATATGACTAAATCATAATCTAAGATGAACTCCCTTCGACTTAAGTAGTCTCAGGCAACTCCCTTCGATATGCCCTTTTTATAAAAAAAAAGAGCTACTCAGGATAAACTTCTCGTCTTCCCTCGACTTAAGTAGTCTCAGGCAACTCCCTTCGATACGCTCTTTTTATAAAAAAAGTAGCTACTCAGGATAAACTTCTCGTCTTCCCTCGACTTAAGTAGTCTCAGGCAGACTCGAACTGCCGACCTCTACATTATCAGTGTAGCGCTCTAACCAGCTGAGCTATGAGACTGTAGACCTTATAATAATATTAAATTGACAACTAGAAACATCAAAAGCAACTTTACTACTAAAGTCTTAATGATTCCCTTTAAAAAAGCATCTATTACATTTTATCAAATGCAATACTCTAAAAAAGGAGGTATTCCAGCCGCACCTTCCGGTACGGCTACCTTGTTACGACTTAGCCCCAGTTACTAGTTTTACCCTAGGCGGCTCCTTGCGGCGACCGACTTCAGGTACCCCCAGCTTCCATGGCTTGACGGGCGGTGTGTACAAGGCCCGGGAACGTATTCACCGCATCATGGCTGATATGCGATTACTAGCGATTCCAGCTTCACGCAGTCGAGTTGCAGACTGCGATCCGAACTGTGATAGGGTTTGTAGATTCGCTCCTGGTCACCCAGTGGCTGCTCTCTGTCCCTACCATTGTAGCACGTGTGTAGCCCAGGACGTAAGGGCCGTGATGATTTGACGTCATCCCCACCTTCCTCACAGTTTACACTGGCAGTATGTCTAGAGTCCCCATCTTTACATGCTGGTAACTAAACAAAGGGGTTGCGCTCGTTATAGGACTTAACCTGACACCTCACGGCACGAGCTGACGACAACCATGCAGCACCTTGCAATTTGTCCGAAGAAAAAGATGTTTCCACCCCTGTCAAACTGCATTTAAGCCCTGGTAAGGTTCCTCGCGTATCATCGAATTAAACCACATGCTCCACCGCTTGTGCGGGCCCCCGTCAATTCCTTTGAGTTTCATTCTTGCGAACGTACTCCCCAGGTGGGTTACTTATCACTTTCGCTTAGCCACTCAGACCGCAATTAGTCCGAACAGCTAGTAACCATCGTTTACGGCGTAGACTACCAGGGTATCTAATCCTGTTCGCTACCTACGCTTTCGTCCATCAGCGTCAGTGAATTGTTAGTGATCTGCCTTCGCAATCGGTATTCTGAGTAATATCTATGCATTTCACCGCTACACTACTCATTCTAACCACTTCACAAGCACTCAAGAACAACAGTATCAATGGCAATTTTACGGTTGAGCCGCAAACTTTCACCACTGACTGATTGTCCCGCCTACGGACCCTTTAAACCCAATGATTCCGGATAACGCTTGGATCCTCCGTATTACCGCGGCTGCTGGCACGGAGTTAGCCGATCCTTATTCCTACAGTACCGTCAACAGTTCACACGTGAACCTTTTTCTTCCTGTATAAAAGCAGTTTACAACCCATAGGGCAGTCTTCCTGCACGCGGCATGGCTGGATCAGGATTGCTCCCATTGTCCAATATTCCTCACTGCTGCCTCCCGTAGGAGTCTGGTCCGTGTCTCAGTACCAGTGTGGGGGATCTCCCTCTCAGGACCCCTACCTATCGTAGCCATGGTAAGCCGTTACCTTACCATCAAGCTAATAGGACGCATACTCATCTATTACCGTAATCTTTAATTATCAATTGATGCCAATCGATAATACTATAAAATATTAATCCAAATTTCTCTGGGCTATCTCTTAGTAATAGGTAGATTGTATACGCGTTACGCACCCGTGCGCCGGTCGTCATCTGTAGCAAGCTACAATGTTACCCCTCGACTTGCATGTGTTAAGCCTGCCGCTAGCGTTCATCCTGAGCCAGGATCAAACTCTTCATCGTTAAATCTTATATATCTTAACGCTTTTCTTAAATTCGACTCTTACATCTTATTCTCAGGAATCAACTCTAATATTAGAGTATAATCTTAATGTTTCTAATTCTACAAGTAATCTCTTACTTGTATTGTCAATTCAATATGTCAATGAACTTTTAATTCTTGTTGTTTAAATCATATCCAAATGATCTTAAACTCGTATGCTTCTCTAAGCGGTTGCAAACCTAATACTTATTTTTAACCTAACAAGGCGTTTTGAAGAAAAAAATTAAACTTTATTTTAAAGAACTTTAATAAATCAAAACCAAATCAAAACCAATTCTACAAACCCTATAACCCAATCTGTATTACCTTACGCCTCTGTGCGTCTCTTACACCTCGTTTAGCGGAGTGCAAAACTACAACCTTTTTTCCCTTCTAACCTAATCAATAATGCGATTTCTTTGCATTAAAATTCTATCCGAAGGTAAAGGACTGGTAATCAAAAGTATTAGCCGAAAATAAAAATCGACACAAACCAAAGTAAAGGAAAACTCTCCACCCAAAATGCAGAATAGTAAAGAGTATTGTTTTGGTTTGAGAACAATACGAATCCTATTACCACTATATATAATGTATTATAAAGACTGAATAAGTCCTCCCCACCTAAAACTAAAAAAAACAAGGATAACAAACTTAATAATACTCCTATCACTTTGGCACTTCTAACCCCTACCCACTGAGGAAGTGTTTTTAGGTACAGACTATCAAGTTTTGTATCCCTGATTTCAAAAGGAATGGTAAGCACTATAATCAAGAAAAATCTACTTAAGGCATAATACATAGTCTCTGTAGCTAAAAGGTTATAACCTTGACCAGTCTCAAAAAAAGGCAATACCACAGTTGTTCCAGTCCAAACTAAGGCGATGACGAATATCTTTAGGCCACTCACATCTCTAAGGTTTTTTGTCTTTGGCAAAAAAGGCAATACATATAGTAGAGTTAAGATCCCCATGCAAACGATAAAAAGAAAAACTTCAGGTGTCATAGTCACTAAAATCATTCCCAACGGAATGATGGATAGAAGGGACAACAAAACTATTCTCTTCAATTCAATAGTAATGGTTTCACGCTTCAATTTTAATACTGGATAGTATTTAACAAAATTGTAAGCCACTACTGTCGAGAAAAAAACGAACACCACTATATCACTGTCCACTGGTAGATTAAAATTCTGATAAGTCACCATTGTAAAAGAGACAACGGCAAGCGCTACATGAAGACTTGAATTGATATAAAACTTAAAGGTTTGTTGTAAAAAATTCATACCCACAAAAGTAAAGTTTATTCAAAGTAATTTTCTTTAAAACTTAACGATAGTCAATCCATCTTTAACAATCGTTTCATTTAAAATAATGTAATTTTGTGACCAAATTTCTAAAAAATCTTAAATGAATATAGAGTCATTTGCATCAAGACATATTGGTCCTCGTGGGAAGAGCATAAAAGAAATGCTTAAAGCCGTTGGAGCTGAATCAACAGGACAATTAATCTACGAGACTATTCCAGACGATATAAAGTTGGAACAAAAGCTAGACTTACCCGCTCCGCTTACTGAGTATGAATTTTCTAAGCATATTAATTCTATTGCTAAAAAAAACAAAACTTTTAGGTCTTATATAGGTCTTGGTTACCATGAAGCTATTTTTCCTGCAGTAATCCAAAGAAATGTTTTTGAAAATCCAGGATGGTATACCGCTTACACTCCTTATCAAGCTGAAATTGCTCAAGGTAGACTAGAAGCCTTGCTGAATTTTCAAACAATGGTGTCTGACTTAACAGGTATGGAATTGGCCAACGCTTCTTTACTCGACGAAGCTACTTCTGCAGCTGAAGCCATGAATTTATTATATTCTGTAAGAACAAAGGGACAAAAGAAAAATAAAGTTGTTAAGTTTTTTGTCGGTGATAATGTGTTACCTCAAACCTTAGCTTTATTACAGACCAGATCTGAGCCTCTAGCAATCGAATTGGTCATTGGAAAATATGATGAATTTGATTTTGATTCTAGTTTCTTTGGTACACTGGTTCAATATTCTGGTAAATGTGGAGAAATTAATGATTTTGAAAACTTTACCAAAAAAGCAAAAGAGAATGACATTAAAGTAGCTGTCGCTGCAGATTTACTTAGCCTTGTTTTACTTGAGGCTCCAGGGAATTGGGGAGTTGATGTAGTCGTTGGAACCACGCAGCGTTTTGGAATTCCGCTTGGTTATGGAGGGCCACACGCTGCTTACTTTGCAACTAAACAAGATTATAAGCGAAGCATCCCAGGAAGAATTATAGGAGTTACCAAAGATCTCAATGGAGATACCTCTTTAAGAATGGCTTTACAAACTAGGGAACAGCACATCAAAAGAGATAAGGCAACTTCCAATATTTGTACTGCTCAAGTTTTACTTGCCATCATGGCTGGAATGTATGCTGTATACCACGGGCCAGAAGGTCTTAAGCATATTGCAAGTCAAATTCATAAAAAAACAGTAAGTCTATCAGACGCTCTTGAAAAATTGGGATACTACCAAGTGAATAAACTTTACTTCGATACTATTCTTATCAAAGCTGATGCGGATAAGATTAAAGATTTAGCTGAAAAAAAAGAAATCAATTTTTATTATCCAGATTCTGAAAGTGTTTCCATTTCTTTAAATGAAACCACCTCTTTTGAGGACCTCAACGATATTCTCGGTATTTTTGGAGAAGCGAATGAAAAAGAAACTTTAAAACTTGAAGACTTAAAAGAAGGTATCATCTCTTCTAGTGTATTAAGTAGACAAACGGAATTTTTAACCCACGATGTCTTCAATGTCTACCACTCTGAAACAGAGTTGATGCGTTACATAAAAAGGCTAGAAAGAAAAGATCTAGCTTTAAACCATTCCATGATTCCATTGGGATCTTGTACTATGAAGCTGAATGCCGCATCAGAAATGCTTCCTTTATCCAACCCACAATGGGGGAATATTCATCCATTTGCTCCAAAAGAGCAAGCTTTAGGCTATCAAGAAATCCTAAATAGTTTAGAAGATTATTTAACGGAAATCACAGGATTCTCAGCTACCTCATTGCAGCCCAATTCTGGTGCACAAGGTGAATATGCTGGTTTAATGGTGATTCGTGCTTATCACAAATCCAGAGGGGATTCTCATAGAAATATCTGTTTAGTGCCTTCTTCTGCTCACGGCACCAACCCTGCAAGTGCAGTTATGGCTGGAATGAAGGTCGTGGTAGTTAACGCCACCGAAAAAGGTAATATCGATATTGAAGATTTAAGATCTAAAGTTGAAGAACATAGCGAAAACCTAGCGGCCTTGATGGTGACTTATCCTTCTACTCACGGTGTTTTTGAATCGGATATCAGAAAAATTACTACCCTTATTCACGAACATGGTGGACAAGTATATATGGACGGCGCCAATATGAATGCCCAAGTAGGCTTAACGAGTCCAGGAAGAATTGGCGCAGATGTTTGTCACTTAAATTTACACAAAACCTTTTCTATTCCTCATGGAGGTGGTGGCCCTGGAGTTGGTCCTATATGTGTTGCAAAGCAACTTGCTCCTTTTTTACCAAACAATCCTTTAATAGAAACTGGTGGGACTCATGCCATATCTTCCATTTCTGCAACTCCTTTTGGATCTGCTTTTGTATGCCTAATCTCATACGCTTACATCAGAATGTTAGGAGAAAAAGGGCTTAGAGAATCTACAGAGTATGCTATTTTGAATGCTAACTATATTCAAGATAGACTAAAAGGACATTACAAAACCTTGTATTCTGGAGAAAAAGGAAGAGCTGCTCACGAAATGATTATTGATTGTAGAGATTTTAAAGAGTATGGTATTGAAGTGAAAGATATTGCCAAACGACTTATCGATTACGGATTTCACTCCCCTACAGTTTCGTTTCCAGTAGCGGGAACTATGATGATAGAACCTACAGAAAGTGAAAGTAAAGCAGAATTAGATAGATTTTGTGAAGCTATGATTTCTATTAAAAAGGAGGTAGAAACTTGTACAGTTGATAATCCTAATAATGTGTTGAAGAATGCACCCCACACCATGGGGATGCTCACCGCAGATCATTGGGACTTCGACTACAGCCGACAAACAGCTGCTTTCCCATTACCCTTTGTTTCAGAAAACAAATTTTGGCCAACCACCAGACGAGTTGATGAAGCATATGGTGATAGGAACCTCACCTGTACCTGTGCTCCAATAGAAGCTTATATCTAGAGTTTCTTACCATTGAAAAATGATTCAAAACCTCCTTAAGTGAACTAACCTTGAGGAGGTTTTTTATACCTGATACCTTTAAACTATGAACTTATCTCATACTGAAAAACTAAGACTCATTGAGTTTACAAAAAATCACTACGTTGACTTTAATGATGTAAGATTACTTATTGCTAGAGATTTGGAGGACCACATTTTACAGCAAATCAAAGAAGAGGAGACTCTTTCTTTTGAAGAGGCGCTTCAAAATGCATATAAAAATTATGGTGTAATTCGATTCTCAGATGTTTCTGATTATTATATAAAGGAAATCAAAACCTACTTTTACAAAAAAGTGATTTTGAAAGTAATTAGAGATAACGTATCAAAACCGAGATTTTGGTTTTTAGCAACCGCATGTTTTTTGATTATCTATTCTGCGATGATCTCACTTGACTCTATGCCCTTTGTCCTTGCTGGTGTGTTCATCATAGTAATTATATTTGGATTGATCTTCTATTTTCGCAAACATCACAAGGAAATTAAAGGATTAAAGAAAAGAGACAACTACTTTTACTTAGATCAACTTCTTGTGTCTACTAATTCTATTTCCATTTATTCCAAATTAAATTTATAACATCGTATAAATAAATTGAATTATTTTTTGATGGATTGAAATTAAAAATAAGTAGCATAGCCTGAGTTACGGTAATTATTTTTAATAAAAAGCAGACGAAAAAGCCTGTGCCGAATTCATTTCGGTAAAACGATTTATTTCGACATTATAGGTTTAAATTGGTATCATCTTCATGCCTTTACTATTGGCTCCTCATCTCGGTAGGCTTAGTGAAACTCAAGATTTATCTATGGTTATTTTAGCATTTTTTACGATGCTTTCATTTATCACCTTTTACTTAATTTACTTCAGACTATATAAGGAGAGATCAGAAATTCTGAATGACTATAAAGAGAACTTTTTAAACAAAAAAATATATATAAAATTTGAAGTTGTCTAAAATCAAATTCAAAATAGACTTGAAAATAGATTAATTTTGTCTATATATTTACAATTAAGTTACATTGAAAGTAACTTGCTATAAAAAGTATTCACAAATGAATAATATTAAAATTGTTGGTGTTGGAAGCTATATCCCAGATATAATCAAAAAGAATGAAGACTTTTTGAAAAGTGAATTTTTCAATCAAGATGAAACTGCTTTTGATGCTCCCCCTGAAGTCATTATCAAAAAATTCAAAGCTATCACTGGCATTGAGGAACGACGATATGTTGGTAGCGAACTTAACATGTCAGACATAGCAACATTTGCCGCTGAAAAAGCTATAAAAGATTCAGGTATAGATCCAGAAACTCTAGATTATATTATCGTTGCCCATAATTTTGGGGATGTAAGTCACGATAAGCAACAAGCAGATACAGTTCCAAGCATTGCTTCCCGCGTCAAAGAAAAGTTACAAATTGAGAATCCAAGCTGTGTAGCCTATGATTTACTCTTTGGTTGCCCCGGTTGGATAGAAGGTTGTATACATTCCTTTGCCTTTATGAAAGCAGGAATGGCTAAGCGGTGCTTGATCATTGGCGCAGAAACCCTTTCGAGAGTGGTTGATCCCAATGATAGGGATAGTATGATATACTCTGATGGTGCTGGTGCTACCGTTTTTGAGAATATAGATTCGTCTGGTGGTATTTTAGCACACAAGTCAGCAACCTATGCTAAGACAGAGGCCAATTATATCTACTTTGATAAATCCTTTTCACCTAAACGCGAAGATGATCGAGCCTACATAAAAATGTACGGTCGAAAAATCTATAATTTCGCATTATCTAAAGTTCCTGAAGCGATGAAGTCGTGTTTAGAAGAAAGTGGCAAATCCATTACTGATTTGAAAAAAATCTTTATCCACCAAGCTAATGAAAAAATGGACGAGGCTATTGTCCATAGATTCTTTAAGCTGTTTGACAAAGAAACGCCTTCAGACATCATGCCGATGAGCATCAATAAACTTGGAAACAGTAGCGTGGCAACCATACCTACTTTATACGACATGTTTTTAAAAGGAAATTTTGAACACGAAAGTTTAAAGCTTGGAGATACCATTATGTTTGCTAGTGTTGGTGCAGGTATGAACATAAATGCTATAGTCTACGAAATCTAGACTGTCCATGTACGAAAAGCATTACCCAGAAAAGCGTTTCAACATTACCATGGAGTTTTTAAAAAGTCATGCTCATTCGCCTTCTACGATTTTAGATCTTGGGGTTGAAAATCCATTTTCAAAACTCATGACTGCGGAAGGGTTTTCTGTTGAAAATACTAAAGGTCAAGATTTAGATGTAGATCGAAATCAACTTTTCTCTTCTTCAGCAAAAATAACGACTGCTTTTGAAATTTTTGAACACCTCTTATCTCCATTAGAAATTCTAAAAAGTGTACAGAGTGAGCATCTATTTGCTAGTGTTCCTCTCAAACTTTGGTTTTCGAAAGCCTATCAAAGTAAAACTGATCCATGGGACAGGCATTATCACGAATTTGAAACTTGGCAATTCAATTGGTTATTAAAAAAAGCGGGCTGGGAAATCATAGAAGCTAAAACCTTTACCCATCCCGTCCGAAAAATTGGCTTTAGACCATTACTTAGACTAATTACTCCTAGATATTACTTGGTATATTGCCAAAGAAAATCTTAAGCCGTGGACATCGTCATTATTATTCCTGCCTATAACGAAGAAGCCCATATTGAAAAATGTTTGACCTCATTGGTGAATCAAATCTATTCGGCAAAACATATTTTGGTGGTCGATGACGGATCTACAGATAAAACACCCGAAATTTTAAGTAGCTTATCTTCTGCCCATGAGAATTTAACCTACACCTCAAGAGAAAAAAGCTATAGCCATGAACCTGGAAGTAAAATTGTAGAGGCTTTTAATTTTGGTCTAGCTGGTTTAGCTAGCTCCTATGATATCCTCTGTAAGTTTGATGCAGATCTTATTTTTCCAAATCATTATTTAGAAACCTTACATAAAGCTTTTGAAGCCAACTCAAAACTCGGTATGTTTGCAGGGTTTTGTAGTATCGAAATTGATGGAGTCTGGCAGATTGAAAAATTAACCAATCCAGATCATATCCGTGGAGCCTTAAAATCTTATCACCAAAGTTGCTTTAGGGATATTGGAGGCTTGACCTCTGCTATGGGCTGGGACACGATTGATGAGATGAAGGCGAGATATTATGGATGGGACGTAGAAACCAAAAATTCACTAATTGTAAAACATCTTAAGCCCACTGGACTTCATTACTCTAAAAGTCTACCAAAAGTTTTTGGAATCTCTCTATTTAGAATGCGATATAGTTTGGCATTAGCCTTTCTAACCTGTTTTAAAATGGCATTAAATAAAAAGAAACTAGATTTTTTCTATAAAGCAATGCTCGCTTATTTAAAATCTAACTACAAAAAAAACTCCTTCTTAATCAATGAAAAAGAAGGAGCCTTTATTAGAAAATATAGATGGCATAAAATTAAGCAGCGCTTATTTTAACACCTCAAAAATAACCTTCCCTGTTGCGCCATTGGGAAGTGCAATTCCTAATAAGGCTGAAATAGTAGGAGCGATATCTGGAATGTGATATCTAGTATAGGTTTTACCTTGTTGAATACCATTTCCAAACATCAATAGCGGTGCCTGAGTATCGTAATTATTTCCACTACCATGTGTCGACCCTTTTCTTGAGTATGATATATACGAGTTCTGAAGAACATAAACCACATCTCCACTTCGCTTCTGGTGAAATCCTCTTAAAATAAGTTCTGCAGGATTCCCACTAAAGTCACTATGCTCCAGCATTTCCCTAGTGTAGACTTTATCGATATTTTGGTAGTGTAGCAAGAAGCGCTTGATTTCATTTTGAGCAGATACAAAATCAGCATAAGTTTTAAACTTAGAGTCATCTAAGAAAATTTGTTGATTCTGTATTTCCTCTATAATATCGACAAGGCCTAAGCTCTCACTTAGATGGGCTTCTAATGCGCTTTGCATCTCCCCTGTTTCGAAATATCCAGCAGGGATTTTGTTGTCTTTAAGAAATTGAGGCACATGAACTGCACCATGATCTGCCGTTAAAAATAAGGTGTAATTTCCTTCGCCTACTTCTTTGTCCAAAAACTTCAGCAACTCAGCGATATTTTGATCTAATCGGATATAGAGGTCTTGGACTTCTTTAGAATTCACTCCAAAATTATGACCTGTATAATCTGGGCTAGAAAAACTTAAAGTGAAAACGTCTGTAAATTCATCTTGACCTAACTTTTCATTTTTAATAGCTTCTTTTGCAAAATCAAGAAGTAAGTCGTTTCCAAATGGTGTTGGTCTTATAACGCCGAAGTCACCGTTGTCTTTCGCTAATTCCTTAAGGTCATATGGAAATGTAGCTTCTTCTTTCCCTTTAAAACCGTTTTCATAATTGTTCTTATCGGGACCACTTTCAATATAAGTGGAGATATCCTTAAGTGTGTTCCATTCTTTAAGGTAACTTTTTGCTGTACCAGACCTATTAAAATCCTTCACCCATTGTGGCAAGTCTTGCATGTAGTAATCACTTGTAATAAAGTCACCACGATCATATCCTGCAAACCAATACGCAGCATTAGCAGTATGACCGGCAGGTAGAATCGCACCTCTATCCTTTAAAGAAACTCCAATTGTCTTCCCTTTAAATTGAGTGTGTAATCGGTTTTGATCTGCAAAACTAGTCGTTAACATGCGTTGTGGAGACATTTTCCCAGCTTTGTTATCTGGCTCGATTCCGACGGCATTCACTGAAGGATCTGAGGCACAATACACGCTAGTTTTCTCAAATTTATCATACCAGTTATTTGCGATAATACCATGATTCATAGGACTTGTACCAGTATATATTGAGGTATGACCAGGTCCTGTATAGGTAGGCACATAATCAAAATGAAAATTTTTCATTTCAAACCCTTCTCTCTGCAGACGTTTAAAACCATCTTCAGAATAGTGGTTTTCAAATTTAGTTAAGTAATCGTAACGCATTTGGTCAACGACTACACCAACAACCAGTTTCGTGTTTTGCTGTGCAAAAAGACTTATGTGGGTCATTAGAACTAATAAAAGGCTAAATACAATTTTCATGATATATTAATTTTTGATGCAAATATAGGAAGTTGTAGAGGTTTTAAGTTTATGCTTTAGTTAAATTGAATCCTCGTGTTTTTATTCTATTTTTATCAAAAATTCAAAAGGCTTAGAGCGAATGCTATCAAATTACATTAAAAGTATTGGTCAATACTTCATCATGATTTACGAAACCTTTAGAAAGATGACCAAAACTTCAGAATTGAAGAGGCTTATTCTACAAGAGTTAGATGACCTTATCATTAGTTCTTTAGGAATAGTAGTCTTTATTTCATTTTTTATAGGAGCAGTTATCGCTATTCAAACAGCTTTAAACTTTTCTAATCCCTTTGTCCCCAAATCATTAATCGGATTTGCAGCGAGACAGTCTATTATCTTAGAATTTGCTCCTACGTTTGTCGCTATTATTATGGCAGGTAAAGTAGGGTCTTATATCACCTCTAGTATTGGTACTATGCGAGTTTCAGAACAAATAGATGCTTTAGAAGTGATGGGGATAAACTCTTTAAATTACCTTGTCTTTCCCAAAATTATTGCCATGTGCATGTTTCCATTTGTCATTGCGATTTCCATGTTTGTTGGAATAATAGGAGCTTACACAGCGAGTGTTTATGGTGGATTTTTAAGTTCAGAACAATTTTTAGCAGGGCTTCAAGAAGACTTCATACCTTTTCAAGTCTTCTATGCCTTTTTAAAATCATTTGTTTTTGCGATTATTTTAGCTACAGTTCCTGCTTTTCATGGTTACTATATGAAAGGAGGCTCACTTGAAGTAGGGCGTGCAGCAACCACCTCTTTTGTATGGACGAGTGTGATTATTATTTTTATGAATTATTTCATCACCCAATTGTTATTAAGTTGATATGATAAAAGTCGAAGATTTACATAAGTCTTTTGAGGATCTAGAAGTTTTAAAAGGCGTCAATACTGTATTTGAAAAAGGTAAAACCAACCTTATCATAGGCCAATCTGGCTCAGGTAAAACAGTTTTCTTAAAGTGCCTACTTGGTTTGTTCATCCCAGATAAAGGAACCATTCTATATAACGGCAAAGCTTATCAGAACTTTTCTAAAAATGAAAAAAGAGAGTTGAGCAAACAAATGGGGATGGTGTTTCAGGGCGGAGCCTTATTTGATTCTATGACTGTTGAAGAAAATGTGGTTTTCCCATTAAAAATGTTTACAGAAATGACCAAAGGCGAGATGAAAAATCGCGTTGAAGAAGTCTTAGATAGGGTGAATCTTATAGATACTAATGATAAGTTTCCCTCAGAAATTAGTGGAGGAATGCAAAAACGAGTTTCCATAGCAAGGGCTATTGTCAACAAACCTAATTTTTTATTTTGTGATGAACCCAACTCGGGTCTTGACCCAAGAACAGCTTCTGTAATTGATAATCTTATTCAAGAAATTACACATGAAAACGATATCACAACAGTGATTAATACTCACGATATGAATTCAGTTTTTGAAATAGGTGAAAACATCGTTTATCTGGAAAACGGCTTAAAAGCATGGGAGGGCAACAAAGACACTATTTACAAGACTGATAATCAGAAATTAACTGACTTTGTTTATGCCTCAAATTTATTTCAAAAAGTAAGAATTTCGCAAAGAGAAGGCCTTTAGTTAATGGAGTGTACTGAAATATTTTCCAAGCTCAATTTATAAGATAACCATTCTTTCAATTTATTGAGTTTCATTTCCTTCTCTTCTAAATCTAATTCAGCATTCCATTTGATGCTGAACGTTGGTATGGTATCCATATTTTCAAAGTTCGACTTGATGACATCAGCAAAACTAACCTCTACTACATTATTGTAATTCAATTGAATCTCTTTCACTAATCTATCGAATTTTACAATTCTGTTACTTTTTTGCATGGTCCTTAGTTCGTAACGCAAATCTTCGATTTCGGCTTTAGACATAGCAAGTTCTAAAGAATCCCTCTTTTTTAATTCAACCATATATTTGAGTTGATCAAAATTTTCGGAATTTTCATTTTGGAGGACTTTAAGCTCGGTATCTTCTAAATACGCATAATTTTTTAGCTTGTCTTTCCATAACATAATGACTTCTTTTGGAATTTCTTTTCCCAAAAACGAAGCTTCTATAGTTGGATCTGTGCCAGAATTATAAGAAATGACTGTTGAATTTTTTTGAAGAAAAGACTGTTTGTAATTTTCTAATTCTTTTTGGACAAAAGTATTCGCATCATTGGTAAAGTAGGATTCTTTCAATAGATTATAAAACAGATATATGCTGGGAATAATAACGATAACTGCAATTGAGGAAGCGATCTGTGCAATTCTTTTTCTCCTTAGTGAATTGGCATATTTCACTAAGGGGAATCTTAAAAATTTTGAAACTAAAAACGTCGTTAAAGCTATAAAAATTGTATTGATAGTAAATAAATACATGGCGCCACCAAAGATACTTAAGTCCCAAACCGCTAAGCCATAACCTGCTGTACAAAGCGGAGGCATCAAAGCAGTAGCAATGGCTACACCAGAAATAACGGTAATTATAGTTCCTCGTTTAGCCTTAGCAATAATTAGAGCTAACCCACCAAAAATAGCTATTAAAACGTCCAAAATTGTAGGATATGTTCTAGCTTCTAGCTCAGGTGTTAATTGTGTTAAAGGAGATAACTGGAAATAGAGAAAGGCCGTTAGTAAACTTAAACCTACCATCACTCCAAGGTTGATGAGTGACCTCCTCAAGGAGTCCACATCATTAATAGCGACAGAAAAACCTAGCCCAACAATAGGCCCCATAAGAGGAGAGATAAGCATAGCTCCAATAACTACAGCAGTACTACTAACATTCAAACCTATTGAGGCAATTATTATAGAGAATATTAAAATCCATGCCGTGTGCCCTTTGAACGGAATATCTTTAAGAATAGCTTCCGTAGTAGCATCCTTATCCGTATCATGCGCTATATCCAAAAGCTCATAAAGAAAATGTTTTATGCTACCAAAGGACTCTTTTAAACTGCTTTTTACCTTTTCTGAAGATTCAGCATTTAAATCATTCTTAGTGTTTTCTGAGGTTTTGTCTTTATTGTCTTCCATAAGTTAACCAAGGTTTTCTCCAAACTTACCCATGACTAAGTTACGTATTGTTTTAATGTCTTGTTCATCCTTTTTAGGCAGTATGACAAGGAGGTCTTCGTTCTCTAAAACTATGTAGTCATTTAAACCTTTTATAATGGCTATTTTACCCTTTGTAGTTCTCAGAATATTATTAGACGATTCTATAAATTCAGATCTCGCGTTAATACTTACATTATCATTCTCATCTTTATCCAGTTGATCGTGTAAGGAGCCCCAAGTCCCTAAATCACTCCAGTCGAAAGTAGCTTCGATGACGCCAACCTGTTTTGCCTTTTCTAAAATTCCATAATCGATAGAAATACTTTCAGAATTAGGATAATTGTCTTTTAAGAAGGCTTCTTCGTCGGTAGTATTTAATTTTCCCCAGCCCTGTTTAAATAAATCAAACATATCGGGAAGATGATTTTGAAACTGATCGATAATAAAAGAAGTCTTCCAGATGAAAATACCTGCATTCCATAAATAATTTCCTTCTTTCAAAAAAGACTGTGCTGAAGCATAATCAGGTTTTTCAGTAAACTTTTCTACAGACTTTATAGTGTCTTTGTTATGCTTATCATATTTAATATAACCATAGCCTGTGTTTGGAAATGTTGGTGTTATACCCAAAGTTACCAAGAGATCTTTATGAAAACAGGCTTCAAAAGCTTTGTTAACGTCTTTAGCAAAGGCCTCCTCATCTTCTATCCAGTGATCGCTAGGAGCAACGATCATACTAGCCTTTGGGTTTTCCTTATTAATTTTAAGCGCAGAAAGAAGAATACAAGGAGCTGTATTCCTCATCGCAGGCTCAGCGATAATTTGTTGACCTGAAACTTCAGGAAGCTGTTCGGTAACTAAACCTACATAGTCGGTGTTGGTAAGAATAAAAATATGATCTTGAGGTACAATCTTATTTAGTCTTAAAAAAGTTTGTTGGAGTAGTGATTTTCCAGTCCCTAACATATCTTGAAACTGCTTGGGATAAGCTGTTCTACTTACTGGCCAAAAGCGTGAGCCTACTCCACCAGCCATAATCACGGCATATTTATCTTTTTCATCCATAAAATTGTACTATTTTAAAAGGTCTACTTCAGCATTGGGTTGAAACACATACACTTTACCGGTATTTACTTCTTGGCATTCGTATCGCTTTTGAATCCTTTTCCCTTTTTTAAACATCCTTCCATTGTGGATTTTAAAAATGCTACCAACAGGTATTTCAAATATATAGTTTTTATCGTTGGATTTATCATAGCGCTTAAGGCTTAAAGAAAGGCTTGCATCTGTATCGCTACTGGCCGTTGGTTTCTTGAAATGCCTCGCTAATTCCGGCAAGATATCGTTGGGGAAAATTTGAGGATGGATAAATGGCAACATCAATTTTTGAAACGTGTCTTTCCACTCTGGTCCATGAGGCTTAATCGAAAATCCATAAGACTTGAAGGCGAGTAAGTGAGCTACTTCGTGAACCGTAGTAATTAAAAATCTATATTTATTGAGATTAGCATTCACCGTTATCTGATGAAATCCATCAGGTTTTAGTCTATAGTCCCCATGTTTAGTTTGCCGTTGACTAACTATTTTTAGTTGAATATTATAGGCCTTAATCATACCTAAAATCGGTTCAACTGAACGCTCTGGCAAATATTTCTGGAGGGTGTCTTTCATTCAAAAATTAGGGTGTTGAACTGGAAACTTGCAGTAATTTCCCATTGTAAAATTGCTGTCCTTTTTCAGAAAAGTCCTTGATATAATTTGCCATTTCTAAAGCAGAATTAGGGGCTTGCAAGCCAGGAAAAGCTTCTTCGAGCATTTCAGTTTGAACTGCACCTAAAGCTAGCACGTTGAAGGATGGCCCATTTTCTTTGTATTCTTCAGCCAATAGCTCTGTTAGCGTAATTACTGCTGCTTTACTAGAGCTATACGCCGCTAAACCTGGGAATTTCATACTCCCCTGTACTCCTCCCATACTACTTATAGTCACCACATGAGTTTTAGAATTCATAAGAGGTAGCAAACGATGAGTCACATCAAAAACTGAAAACACATTGGTTTCATATACCTTCTTGACGTCTTCCATCACGGTGTCTTTAAATTCTTGTTTTAAAAACTGACCCGCATTATTAATAAGAATATCCAAAGTTTGAGTGTGAGATTGAATATATTTTATAGCAGCTTCTACACTCAAAGATTCACTCAAATCACAAGACAAAGCATGAACATTTTCTAAACCAAGCTGTTTAACGGGCTTTTCATTTCTGGATAAAGCAAATACGGTATGACCTTCAGAAGCAAAGAGCTTAACAAGTTCAAAACCTATTCCTCTACTGGTCCCTGTGATGACAATTGTTTTTGACATTAATTTAATTTTACGGTGTTTTCTTCAGAATTTGTCAATTGAAGTACGCCAGGCTTGAGGTCCTCTAAAAGCTTTAGGTAAGCATCCACATCGAGTTCTTCAAATTCATCGTTCACATGATGGTAATACTCATAATTGGTAAAGTCGAATGTGCAAATGGTTTGAGCAGGCACATTAAAGACTTCAAAAAACGGATAATTATCACTGCGTTTGAAAAGACCATATTCAGCAGCTTGAGGAAGAAATCCTAAAAATTGATCTTCAACTTCATAATAACTATTAAAAACCTCAGCTAAATTTGAAGTCTTATATCCAGTAACATAGGCTCTGTACTCCTTGTCCTTCATCTGAACGCCAAGCATTTCAATATTAAAAACAACATAAGGGACGACGTCTTGGGCTTTCATTTTCTCGGCTAAATGCCTAGAGCCTACCAAGCCTTTTTCTTCAGCAGAAAAAAGAGCGAAAATCACATCTCTACCTAAGTCTTGATCCGCTAAGAATTTCGCCAGCTCGAGTACTGCAACTGTACCGGAAGCGTTATCATTTGCTCCGTTTGCAATACTATCCCCTTCAACAGACTCTATGATGCCGATGTGATCGTAATGAGCACCTATCACAAGAGGCTTTAAATTCGCATTGGTTTTTGAAGATTTTAAAACTCCAACGACATTGAAACCGTCGACTTCTTTTAACTTGAAAGAGTCGCGATAAGTTTCAAAATAAGGTTGAACGCCAAAACTAACAAAAGCTTTTTCGATAAAAGAAGCAGCTTCATCAATCTCTTCTGAACCTGTATCTCGTCCATTCAATTCATCTGAAGATAAATAGTCTAGAGCTGTTGATGCTGAATACTTAAATTGAACAGCTTCACTTCCGTTTGAAACTTGTTTTTTTGCTTCTTGCGCTGAAGTCTTACTAGAAGTGGCTAAAAGGAAACCCACGCAAAGTAATAGTAGTATTTTTTTCATAAGGTGAATATAAAAAAACTGCCTTTAAAGACAGCTATATGAGTCTAAAAAGGCAGTAAAAATTTTAATTATTTTAAATCTAAGCGAGCATTGTCACTGGATTTTCTAAATAGATTTTAAGAGTTTGTAAGAATTTTGCTCCCGTGGCTCCATCTACAGTCCTGTGATCACAAGCTAAAGTTAAAATCATGGTGTGTCCTACTACAATTTCACCTTTTTTAACCACTGGCTTCTCTACAATAGTACCTACTGATAAAATCGCAGAATTGGGTTGGTTAATAATGCTCGTAAATTCAGTAATTCCAAACATACCTAAGTTGGAAACTGTAAATGTACTGCCCTCCATTTCGTTAGGCTGTAATTTTTTATTTTTTGCTTTACCGGCAAGGTTTTTTACATTGGAGCCAATTTGAGTTAAACTCTGTTGATCTGCAAATTCCAATACAGGAACAAGTAAACCTTCGTCAACCGCTACAGCTACACCAACGTGAATATGATTTGCTATTTTAGTTACCTCACCATCCCATGATGAATTGACTTGAGGGTGTTTTCTCAATGCCATCGCAGAAGCTTTAATCACAAGATCATTAAAGGAAACTTTAACGTCTGGCATTTCGTTGATATGAGATCTGGAAGCCATGGCATTTTCCATATCCACCTCAATATTGAGGTAATAATGAGGAGCAGAATTTTTAGATTCTAACAATCGTTTAGCGATCGTTTTCCTCATTTGAGAGTTTTTCACATCTTCAAATGACTCTTCCCCAGCAGGAGTATACAGTTCAGCTACTGGTAAGGAAGGTTGTTCTTTTGGTTCTTCTATGGAAACTTTTTCAGTTTTAACTTCAGCTGGTTGCACTGAAGGCTTGAAGTTTTCAACATCTTTCTTCACGATTCTTCCATGATCACCAGATCCACTAACCTTTCTGAGGTCTATCCCTTTATCTTCAGCAATTTTCTTAGCTAAAGGAGAGGCTAGTATTCTTCCTTGTTCATCTGTGTTATCTGCATTTTCATCAACGTCTAACTCCAGTGGTGCTGACGCCTTAGGAACCTCTTTAGTCTCTTCAGAAAATGATTCACTTTCTTTGTCTGAACTAGAGTCAGATTTTGATTTTGAACTTTTTCCTTCGGGTTTAAGAGATTTTAAAACTTTATCAACATCTGTTCCTTCTGGTCCTATAACCGCAAGAACATCATCAACTGGTGCAGATTCACCTTCACCTATACCTATATATAGAAGTTTACCTGTATAGAAAGATTCGAATTCCATCGTCGCTTTATCGGTTTCGATTTCAGCTAAAATTTCGCCTTCTTTTACATCATCTCCTACTGACTTTAGCCAAGTGGAGACTGTTCCTTCTTCCATGGTGTCACTTAGCCTTGGCATAGTAACCACCTCTACTCCATCGGGAACTTCGGCATCGTCTTCATCAGTGTCTTCAATTGCTTCTTCTTTGGAAGTGGATTTTGTAGAATCCACTGCTTCAGTTTTCTCAGCTTTTCCATCAGAGGAATTTTCTTTGCCAGAGTTTTTAATAAGATCGCTTATATCTTCTCCTTCTTCACCAATGATGGCTAGAAGGGTATCTACAGGAGCTCCTTCACCCTCCTCAACTCCAATATGCAGAAGCACACCGTCGTGGAAAGATTCAAACTCCATCGTTGCTTTATCGGTTTCGATTTCAGCTAAAATTTCGCCTTCCTCTACCTTATCTCCTTTTTGTTTTAGCCATTTAGCGACAACACCTTCTTCCATGGTGTCACTAAGTCTTGGCATATTTACTACTTCAGCCATCTAAATTATAATTTATGAGAAATGAAAGGATAATCTTTTTGTTCGTAAACAACATCGTACATCACGTTTTTGTCTGGATAATCAGACTCGTCGGCGAATTTTTCACATTCTTTAACTTTGTCTTTTACCCGCTTATCAATCGTCTTAAGATCATCTTCGGTAGCATATTTTTTATCTAAAAGTGTTTTCTTCACTTTAGAAATAGGATCAATTTTTTGATATTCCTCTACCTCGTCTTTTGTTCTATATTTTTGAGCATCACTCATAGAGTGACCTCTATAACGATACGTTTTTAAATCGAGAAAAGTAGGCCCTTTTCCATCTCTTGCTCTAGTAATCGCTTCATCAAGAGCCTCAGCAACCTTAGTAGGATCCATGCCATCTACAGGCCCAGAGGGTATTTCGTAAGCTAAGCCTAATTTCCAAATGTCTTCGGAGCTAGAGGTTCTTTTTACTGAAGTTCCCATCGCGTAACCGTTGTTTTCAACACAAAATACTACTGGTAAGTTCCAGTTTGCAGCCATATTAAGGGTCTCATGAAGAGAACCCTGTCTAGCGGCACCATCACCTAAAAAACATAAAGTCACTGCATTGGTATTGAAATATTTATCCGCAAAGGCAAGACCCGCTCCCAAAGGGATTTGTCCTCCAACAATACCATGACCACCATAAAAACGATGTTCTTTAGAGAAAATGTGCATAGATCCACCCAAACCTTGAGAGGTACCAGTTGCTTTTCCAAACAATTCTGCCATAACTCGTTTTGGGTCTACACCCATACCAATAGGCTGAACATGATTTCTATATGCCGTAATCATTTTATCTTTCTCCAAATCCATCACATGAAGAGCACCAGCTAGGATAGCTTCTTGTCCATTATATAGATGTAAGAAACCTCTAACCTTTTGTTGAATATAGACTTGAGCTAACTTATCTTCAAATTTTCTCCAAAACAGCATGTCTTCATACCATTTCAAATACGTCTTCTTCGTTATTTTTTTCATTTACAGCCTAATTTTATTTGCTCTTATTTATTGAAAATCAAGATACAAAAGTAATACTTTATGTAAGAATTTAAAATTCTTTGAGGACTATTAACTTTATAGAAACTTATTATTAAAGGCTAAAGGTAAAATGTCTAGTAAAGCATCTACTTTTATGACTTTACCAGCCGTTCCTGTAAAATATATTTCTATGGGTTGCTCTTGCTTTTGCTCATATTCAGCAATAGCCTGTCGACAAGCCCCACATGGAGCTATAGGTTCTAAAACGTCATGCTTTTCTGAAGTTGCTGAAATTGCCATGGCTTTGATAATAGCCTTAGGATAATTTGCTCCAGCTGCGTAAATAGCAGTACGCTCTGCACAAAGCCCAGAAGGAAATGATGCATTTTCTTGGTTGTTACCCGTCACCACTTCTCCAGTATCCAAAATCAATGCGGCACCTACCTTAAATTTTGAGTAAGGAGCATATGCATTATCTCTAGCTTCAAAAGCACTTTTCATAAGATTTTGAATAGACAATGGGAGCTCGTTTATATCATCAAAAATTTGAATAGTTGTTTTTAGTTCTTTTTCTATCATAATTTTTTATATCATTTAGACAAAAAAAGTATCAATTCAATTGATACTTTTAAAACCTTTTTTTTCTTAATTATAATTAATATTCTATATAAGTTCCGTCTCCGATATTAAACGTAAGACCAAATCTTAAGGTTCCTTCCAGTGGATTTTGAACCGTAGAAGTCGAAAACAAATAGGAGGCGTCTATATTGATGGTTGAATATTTAAAACCAGCTCCCATTGTTACAAATTTTCTAAAGCCTTTGTCTCGAGATTCATTAAAATAACCCAATCTTAACGCAAAGCTATTATCAAACCAATACTCTGCGCCTAGGGCCCAAGTAATTTCTCGAAGTTCTTCTGAAATCCCATCAGGTGCATCTCCCCACGATGAGAAAATAGCTCCAAACTCGCTTTGACGATTATAATCTAAAAACGCCTGTTGAGCTTCAGGGGTTAACACACCGTTTTCAATCTCGAATACAGGTGGTGTCGGCACTAATAATTTATTGATCTCTAAATGTATACCAATAGTATTGGAAGCATCTAAAATAAAGTCAAAACCAGCACCCGCTTTAAAGTTAGTTGGCAGGAAGTTTTCATCTCCAGCAGCATCATACTTTATTTTGGGTCCGATATTACTTATAGCTAAACCACCTCTCCAGCGACCATTAAAATCTTTATAAAACTTTTCCTCACTTCTATAAAACATAGAGACGTCTGCTCCAAAACTACTCGCTGCAGAAGCATCTGCGATTCCAGTTGGAATCCTCAAATTGGAGTTGATAAAACGGCCTGTTACCGCCATAGAAAATTGTTCACTTAAACGCAAAGAGTAACTTAGATCTATAGCAAACTCATTTGGAGATTCAATTCTAGGAACTTGATCTGCAGTTTGTCTTAATTCAACTTCACCTAAAGCAAAATAACGAATACTCGCTGCGAAAGCACTTCGCTCATTAATCCTATTAAAATAGGAAAGATTTGCTAGATTTATATCATTTACGAGCTCTCTTAAGTAAGGTGTATAGGACAGGGCTATCCCCGTTTTTGTTTCTGAGAAGGCAAACTTAGCAGCATTCCATTGTTGAGAAAAGGCATCGACTCTGGTGGCCACCCCTTGATCTCCCATACCAGAAGACCTAGCGTCTGCAGCAATAAGAAGGACAGGGACTCCTGTAGTAATGACTCTTCTATTGTCTTGAGCCTGTAAACTGTTGCTTAAGTATAAAACGGCGATTAAAAATAATGGTATTGATTTCATATGGAGTTTTGAATTGACAAATATATATAATTTAAAGGATGACAAGTTTTTCATATTTTTCGACTTTTTGTTGAGTTAATGTAGATTTGACTGTTAATTTATAGACGTAAACTCCTTTCCCTATTTTATTACCAAAATCATCTCGCCCATTCCAGCTTAAGTCTCTAAAAAGAAATCCGTTGGTATTAGCAATTTGATTTTGTGTCCAGACCAATTTCCCAGTAACTGTAAATACTTGGACCATCACTTCCAAAGGCTCGAAAGGACGGTTGTGGTTAAACCAAAATTCTGTGTAATCTATAAATGGATTAGGATAGTTTAAGACCCGAGTTATTTTAAGCTCATCTTCTCCGGCGACTACAAATTGAATATCTTGAGTTTGAGAATTATTGTACACATCCCAGGCTTTAAAACTTAAGGTATGCTCACCATCTTCCAAGTCTCTGAGTCTAAAGTAAACCTTACCGTTTGTAAAATCATCCTGTTCAGCTTCATAATATTCATTTAATACGATAGGGTTTGACTCGTCTCCATCCAATATCGCTATAATATCATGACCAATCCCTCCCGCAGTATTTATCCCATTTTCATCTTCCAAAAGTGCGAAAATAAATGGCTGATTATCAGTTATCCCTCCATTCACAAAGTTTTCATCATTCATGTAAAGATTTATAAGTGGGCCTTGGTTATCTTCTGGTGCATCTTCATTTAAACCCCCTATCAAAATATCGGTATTAAACCCACTATACTCCTCAAGTTGATTTTCACTAGAAGAATATAAACTCACTCTCCCTTTATCTACGGGTAAGCGTGTGTCTTTTGGCAGCACAAATTCAAATTCAAACTCACCATTAACCACACTAGCTTGGCCTCTAAAAAGGCTTTCTCCTAAAGTGGTAAAGTCTAAAACAGCAAGTTCTCCATTTCGTCTAGCTCCGTCGTTTCCTAGGGTTTGTCTATCGATTCTCTTATCGAACACAATAACCGAAAGATCTCCTTTATACTCTTGAAGTCGTTGGTTATTGGCATTTAGGATTTGACCTTTAAACTTGTATTTACCTAAGGCTTGTAAGGTATCTGTAAATTGACCTATAGAAATGTCATTTATACTAGATAATTGAACTCTTGACTTAGGAAGGGGGAGCTTCATCGCTGGGTCTCCAACGAAAAAGACAATTCGCTTACCGTTTCCAGAAATGTCTTGTTTTGCCCTAGCTACAGATTGAGCTATGGTTTCATTATTATTTGAAAAGTCAAATAAGAAGGGAGCAAAAACATTATTAAACTGTACTCCTGCAAAAACACTTATAGCCCTAGTCGTCGTTACTAACGAAACAGCTCCTCCATCTTCATTCCAAAAGGTAAGCTCTCCCCCAGTCATACGAAGTGGATTATCAAATTTGGTGAATTCGCAAGTTATCGTCACAAAACAATTGAAACGAGCTGGATTTCTCCAGTCTTGAGTATTAGTTTGTGTAACGATTCGCTCTTGAGCCAAGCCATCTTCCCCGCCATGCCCAAAATAATTAACCACAGCAGCTCCCACCTCTATGGCGTCTGTTATAGAACGGTTGACTTCTGGATATCGATTTCCTCCAGCACTAGTGACTTGCTGGAAAGCATCAGAATGAATTTTTTTGACGTTAACCGTGGGTTTGTTCGCCGAAATTTCATCACCGAGATTATCTAAATCAACTTGCAGACCATAATCATTAGAATCATCTGCATCATCAGAAATAAGAACAAAATTATTTCGCCATTGCGCATATGATTCCTTTTGTTCTGAAGAAATTATTTTATCGACCATCGCATTAGCCCGTTGTGGAGTGTCTGCTAAAATTCTACCAACGGCTAGATCCATGAGTTCACCAGAACCCATTTGTCCTTCGCTTGGATCCATCATCACAAAATAATCGTCTGACATAAATGAGGAAACAGTAGTAGAAAAGCTTCCTAAACTTTGATAAGTAGGAACTATATTGGTATTTCCTTGCAACCTATTTTTATAATCTACAGAAGCATCTCCAATCAACCCCAAAAATTTAATCCTATTTGCAGGCGAAGAGGCATTATCATAGATATATTTTACAAAATTCCGAATAGCTCCTATGTCTTGTTTGCCAGAATTAAATTCTTCGTAGATGTCCTCAACTGTAACAGTTTTAACTACTAGCCCATCAGTGTCTCTTCTATATTGAGCAAGTCTATTGGCAGCTGACATAAAATCTGAACGTGTCACTATTAGGTAATCTATGTCTTGAAACTGACCTTGGGCATTTGTGAGAATACTCCCCTTCAAATTTTGACGAGGAACTTGCTCATTACCAAATTCTATACTTGGCGAAAAATAAGTGGAAGTCACCGCCTGAAATTCTTTCGCTGATCCTAGTGGGCTTTTAAAAGAAAAAGTATTGGCTTCATTAGGATTTGATATAAAGCTGGGATTTATAGGATCTGTGATATCCCAAACTTGATCTACCCCTGAAGAGTTTTGGATAAGGTACTCTCCAACACCAGGCAAAGTACTCACATCCGTGTTTTTAAATTTAAATTGAACTTCACTGGCGATAAGATCTCTTCTGGCTTCTAAAGAAATATAGTCCAAAAACCCCCTAGCTCCAGGATTCCCGTTTTTGTTGTAAGTAAGTTGTATCGTGACTTCATCGTTACTTGAATTAACTTGGGTTAAAAACTGAGCACCGCTTGAAGGGTTATTATCTCTAGTCGCCGAAAGATTAATCGGACTGTTTAGAGGCTGTCCATTGATCGAAACAGTAAAAGAGGATCTTAATGGGGAAATAGCTCCTAGGTTAATATTTAATTGGATAGACTCCGACTGAACAAGATTAGGAAACGCAAACTCATAAGTTCGTTCAGTTTCCACATCAAACCTATCACCAAACCATTTACGCCCTACCAGTGATAAGCTGGTTTCATCGACTTCATAAAATTGATAATCATCAAATTCTGTAATTGTAGTCGTTGCTGCAGCCACAGGCAGACCTAAAGTTGACATGCGTTTACCCCCAGAGGAATTCACTGTCAAATAATAATACGACCTATCTGCATAAAGATTTAAGTTGGTTTCACTTTCTTCACTCCACCCTTCAGTATTGGTTGCATAAAACAAAATATAATCTCCTGAATTAAAAACTCCGTCTCCACCATCAATAACTTGGATAGATAACTCTGGAGGATCAAAATAAAGGTTGTCTTGATTTACTAAAGGGAGCATTCCTCCACCATGCCCAAAGATTTTAAGGTTACTAGAGGGAATATTACTTTCAGTAATCCCCAAACTTCTAAGGAATGAAAAATCCAAACGGTGAGCACCCGTGTTGTTAACATAAAACTTAGAAATATTCCCGCCATTAAATATCGAATTGGAAACAGCAGAAGTGTTTCTTGAAAGATTTTCATTTCTATTAATGGTTGCGGAAGATTGAGAAGTGGCTGAAGGAACAATCTCAAAAGAAACAATTCTATAAATAGAATTGTTTTCAGAATAAAAGGGGTTTAAGATTAAAGCCAACTTTGTAAAGTCAGGTCCTTGAGCTAATTTAAATTTATAAGATAATTCATCAGGAATAGAATTTATTTGATTTGAAATCTTTTCAGAAACCACAACGGATTGAACATTTGAAAGTCTATAATTAATAGAATTTAAATTAAAAAAATGAGTATAATTCAAACTTTGTCTGCCATCATCATAATCAAAGTAATTAGCATCTAGCTGAGATAAATCAATATTTTCTTCTGAAGATTGAGCAATTTTATTATCATTACGCCAATTTATATTAACTTTATCAACTTGTGAAGCAGCGATGAAATAGATAAAAAGGAATGAAAGCGTAATAAAGAATTTCATTTTTAAAATCTTTTAGTTAATGCTATAACGGATAGCCTACAATGATAGTATATTATAATAAAAATTGAAGCTAGATTTAAAATAATTGATAGACTAAAAAATATACTTGTTGATAACTCGTTAATCATTATATTGCCAACAAAATCTTGGTCAAAATCATAATTATGAAAAACTTCTTAAAATCTTGCATCCTTGTATCACTAGTCATCCTTGCAACAAGCTGCAATAATTCTAGAGATTACAATAGTAGTTCTAGAGCCACAGGGTGGGACTTAAGTGGCAGAGATGGTGGTGTGAGTTATAAAACCGACTATGAAGAACAGGAGCCAGGTCCAGGTCTTGTTTTCGTGGAGGGAGGGACTTTCACCATGGGTAGAGTAAAAGATGATGTCATGCATGATTGGAACAATACCCCAACTCAACAACATGTACAATCTTTTTATATCGATGAAACTGAAGCCACCAATGTGATGTATCTAGAATATCTAGATTGGTTAAAGCAAGTTTTTCCTCCGACCGAAGAACGTTACAAAAATATTTATACAGGTGCTCTACCAGATACTTTGGTTTGGAGAAACCCTTTAGGATTTAATGAAAACATGGTCAATAATTATTTGAGACATCCAGCCTTTCATACGTATCCAGTTGTTGGAGTAAATTGGATTCAAGCTACTGAATTTAGTCAATGGAGAACGGACCGTGTTAACGAAAAACGTCTATCAGATAAAGGGTACACCTCAAGAGATGCCTATAAAAATAGCAGTGCTGATAATATTTTTAGTACAGAAACTTATCTTAACGCACCTAGTAAAGTGTACGGAGGTAATGATTCTATTACCAGAGGAGGAAGAGAAACGGATAGAAAGTTAAGAAATAATCCAGATAGTAGTAATGTCTACGTGCAGCGAAGAGATGGAGAACTTCTTCCCGCTTATAGATTACCTACAGAAGCCGAATGGGAATATGCTGCATTAGGGCAGAGTTCTTTAAGAGATTATAATTCCTATAGGGGTAGAAAAAAATATCCATGGGATGGTCAATATACCAGATCTGAAGATGGAAGAACCATCGGTGATCAACTAGCTAACTTTAAGCAAGGTCAAGGTGATTATGGTGGGATAGCAGGCTGGAGTGATGACGGAGCAGACATTACTTCTGAAGTAAGATCTTATGAATCTAATGATTACGGCCTTTATGATATGGCTGGTAACGTTTCTGAATGGGTTGCTGATGTATATAGACCTAGGCTTGATAACGAGTATAACGACTTCAATTATTTTAGAGGAAATGTTTATACCAAAAATGCAATTACTGAAGAAGGTAAAGTGAAGGTTTTAACTGCAGATGAAGTTATCTATGACACCTTAAGCAATGGTAAGATTATCGCTAGAAATATTCCTGGAGAATTAGCTCAAACCAGTATTGGTGATCAAGAAACCTATTTAAGAACGCAATTTTCGAAAAGTGATAATATTAATTTCAGAGATGGTGATAAATCATCTTCAAGATATTACAATAAGCAAGGAAATACTGTAAAAGGTGAAGACATGTACAACTCTCCTGATAACGAAGTGACTCTGAAAAATGGTGAAATCGACAGACGATATGATGGATCTTCAACCAGAACAACACTTATCGATGATAATGTAAGAGTCTATAAAGGAGGGTCTTGGAGAGATAGAGAGTATTGGCTAGATCCAGCGCAAAGAAGATATTTCCCTCAAGATATGGCTACAGATGATATTGGATTTAGAAATGCTATGTCTAAAGTCGGATCTAAATCTAACAAAGGACGAAGAACAAGAAATTAAAATATATTTATTTTTCAACTTAAAAGCTCTAATATTGTATTGGAGCTTTTTTTATTTCTCATTATGACAGCGATGACAGACTTATATTCGAAATTTGTTGATAGCAGCAGCATATGTACAGACACTCGTAAAATTGAGTCTAACTGTCTTTTCTTTGCTTTAAAAGGCGATAATTTCGATGGTAATCTTTATGCTGACCAAGCTTTGGAGAAAGGAGCTTCATTTGCAGTGATAGACAACCCAGATCTACAAGGAGACCGTAAGATCCTTGTTAAAAATGTTCTAGCAACATTACAAGATCTCGCTCATTTCCACAGGAAGCAACTCAAGATACCAATTGTAGCGATCACAGGAAGTAATGGAAAAACCACAACCAAAAAGCTAGTTTCAGAAGTGCTCTCTAAAAAATTTAAAGTCAGAGCGACTAAAGGTAATTTGAACAACCACATTGGCGTTCCTCTAACTCTGCTTTCGTTTACTGCTGAATTGGATTTAGGCATCATTGAGATAGGTGCTAATCATCAAAAAGAGATAGAATCCCTGTGTAAAATAGCAGAACCGAACTACGGTTATATTACCAATTTCGGAAAAGCTCACCTGGAAGGTTTTGGAGGAGTAGAAGGAGTCATAAAAGGGAAATCTGAACTTTACGACTATTTAATTCATCATGATGGTTTAATTTTCTTCAACAGAGACGACGATATTCAGGTTAAAAAAGCTGTCAATTACAAAAATTATAGCATTGGAGAAAAACCGCTATCAGACTGTAGAGTCACTTTTATGGATGCCAATCCTTTTGTTGAATTAGAATATTCTCATCTTCAAATTAAAAGCCAATTAATAGGCGAGTACAATTTTAAAAACATTGCGGCTGCTATAGGTGTAGGCCGCTATTTTGGAGTTGGAAAGGATGAAATCAAAGAAGCTATTGAAAATTTCGAGGCTGAAGAAATGCGTTCACAAGTTATCGAAAAAAATGATTTAAAGATTTTGTTAGATGCTTACAATGCAAACCCGACGAGCATGAAGGCTGCACTTGAAAGCTTTAAAAAAATGAGTTCACAGTCACAAACCGTTATCTTAGGGGATATGTTTGAAATTGGCGAAACTACTCTTGAGGAACATCGTCAAATCTTAAAAACCTGTGAGACTTTAAATTTTGATTCTATTCTTGCCTGCGGTGAGCATTTTTCTGAAGCGTCTAAAGGCTTTGAAAATATATCTTCATTTAGAACTAAAAAGGACCTGACAGCCTTTATATCGAAATACAAACCTAAGGCCTCTTCATTTATTTTGATAAAAGGATCCAGAGGGATGCAATTGGAAACCCTAATGGATGCCTTCTAAAAAAAGCATAAAAACACCAAAAGTCTCTTTCAGGGAAATTAATACCATTGCCCTACCTGCCATTGTAGCGGGTATTGCAGAACCCCTCATCTCTCTCAGTGATATCGCCATCATTGGTAATGTAGAAGAAAACGCTGTTGAAGCTTTGGCTGCTGCTGGAATTGTTGGCTCTTTCTTATCGGCTATTATTTGGATTTTAGCACAAACTAAAACTGCTATATCAGCAATGGTTTCACAGCATTTGGGCTCTAACCGATTGCATGCCGTTAAGACATTAGTGCCCCAAACTATCCTGCTCAATTTTATCTTGAGTTTAATCATTTACTTTGTGACTGACTTTTTTGCTGAACTTATCTTTAGTGCGTATAATGCTGAAGGATTAATTTTAGACTACACCAAAAGCTACTACAAAATACGAGCCTTAGGCTTTCCTCTCACCTTAGTAACCTTTGCGATTTTCGGTGTCTTTAGAGGTCTCCAAAACACACTTTGGGCCATGAAATGCAGCTTGGTTGGAGCGGCTGTAAACATAGGTCTCGATTTTTTACTCGTTTACGGAATAGAAGGTTTTATCCCTGCTTTGCACTTGGAAGGAGCCGCGATTGCAAGTGTAATTGCCCAGGGAGTGATGCTAGGCATGGCCTTATATTTTTTCTTCAAGAAGACTCCTTTTCATCTCAAACCAAGTTTAAAGATAAATCCCAATTTAAAGCCTCTAATTTCAATGGCTGCTAATTTATTTTTAAGAACCTTAGCTTTAAATATCGCCATCTACTTAGCCAATTCATACGCTACAGACTACGGAAAAAATTACATAGCTGCACAAAGCATACTCATGAATATTTGGCTATTCTTTTCCTTTTTTATCGATGGGTATGCCAATGCAGGAAATGCAATTGGGGGCAAACTACTCGGTGCAAAAGCGTATACCAAGCTCTGGAACCTCAGTAAAGATATAAGTAAATATGCTATAACTATTGCTTTAATTCTAGCTAGCTCTTGTGCTCTTTTTTACGATGAAATCGGACTTATTTTTAATAAAGACGAGCAAGTGTTACTTCTGTTTTCTTCCGTATTTTGGATAGTTCTCATCATGCAACCCGTTAATGCTATTGCATTTATGTTTGATGGAATTTTTAAAGGTCTAGGAGAGGCAAAATACCTCAGAAACGTCCTAATCGCCGCGACATTCTTAGGGTTTTGGCCAACTCTGTTAATTTTAGATTATTTGGGACTCAAGCTCTACGCGATTTGGATTGCCTTCTTTGTTTGGATGCTCATTAGGAGCTTAGCTCTAGTGGTTAAATTTCGAAACAAGTACCTCGATAAAACGTAGAAAAAACCAGTTTAGTTTTAAAAACAGTTTAACACAATCTTACTCCCTAGCTCCTTATAATTCAATTACTTTTAAACTATGGCAAATTATAGAAAAGGTATCATTTTTAGACCCCATGAAGAAAACACTAGTTTGTTTGATAAACTGCTGGATATCTTTATGGAATTGATTACTCATACCTCTGGCGATTTTGATGAAGCTATTGATTGGCTCAAAGAATTGGACAAGGCATACGAGATTACCACGGAAGAGTATACGATTGATGATTTCATAGAAGACTTAAAGAAAAAAGGCTATATCCGTGAAGAAGTTAAACCAGATGGTAATTCTGGAGTGAAAATAACCAATAAAACGGAACAAGCTTTAAGAAAGCATGCTTTAGAACAAATATTCGGGAAACTCAGAAGAAGCGGTTCCGGCAAGCATAAAACCAAACATACTGGGCTAGGCACCGAAAAAACAGGCGATTTAAGAGCCTTTCAGTTTGGAGATGGTTTTGACCAAGTTTCCATGACCGAAAGTTTCAAAAATGCACAGGTTAATCACGGCATTGATGAATTTAAGATGTCTGAAAATGACTTAGTGGTCAACGATACTCATCACCAAACACAGATGAGCACGGTGCTTATGATAGACATCAGTCATAGTATGATCTTATATGGTGAAGATAGAATAACACCAGCCAAAAAAGTGGCAATGGCTTTGGCAGAAATGATCACTACTAAATATGCCAAAGACACGTTAGACATCATCGTCTTTGGAAACGATTCATGGCCTATAAAAATCGGAGACTTGCCTTATTTACAAGTGGGTCCTTATCATACCAATACGGTGGCCGGACTTCAACTAGCCATGAAAATCTTAAGCAGAAAGAGAAATGCAAATAAGCAAATCTTTATGATCACCGATGGTAAACCAAGTTGCTTAAAACTTTCAGATGGGAGCTACTATAAAAATAGTGCAGGCTTAGATGAGGTCATCACTAAAAAGTGCTACAACATGGCTGCACAGGCCAGAAAATTGAGAATACCTATTACCACCTTTATGATTGCTTCTGATCCCTATTTACAGAAATTTGTAAGGGAATTTACCAAGTCCAACCAAGGCAGAGCATACTTCTCTGGACTTAAAGGTTTAGGAGAAATGATTTTTGAAGATTACGAAAATAACAAACGAAAAAAAATATAATATGCAATTGACTGCACTAAAGACACTTGGTGATTTAAAATCCAATTCTTATATATCCAAATCTATAAAAGAGGAGTTAAGAGATAATCTCATTCATAATTTAAAAAATGATAAATCTTCATTTGAAGGGATTTTCGGTTATGAACACACCGTTATTCCCCAACTAGAACAGGCTATTTTATCCAAGCATAATATCAATTTACTAGGCTTAAGAGGCCAGGCCAAAACAAGAATAGCAAGGCAACTTTTAAATCTACTGGATGAATACATCCCCGTAGTTGAAGGGTCTGAAATCAACGATGATCCTTTCCACCCTGTTTCCTTATATGCCAAAGAACTTGTTGAAGAGAAAGGAGATGACACCCCTATTTCTTGGTTGCACAGGAGTGAGCGTTTCGCCGAGAAACTAGCGACTCCAGATGTTACTGTAGCAGACTTGATTGGAGACATCGATCCTATAAAAGCGGCTAACTTAAAGTTGAGTTATGCCGATCAAAGGGTCATTCATTATGGTATGATTCCCAGAGCAAATCGTTGCATTTTTGTCATCAACGAACTCCCAGATTTACAAGCTAGAATTCAAGTTGCTCTTTTCAATATTCTTCAAGAAGGAGATGTTCAAATAAGAGGTTTCAACTTAAGATTGGCGTTGGATCTTCAATTTGTCTTTACAGCCAATCCAGAAGATTATACCAACCGAGGAAGTATTGTTACTCCTTTAAAAGATAGAATAGGCTCTCAAATTTTGACACACTATCCTAAAGATATTGAAATTGCTAAGCAAATCACCAAACAGGAAGCTCAACTGTCTGACTTCAAAAAAGAAAATATTAGTGTTCCAGATTTAGCAAGAACCTTAATAGAACAAATTTCTATTGAAGCAAGGCAGAGTCATTATGTAGATTCTAAAAGTGGTGTGAGTGCACGACTGAGTATTACTGCTTTCGAAAACTTAATGAGTACAGCAGAACGGAGAGCTCTTGTAAATGGAGATCATAAAACATGTCTCAGATTAAGTGATTTCAATGGTATTATACCAGCTATTACTGGTAAGGTTGAATTGGTTTATGAAGGGGAAGAAGAAGGTACTGAATTTGTTGCTCAGCAACTTATAGAAGCTGCAATTTTAAATCTATATCCCAAATTTTTTCCTGAAATCAAAAAACTAGAAAAACAGGATGAGGACCAGTCGTATGACAAAGTTTTGAATTGGTTTATGAAGAATGACGATGTTCAGTTTTTTGAAGATGACTCTAATGCAGAATATGAATCTGCTCTAGATAAAATAAAGCCTTTAGAGGAAATGCTGAATGAATATGTCTCCAATTATGAAAAAGGTGAAAAGTACTTTTGGATGGAATTTATCCTTTGGGGCTTATCTGTTCATAAAAAACTAGATAGAAACCAAGTCGATACTCAACTAAGTTTTGGTGATTCCTTTGGTAGTTTTATAAAAGGTTTATAATTTTGAATAAAATTGTAAATTATGCAAAGTGAACTTCCTAAACCTCATGATAATGAATCCTATAGAGCCTTTGAATTTTCAGAATTCATTCAAGAGAATTGGATTTATTTAGGCATCGTTCTTATCATGATTTACATTGTAGTGATGTACGCTAAAATTGTAAAAGACCGTAAAAAGAATAAAGATAATTAACCCAAGAACCATCTGATTCCTCAGGTGGTTTTTTTTTGTACTTTATGCATGCTAAGCAAACTTCAAAAGAATTATTAAATAATCAAGATCCTCAAGAAGAAATTAAAAAGCAAGCATCATAAAACTCAACCGATTATCGCTTAACCACTTTCCCATGTTTCATCACAAATATAACCTCTGTCATTGTAGAGATATCCTCTAACGGATTAGCTTTTACTGCAATAATATCAGCCATTTTTCCTTTATCAATAGAACCGTAGGAAGCTTCTACCTTTAATAATTGCGCAGGAATAATCGTCGCCGACTGAATCGCTTCCATAGCAGGCATACCTACTTCTACCATATAGCCAAACTCCTTGGCATTGTTCCCATGCTTAAACACTCCGGCATCTGTCCCAAAAGCGATATTCACTCCTTTTTTATAGGCTTTTTCAAACGTACTTTGAATTTTTGGACCTATAGCTTTAGCCTTAGGAACAACGAGGGCTGGATAATAGCCTTCAATTTCTGCGAGCTCAGCAACACTTTTTCCAGCGGTGATAGTAGGCACGTAGTAAGTATCGTATTCTTTCATGAGTTCCATGGTTTCTTCAGACATTAAGGTTCCATGTTCTATGGTTTTGATTCCAGCTCGTATAGCTCTTTGCATTCCTTCATCTCCATGAGCATGAGCAGCAGTGATCATTCCATAATCATTTGCCGTCTCAACAATAGCTCTTATTTCATCTTCAAAAAACTGAGGATTTTGTCCGCTTTTCGCAACGCTTAAAACACCTCCTGTTGCGGTAATTTTAATCACGTCTGCTCCATTTTTATAGCGTTGACGTACAGCTTGCCTTGCTTCATCAACACCATTAATCACTCCATCTTCCGGACCAGGATTTCCCATCAAGTCAGCTTTATAACCATTTGTAGGATCGGCATGACCGCCAGTGGTTGCAATAGCTTTTCCTGCTGAATATACTGTAGGCCCTACTACCAAACCTTTATTGATGGCATTTCTCAAACTCGTATTTACGCCGCTTCCGCCAAGATCTCTCACCGATGTAAATCCAGCCATCAAAGTGGTTTTTGCGTGCGCTTGAGCTTCAAAAGCAACATCCGCTTCATTCATCGTAAAGGGTTTGATGTAATTATCTTTAGATGTTTCAGATTCTAAATGAACATGCATATCGAATAAACCAGGAAGTACAGTAGAGGTTCTAAGGTCAATCAATTTAGCTTTTGAAGGAACTTTAATAAATCCATCTTCTACAGAATGGATCACATCATTCTTAACGATAATTGTTTTGGAGGATAAGACTTCGCCGGACTTTACGTCTATTAAGTTTCCACAATAGATATAGTGCTCTTGAGCTGATAAGGAGGCAAGTGACAGTAAGAATAGAAAAAATGCTAAAATATGCTTCATGATTTGGGTTTTTATAAATGTAGGGAATTAATATAAATAGCAACAACACGAAATATTTATCTTACTAATTTAAATTTAAGTAGGCATTATTTAATAGCATAATAGCTAAAGAAAAAAAAGAAGTTAAAGCTTAGTATGACTATTCAGCATATCCACAATCCACCTGTTTAAAATATAAGCGATCTTTTTTTAATAACTTTTTCGAAATTTTTTTTCAACTGAAAAATTGATCAAGTTCATGAAGTTCTCGTGGACACCCAAGTTAATATCCAACTCTAATTGATCTATCAGTTTTAAAATTTGATCGGGCTGAAACTGTAAATCTGGGACAGACACATATTTCTCAAAAAGGCTCCCAATACTTTTATAGTACAACTGTTCAAAAATAGTGAGGTTTTCAGGCATTTCCTCTATATACTCATAAGCATTAATGTCGAAAGACTCCAAAACATCGCCCACATAATCTTTATGGAGTATTTGCTTTGGATTTACTATGTTAAGCTCCTTTATATCAGGATTGAAATAAGCATATAACACAGCTTTAGAAACAAAATCTACAGGGACTATATTTAAGCCGCTCTTTTTATCGATCCAAATTCTAAAATTCTCTGTAGATTTCTTGGCGTATTTATCTAAAAAGATAGCCCAAGAATAGAAAACGTCAAATTTTGGTGTTTCAAAAAATGGTGCATCAATTAATCGGCCGCAAATTATACTTGGCCTTAAAATCTGAAATGCTATATGCTTTGCCTTGCAGGTTTCTTTTACAAAACGTTCACTCTCATATTTTGATTTCTCATAGGGGTTTCTAAAATCAGTAACCTCATACTGTTCTATGGCATCTTTTACTTTTTTATCCTGAATACCAAAAGAATAGGCTGTACTTATATAAAGAAATCGAGTTACACGCTCTGGCAACTCCTCAATGAGTTGCTTTGTTACCAAATAATTTTGCGCATGTACTTTATTTTTAGATTCACTAGTAAGCAGCAAACTAGTAGAACCCGCACAATGTATCACCGAATCAAAGACATACTGCTCTAAATACTCTTTAGTAATGGTAGACAGATCATGAGAAAGAACCGTTATTTTTTCCAGACACGCCTCTAGAGTGAAGTTGTCTAAAAAACAAGGACGAGTATGGCTTTGTAAAATATCGATCAAACGCTGTTGTGCCGATTTATTCCCATCTCTAATGACGACATAAAGATGATTTACAGATTCCTCAACAAGTGCTTTATGTATCCATTCAAATACGATGTGACTACCAACAATACCAGTCCCACCTGTTAAAAGACAATTCATAGTAATAATTTAACCTTACATATATAATGTAAATCTAGCGTTATATAAGGTAATAAAGTTAGAATAAGTTGAAAATCATCCCCTTCTTTTTTGGAGGTTTCTTTTGAGAATATTGGCTTTAGCCATTCAATTGTCCTCCTTTTAAATGCTTTAGTTTTTAGTCCACTTAGGTCAAGTCTCGACATTAAGTAATTGTCTTTCTTCGACTAAATATATTTGTTTAATACTATTCAATTCCCAGTACTTCAAGTACCTTAAATCTATATTTTTTGAACTATTCTTAGGTGAAGTTTAAAAAAATACTTGTTTAGTAGTACAAGTGCCGATAAAAAAATAAAAATAAACCAATTACTAAGTGCAAAGCCTTCAGGTGAAGTGTGTCTGGACTACCTAGTAAATTTGTGACTATTTCATTAAGCTACTTTTTTAATATTCCCTCTCAATTTTATTTCATTTCTAGTGGTGAGAGATATCCTAAACTAGAATGTAACCTTTCTGTATTATACCAATGAATATAGTCTTCAATAAACTTTGGATACAACGGTTCAATTTGTGCCACTCATTTCGGTTCAATATTTAGTTAAACAAAATGAAATCAGGAAAATGAAATTTTTAAACATTTTCGTTTTGGCTATCACATTTATACAAGCCTAAATGACAGTTTTCAGAAAATAGACGAAAGAAAAAGTGCAAACAGAGAACACCATAAAAAAATACCATGGAGAAGGGAAGCTTTCTCTATGGTATAATTGGTGATGTATTTAATCTAAAACCTGTAATAATTATTTAGAGCTAAGCACTCGATAATTTATGTTGTTTCGATTTTCTTAATAGACATCACAATAGTGCAGCCTATTTGCATCTCAACATGTTCTCCATCATGCTCTTCAATTAATAAGTCAAGAGATCTGCATTCAGAATTCAGGTCGCTTAGTGTTAACTTCAATTGATTGAGTTCATCATCGTCATTTGGATCTGTTTCATTGATTCGATCTTGTATAAAAGCCATCTTTTGAAAAAAAATTCTACCTAAAAGCTGCTGAGCAATTTCAAGGTCATAAGAGCTATCGATCAATCTAATGTGATGCGTTTGCATTTTTTTAAACTTTTTAATTTATTATTGTCCTTGCCCCATTGAATAGGCTTGAACGCCGTCAAACTCATATAGATTTTCAGTTTTTATAGTATCAATATTCTCATCAATTGCATACTTTAAAAGTTCATTGATATTTTGTTTAGTGATTTCTGAACCATTAGTACGCTTAAATCTGCACCTCCAATGATCCGTACAAAATGTTTCACTAAATCCATCAGGCCACACTTTAATACCTCTATTGGTAATCATAGTAAGCTCGATTCCATTTTTGCCAATTTTTTTTAAATTTTCTCCGATTTCATCTGGATCTACGCCATTCCAATGAACAAAGATATCAACACCTACCAGCTTCTTTTTGGCTGGAGGTCTTTTTTTGTATTTTGGCAGATTTAGAGCTAAATTATTAGAGTATGAAACAGGCTTTAAAATCGAAGGCTTCTGTCCCAAATTTTCAATTACAGCTTGTGCAAACTCTTTAGTTCCCACTTTTTGCTTGCTGGATCCTTCCTCAAAAACATCATAGGTATGAATCCCATCTTCAAGCGTTTTTAGCCATGCATTCTGGATTTTTTCTGCCGCTTCTGTTTCCCCGATGTGATTTAGCATCATTATGGCGCCTTGTAACAAACCTGAAGGATTGGCTAAATTTTGTCCCGCTCTTCTAGGAGCCGAACCATGTATTGCTTCAAACATAGAGCATTCTTCGCCAATGTTTGCTGACCCAGCCAAACCTACCGATCCAGTTATTTGAGCGGCTACATCGCTAAGAACATCTCCATATAAATTTGGCATCACGATCACATCAAAAGCCTCTGGTGTATCTGCCATTTTTGCTGCTCCAATGTCTATAATCCAATGTTCGTTTTCAATGTCAGGATACTCTTTAGCAATCTCATCGAATACTCGATGAAACAAACCGTCTGTCTGCTTCATGATATTGTCTTTGGTAAAGCAGGTTACTTTTTTGCGGTTTTGTTGTTTAGCATATTCAAATGCATATCTCACAATTTTTCCGCAACCAGGCCTGCTTATTAGTTTCAAGCATTGCACGACCTCATCTGTCTGTTGATGTTCTATGCCAGCATACAAATCTTCTTCGTTTTCCCTTATTATGACAAGATCCATAATGGGATGCTTTGTTTTTATAAATGGATGCAAACTCTTGCAAGGTCTCACGTTTGAATATAATCCAAGGAATTTCCTAGTGGTGACGTTTAAACTTTTATAACCGCCTCCTTGTGGAGTTGTAATAGGTGCTTTTAAAAAAATTTTGTTTCGTCTTATGGTCTCCCAAGATTCAGAAGCAATACCTGCTGTATTGCCAGCTAAATAAACTTTTTCACCAACTTCAATTTCTTCAATTTCAATTTTAGCACCTGCGGCTAATAAAATTCCTAGTGTGGCATCCATTATTTCAGGACCAATTCCGTCTCCTTTTGCTACCGTGATTTTTCGCATCTATAAATTTTTTTATTTATAGTGTAAAGATGCAATCAATTTATCATATATTTTAATTTATACATATTATGAATTGCATAACTATTTTTTATATTAAAAAATAGTTATGACCCACCTCAAAATCATCGCCGAAACCTATGGCTATACATTGTATTTGAAAGGAATAGTTAGATAAAAATAGATTGAGGTGGCTCTACATCTCCCCTAGTCCATTCTAGTTGATTAATATTTGATTCCACAGCACAAGGAGCCTTGCGTAATTTTTTAAATGCTGCTGCTGCCTATTCTTCTTTGTTTGGCTTAGCCTTTTTAGGCATAATTGCAACAGGGATTAAAGTGTCCACTATATTGTTTGTTTTCCTTGCTGTAAGTGCCTTTGTCTAAGCTCAAAGATGCTATTTGATTTAAAAACTTGCTGGTTAAGCTATCTGCTAATTCTTTTGTAACACCAGAATCGGTTTGTTTAACATGTACTTGATAATGGACCATAAAATTAAATTGGTCGGCAGCTATCAGGACACTTTTTAGCATACGAGAAATGCTGAAACGTAGTTCAGCAGAATAATGACTTGTGGATTTGTCTCCTTGGACCACGCTTTGCGCTGAGCTTGTTGAAGTGTTTCAGGATGACAATTTATGTGGTTGACCTAGGATGCTGAAACTTCGTCCCACATAACAAAGCCGAGTTGCTTACAAAGCATCAAAAAAACACCCTTAACAGCTCTGTTAAGGGTGTTTTAATATGTAAAGGTTATTAAAATTCTTTTTATGTTACTCGTTAGGAACAAGTAGTAATGAAATAATCTTAATTTGAACTCTTTCCAAAATCCATAGGCTGTTCTACGTTATTTCTAAAGAATTTTCCATGTCTCATATAGTCTCTAAAAAGAAATTCCCTCCAGTTAGATTCGCTACCTGGATTATCTGTATCTGGAAAACTACCTGCGGTTTGTGAGCCGTTAGCTGGGTTTAGACCGGTAGAAGTAGTGAGTAAATTAAACAAATCAAAGGCATCATCTAAACCGTCTTTGTCTGCATCGGCTCCAAGAGGAAGCGTATCTGCTACACCATCATTATTAGTATCGTAGGCTTCTATCGTATCGCTTTCACCATCACCATCGCTGTCATCATCAAACATATCTGGGACGCCATCACTATCTGTATCGGCTAAGGTTTGCGTAAAAGCACCTCCTTCGTCTGTATCAAAAGCATCATCTATACCGTCATTATCTGCATCTGTGCCTGTTGGAGCAAAGTAATCTAGGGTAGATTGACTTTCTAAGACATCTACAATACCATCGTTGTCTGCATCTATGTCTATTCTATCTGGGTAGGAATCACTGTCGCTATTAGTGTCTGCAAGGGCGGTGCCGCCATTATCTGGGTCAAAGGTGTCTGCCCAACCGTCACTGTCTGTATCTGTATTATCGTCTGCTCGACCGTCAGTGTTGGAATCTAAACCTCCTGCCTCTATAATATCTGCAATACCATCATTATCTGAATCGAGGTCTAGATAATCTGCTATACTATCTCCATCTGAATCTGGACAAGGTATACTTGATGTTTCTATAATTACAAAGTTATCTACAAATGCCCAAATTTCTCTAAGATCAGTTATATTACTTCCAATAAAAATATTATACGTGCCAGCGGTTGAAATCCCTAAAGCGGAAGGAACCAAAGTAAAAGTACGTGTTTCCCATGTCCCAGGAGTACCTCCAGAGTCAATTAAATTGGGGACTGTACCAATTGGTTGTCCTGTGACTGTAGAAGTAGAATTAAAACGAAAAACAATATCAACATCACTCGGGTTACCTCCAGTTGTACCAGGATTTCTATATTCGGTATAAAGGAATCTAACGGTTAATTCTTCATCAGGATCATTTATAATAATATCCCCGAAAATACCTTCATCATCTCTAAAACCCATAAATGACCCTCCTGAAGGAGAAGATTGAAAACCGGGCAAAGAAGCTCTAGCCGTTTCATTACCCTGAAATGCGATAGTCAAATCAGTATTCAAGTCTGGGGTATCAAATCTTCCCCAGGGCGAGGGAGCAAAATTAGTATCTGCACCATTCGTTGCATCTTCATCACCTTCATAAGGATTTCCATTAGGTTGATTAAAATCACCATTGGCTATAAGACTATCGTCGATTATAATTTCAGAATTTGTATTGCACTCAACGCTATCTAAAATCCCATCATTATCAGCATCTACATCTTGATCGTCTGAAACGCCGTCATTATCCATATCAATATCTCTATAATCTACATCACCACCAGAATTTACGTCATTATCTACATCTATAAAGTCATTTGCTGGTGTCGTATCATCAAACGCACCATTAACATCAGAATAATCATCTACTGTTTCAAGACTTGACAACAATCCATTAGTACCAAAAGCGCCTGTAACCTTACCGTTACCATCATTAGTTAATACTGGAAACACCGATTCTTCAACATCAAAAATACCGTCGTTATCTGAGTCTAAATCTAAAAAGTCTGGAAGGTCAGTATTATCTGTGTTTTCAGGAGTAAGTCCTGTTGCAGTTGAGGTATCATTATTTTCATAAGCACTATCTAAGCCATTATCCCCAACATTTCCTGTTGGTGCAATGTATCCAAGCGATGTCTGTGCTTCTATATTATCTGGAATACCATCGTTGTCACTATCTAAATCTAGATGATTAGGTATGTTGTCACCCTCTGTATCTGGGCTGTTGAATCCCGAACAAGGCAATGCAGTTACTAGTATTTCTTCTATCCAAGGGTCCCAACCAACTTGATCACCTCCAGTCCATAAAATACGGTAATTGGCGTAAGCTATGGTATTACTAGAAAAGCTAAAAACCTCTTGGTTTCCGCTAGCATTTCCATCTGATGTTATAGTGCCAGTAAGGTCAACCCAAATTGAGCCATCAAAACCCTGAGTTTTATATTGCACACCACTTTCTAAAAATGAACCTGTTCTATCTAGTTGAACTATAATTTCTGTTAAAGCTATTGGTTGATCAAAGCCAATATCAAATATGTCTTGGTTACTTCCTGGATACGACTGATTATTATCAAAGTAAAATAATTGTTGACCGTCTATATCACCATCAAATAAAGTTGAAGTAGTAGCCTCTAGGCCTCCATCATTTGTGAAGGGTAAATCAGTTGTTATACTTGTAATTGCATCATCAACTGAAATACAACCAGTAAGACCTTCATCAACATCTAAAACACCATCATTGTCATCATCAACATCTGTACTGTCTGGAATACCATCACAATCTCTGTCGTTGTTGGTATTTGATATAGTTACAGTTGCAATAGTTACATCGCAAGAGGTATCATCTGCATCACGAATACCAACGCTATATGTACCAGCCACTAGGCTTGTAAAAGTTGAAGTTGAAAGCCACGCTCCTGTATTTAATCTGTATTGATAATTACCATTTGCAGCGCCTGTTGGATTACTAATAGTAATGCTCCCTGTAGCATTCCCGCAACTTATGTTTGTGCTATTTACAGTTCCAGAGACTGGACAAGGATTTGGTCTAACTGAGACCGCTCCAGCAGCCCATCTTTCTCTATCAAGGTTTGAATAAGACAAAGAGGTTGAAACACCAGAAGCAATAGATTTTGTGCTCCCAACACCTTTTGCACGATCTTCATTTGTTCCTGATTTTAATTGCCAGCGTTGTGTTTGTCCACTGCCTAAACCTATGGTTTTATTTGCGGTATGCGAAATAGCACTAAAGACAATCTGACCTGGTCCAGTAACAATATTAGGTATGGAGGCACTAGTTGATTCACCAGTATTACCTCTATACGCGTTGAGGGGTGTGTTTGGATTTACATTAGAAAAAGAGGTTGCACCTGCTACAATGCGATTATTTCCAGATGCATTAATAGACACGGTTTGGTTACCTGTTGGGACATTAAAAGCCCTGTAAATAAGTACCGTATTACGACGACCACTTCCACTTGAAATACTAGTAGATCCCACTAGAGCCATATTATTTCCTGCATACGTAACATTGCCGGAAATACTGGTTTGTCTACCTAATTGAACAGATACTAAAGTTAGTGTGTTTGCAGCAGCCCCTCTATTGTGCTGAAAGGTGAGGGAACTACTTGTGGACGAAGCACTCGTTGTACTCTCTAAAACAACTTGTGCGCTTCCGAATAGGGGTATTATTAAAAAAGAGAAAAACAAACAAGCTTGTTTAATTCTTAAGTTGTAGATTCTTTTCATAATTTTATGTATTTAAAACCAGAATTACTATCCTCAAATCTTCCAGATAGTGATAATTGAGCTGATGATACGGTACTTAAATTTACTGGTCTTCTTGCAACGTCCAAAGGCGAACCTCCATCCATAAAAAGCTCACCACCTGTGAAAGAACTTTCACCTGTTAAAGTCCAATTATTTACCCAACCCGATCCTCCTGAACTGTTCCCACTGCTAAAATCATCGCTAGCAATTGTTTTTTGTAGGTTGTATTTATAGTTTGGTACAGCAAGATCTGAAAAAAATTGATTTCCTACCTCTAAATTCCAATCACCATCCTTACCAGTTACATTTGTAGAAGCTGCTACGGAAATACCGAGTTGCTTTTCTAGGTAAGCCAAGGCTTCAAGACCTTTTTCGCCTTTTGCAAAATTACAGCCGTATATATTCAGAAATTCTAAATTTTGAATTTTGAATTCTAAATTAATAAATTGCGCTATAGCTTCTTTCTTAAGCCATTTGTCGTTGATGAGGAGTTGGCCTGGTTTACCGTGGGTAAACAAATGGAAAACTCCTTCGTTTTGGTTGTTAATGGCTTTGGATAGTACTTCTGGCTGGACTACATCTTTGTCTATGTAATAGGTGTCAGTTTTTACAGTTTGCTTATTACAAAGGCTTTGATCTGCTATTGGCATAGCTTCTTTTAAAAGGGGTCTACTTGTGCATGATTCACACAAACTATCGGTCTCTACTGTACTAGCAGTAGCAGCAAAGCTGCCTACCCCTAGAACAAATAGAATCATTTTTATTATTTTTATCATGATTTGTTTCTTTAATTCGGTTATAAGATTTACTTTTTTATACAATTGTAATCCTGTTTTAAACCATAACACTACTATAAAACCAGTGTTATAGTATTAAATTAGTTACTTCTTGTAAAATTTAAAGTAATATCTCCTAAACGTACTATACTCGTAGTTACAGAACCGGCATCTGTTACAGTCATTTTTAAAACAATGATTCCTGTACTTCCTGCTACTAGAGTTGATAATTCAGCATCTGATGCAATAGTTGTTGAGGTCCAGTCATTTTCATCAGCTCTTGATGGAGCTAATGAAGTTGCTATAGCTGTTGGATTTTCTTCTGCATACACACTTGCTAGAACATCTGCGCCTGAAGTTGCAGCATAATCCACATCAATTGCATCGGTTTTCCAACCCACAAAATTAGCCGGAAGTGTAAAACGCAAGATGATATCATAATCGTTCTTACCCCCATCTGTTTGGGTGTTCTCCCAAGAGTAATAATTCATCCAGTTATATGCTGAACCTGCATTATCACTGGTTAAAAAACCTAGGTTGTCAGAACCATCTGCCTCTAAAGCGGCGCCAGCATACTCTGCGGTAAAAACTATTTTGTCAGTTACTACTGTTGGTGCTTTTTCTGCAATTCCAGTCCATTTTAGTACAGAAGCATCACCATCAAAAAAATAATACCCCTTAGTGGTCACGTTTTCGGTTTGTCCTGCTACTGGTGTTGCATCTGCTGTTACGTATACCAAAGCACCGTCTTGGGCGATAGTGTAGGTTTTTGCTCTCAATTGGGCTTCTGTAAGACGTGGTGCTAAAATACCATCTAAAACGGATGAGGTGGCTGCATCTCCTACTACGTCTAAAGTAGCTCTTGGCTCTGTTGTATTTATACCTACTTGGGCACTTAGTGTAAAATTTGCTGCAATTAGTATAACGCTTAATAGTAATTTTTTCATCTTATTTGATTTTAATGAAATTGGTAAATGTAAAAGTTATAGGAAACCCATCTTAGTATCCCCCCTAAAACGCTGCACTAAGCTTGTCTAAATAGGAGAAACTTTTTTGCTGCCTTTGGCAAGGCTATTTTAGTTTTATGTTATGGGTGGTGGTAGTGAGTAATAGCTTCTTAATACAGCTATTTTATGGTGTGGAGTACCATATGGATAGGTATGTGATATCCCTTTACTGCAAATAACGGCATATACCAAGTCTCCTTTAGTAGGATAAGTGTACTTTGTAGTAAAAGAACTTGGTTTGTTTTTTTTAAAAATATTTGTTGTTGCGGTGGCTATGCAATAGTTATAATTGGAAAAAACTCCGCCTTGAAGAGGAAATTTGCCCTGTGGAGCTATTGTGTAGATAAATTGAGTGGATTGCTTTTTAGCACTTAATTCAGAATGATTACTTGTATTTGGTTGCTTTTTCTTTTTTGGGGGTGTTTTGATACCTGAAAAATAAACCACTTTTGCAGTAGTTGTTTTTTCACTGCTATAAAAAACAGCATTATCTTTTACGTAAATAATTCCTTGAGAAAACGCTAAATAAGGCGAACTATGTATGCGATCTAATCCTGTTATTTGAGAATCTTCTTGAATAAATAAGGACTCATGATCTTTTGAAAACATACATAAAGTTGCCAACACTGCTAGAAGCGTGATGCATGATTTTTTATATATTTGAAAATAATAGTTCATTAAAATAGTTAAATTTTGAAAAACCGATTTACATTATTGAGTAAACATACAAAAAACTTATGGTCTCAAAAGACATACCCTACATAACCTTTTAGAATCAACATAGGTAGTATATAAAGGTAGAAACACACCGTAGTTTTTTAACTACATCGTAAACTTTAAATCCGCAAAACTTTTAGTGTAATTAAACAGAAAACACTGAGGATACATTTTTAATTTCACTAAACCTGAAATTAAAAAAAACAGAAAAAATAATTAAGAATTCATGAACTTAAACTGGATTTTACTAAAATATATGATGAATACTATCTTTTAGCATTTTTTAATATTCTGCAACAGAAGTAATTAATAATAAATGAAAAGCATACGAACACATTTATGAGTTGAATTCAAGGAGCATAAAAAACGAGATAAATTGAAGCTTACTTTTTATTTTGATCCATTATTCTAAATTCTTCTTGTTGCGCAGGAACAACATATTCGTTAAAATACCAAGACGACAATTTTTCTAAGGATAGAAATATACCAACACCGAGAACAAGGGTTATAATAGTCATTAAGATCAGGTTCTTCTTTTTACGTTTCGGATTGATTGAACATTGGTTTTGTTTCTTTCTAAACATATAAACACCAAATAAACCAATAGCAAGAGCTAAGCCTCTTAATATCCACGAACCAAGACCAATTGAACCATCATCAGCATAAAAAAAATCAGCAAAGGAAATGGCGTAAATGCCACCCATTAAACCAAACATAAATAAAACCGCCGGGGCAACGCAACAAAGTATTCCGGCTATTCCTGCAGAACCTGCAAATTTAAGTGCCCATTTAATAATATTTGGATCTTCTTGAGGTTTACTTACTCCTTTATTCATTGAATTGTTTTCAAAAGTTAGTCGTTTAATTATCGAAATCCTTACAAAACCAAAACAGCCAAATTAAAAGTAAAGACTACATACTTTTTTAAAAATAAGAAAGATTATTGCATATCTGTAAACACTCCAATGTTACGGACTAATTCCTGATATGTGTTAGAGTTTAATATGTGAATATTTTTTCATTTGCAGTATATTTTACAGACAAGTAAAGATGTAAATTATAACATAAAGAACAAAGCGACAAAGAGGGAGTTATTTTTTATAGATGCTGGTATTCCCAGCACTAGGGACTAAGAAATAAATGGGCTTATCAGCGCAAAGCGTGTGGAGCTATACAGACATTGAAAAGTCGAACACTACTGGAAAGTTCGAATCTTTATTTTATGATTTGGTATTAGACCATTTGCCTTATAACTGTAACAAAAAAGGGTTTTTTAAGCAAAGAGATTCAACGACGGTTGGTACCAAAACCTCACGAACCTATATAGGCAACGGTACATAAAATCCGAAAAGCGATGTGGGCAGTCAAATTTGGATAATAATGCTTATATATTTCCACACATTAACAAAAATATGAATGCAATTCAGATGAGAATTTCCTACCAAGGCTTAACTAAAAATATAAATAAATACGCTAAGCAAATAGCTAAAGAAGTAGAAATAAATAAGGGGGTTACAATCTACTATGCACGCCACAGTTTCGCAACAGTTTTAAAGCAGTCAAGGGCTAAAATTGAAATGATTAGCGAATTACTTGGACATAGTTCAGTTCATGTTACTGAAAGCCATTTGGATAGTTTTGAAAAGGAACATATCCAAAAAGAAACTGATGTACTCACAACTGGATTTAAGAAAGCCAATCAAAAAAAAGGGTTTGTTTAAGCCTTCACTTTTTTCACTAATTTCACTTAAAGCATTAGGGCAGAAAGAACAGATAAACATACTTTGTAAATCGATGCCGTTTATATTCCAAAAAGTTGAAGCAATACAACCCACAGGGCGAAACAATGCAATTAGATAGCTTGTAGATACTAAAAGTTCCCTAATTATTTAGGTTTCATTTGGAAGTCATTTTACTTAATCAATAAAAGATGCTGAAACCACTGTCATTGATGTTTTTTTAATGTGATTTACTTTCAGCATATTCCTATTATTTTAATTCTACTGGATATTTATCGACTTAATGTTAAAATCAGTCAATGGTAAGGAATCATAAATTGGTTTGATGTCCTCTTGTGTATACTCTTATTTATTCTTTTGTAACGATAATAATATTTAAAAAAGACATTTCACTTTTTTTAGAATCAGTGACTTTAGTCATGTTTTACTTTTTAATTCGTAAGTATTTTTGTTCAACAAATATTAAATTATATACAAATGAAAAAAGTAGTAATAGGATTGTTTTTAATAGCGTTTGCTTTTAATGTGAATGCACAAGAAGACACAAAAAAGGATGATTTTAATAAATGGCAAGTACGTCTTAGACTAATAACGATTGCACCTAATGAAAGTGCAACAATTGAAACTATTGGTGGAGATATTGATATTTCTACAGCTGTTGTTCCTGAATTAGATTTTACGTATTTCTTTACCAAAAATTGGTCTGCAGAATTAATTTTAGGAACTGCTAAACACGATGTAAAAGCAGTATCTACAGCAGCAGGAGATATTGAATTAGGTGATGTTTGGATATTACCTCCAACATTAACATTACAATATCATTTTTTAACTGAAGATGGATTTAGACCTTATTTAGGAGCTGGTTTAAACTATACCCTATTTTATAGTGCAGATGAGGGACCTACAGCAGATGATGTAAGTTATGATAATTCTGTAGCATTTGCTTTTCAAGCAGGATTAGATTATGACCTAAATGAAAAATGGTTTTTAAACGTAGATGCTAAATATTTAACATTATCAACTGATGCAACTGTAGATGCAACTACTGCTTTAGGAGCGACTGTTGGTGCAGATGTAGATATCAATCCGCTAATTATTGGAGTAGGTATTGGTATGAGATTTTAATTAATTCAGTAAAAAATTAAAAAAAGGGGTTATCGAAAGGTATCTCCTTTTTTGTGACTAGTCAGATATTGTAAAGCGTCAATTATACTATAACTCCATTATATTATGACTCCTTGCGGACTAAACAAGATAAAAAGTTTTCACGCTAAGTCCGCAAAGCTTTCGCAAAGACCGCAAAATATATTTGAATACTTATTTTTTTCTTTGTGTGCTTTGCGTGAAATATAGCGCTAATAGCTATCGATTTAACCAAACTGATTCGTTACGAATTTATAAGATAATTCATACTCATCTATTGTTGCATTTTAGGTGTTTTATCATAATAAAAGGTGTCTTCATCTTTCTCATCATACTCTTCTAAAAAACCTTAACGAACTATTATTTCTTAGCACATACAGTGATTTATATACGAAGAATTTTTTTAAATTCTGTTTTCACAAACAGACTATCTATTCCAATCCCATCTTATGAAATAAATAATACTAAAGTTATATCTAAAAGAGCATAAAAAACGAGATAAATTAGAGCTTACTTTTTGTTTTGATCCATCATTCTAAATTCTTCTTGTTGCGCAGGGACAACATATTCGTTAAAATACCAAGATGACAATTTTTCTAAGGATAGAAATATACCAACACCAAGAACAAGGGTTATGGTAGTCATTAAAATCAGGTTCTTCTTTTTACGTTTTGGATTGATTGAACATTGGTTTTGTTTCTTTCTAAACATATAAACACCAAATAAACCAATAGCAAGAGCTAAGCCCCTTAATATCAACGAACCAAGACCAATTGAACCATCATCAGCATAAAAAAAATCAGCAAAGGAAATGGCGTAAATGCCACCCATTAAACCAAACATAAATAAAACAGCCGGGGCAACACAACAAAGTATTCCGGCTATTCCTGCAGAACCTGCAAATTTAAGTGCCCATTTAATAATATTTGGATCTTCTTGAGGTTTACTTGCTCCTTTATTCATTGAATTGTTTTCAAAAGTTAGTCGTTTAATTATCGAAATCCTTACAAAACCAAAACAGCCAAATTAAGGAGTCTAGATATTTGTCACCCTGAACTTGTTTCAGGGTCTAAGCTTAATTAATAAAGATGCTGAAATGAATTCAGCATGACAAAGCTCATGACTCACCTCTCACGACTAGTGACTCCTTCAGGCAAAGCAAACCGTTTCACTAGCGCTTTGCTCCTTTGTCCTTTCTTCATCACTTTTTTGTTTTCTAATCTCCATAAAAAGTAGGCCATTTTCTAAACATCGAGAAGCTTGCCACTTTGAGACTGTCACTTCGAGTGATTTTCGATAGAAAATCGCATCGAGAAGTAGTTTTAAGTTATGAGCTAAAAAGTTCTCTATACAAATTTCACCTTTTCCAAAAGTAAAATTCACTCAAACTGACAGAGTCTAGATATTTGTCACCCTAAACTTGTTACAGGGTCTAAGCTTAATTAATAAAGATGCTGAAATCAATTCAGCATGACAAAGCTCATGACTCACCTCTCACGACTAGTGACTCCTTCAGGTAGCCTCAAATAGTCTAAAATTTTACGACACCTTCACTTTAATTTTCACGACCTCTTTTCGTAGGCCGTTTTCTAAACATCGAGAAGCTTCAAATTCCGTGCAAGGCGATAGCCGCGATGCGGAATCTGTTTAAGTTATGTTCTGAGTTTTACTATTTTAATTGCTCTTTCTTTTTTGCATCGCCCAAAAAAGAAACAAAAAAGACTAGGCTTACGAACTTCAGTCTAAAATTTACGCTTGATGTCTAAATTTTAGAAACTCAACCTCCTAAAGTCGGTCTCAAACAGTCTAAAATTTTACAACACCTTCACTTTAATTTTTACGACCTCTTTTCGTAGGCCGTTTTCTAAACATCGAGAAACTTGTTACCTCAAGACTGTCACTTCGAGTGATTTTCGATAGAAAATCGTATCGAGAAGTAGTTATAAGTTAATGAAGATGCTGAAGTGATCCCAAAACCACTTAGAGATCATAAGAAAGCTTTATGAGGTATCACATTCAACCTGCCTTTGTCATCTTGAGGGAAATGCAGTGACGAAAGATCTACCTCAACGTGGCTTCGATACACCCCGCTACAAAAAAAGCGGGTCACTCAGCCACTAATTCATAAGTGTCATTCCGACAGAGAAGCCGTTTTGCTTCGACGAGGAATCTGTGTAAGTGGTGTATTTAAGCTTAACGTTTCACTCTTTATTTAAGCTACAGAAAGAATTAATGCTTTCATTACTTTTTTGCATTGCCCAATCCCGAGGTGTCGGGAGAATCAACCTGGCTTTGTCATCTTGAGGGAAATGCAGTGACGAAAGATCTACCTCAACGTGGCTTCAATACACCCCGCTACAAAAAAAACGGGTCACTCAGCCACCAATTCATAACTGTCATTCCGTGCAAGGCAATAGCCGCGATGCGGAATCTGTTTAAGTGATGTTCTGAGTTTGAAAATGTGATATTTTACTTAGGATTTAGATAGAATTAATGTTTTCATATCAATTTTAATTAATTGATATACAGTTCAGTATGTGTTACCTTTTTTAAAAACCTTGTTACCTTTTTCTCGACCTTTTTAGATCTAAAATAGGTACCCTGATTTTTATAAGGAAAAAGTTGACTTTGGCTAAAATCTCGTGGAACAGCAGTAAATCCAGTACTTAAGGAAGGAAAAAATTTAAAACAAAAAAACCCGATATTTTCATATCAGGCTTACTTGCTCCTCCTCAACCCCGATACCTATCGGGGCGAACTTTCACTGTATCTATCTAGCAATTGAATTTTCATCTCAGGATATTTTTTCAAATTCTGGATATATACTTTACTTTTCATCTTTTTGATGGGTTTCTCAATAGCTAAGGCTTGTCCCTTAGATTTGCATTCAATTTTTAAATACACTTCCCAATCCTTCGCCTCGTACCAAATTAAATTAATAATGTCGTATAAATAAATTGAATTATACTACGACATAGCTCAGCACAGGTTTTTTGATTGATTGAAGTTAAAAATAATTAGCATAGCCTTAGTTATGGTAATTATTTTTAATAAAAGGCAGTCGAAAAAGAAACGATTTATTGCTACATTATCGGTTTAATTTGGTATTAAATGTGAACTTGTGAGATTCAGCATTATGATGGAACTCCAGTCGTTTTTCCAAGTTTGAAGTAAATCCAGTATAAAACCTATTAAGCTTTTGAGAATGCAGGATGTAGACACTATAAATCATCGAAACACTATTCTTTAAAAACAAAAAAACCCGATATTTTCATATCAGGCTTACTTGCTCCTCCTCAAAGACTCGAACTTTGGACCCTCTGATTAACAGTCAGATGCTCTAACCAACTGAGCTAAGGAGGAATTTATCGTATGTAATGAACTGTCATCTTTTGCGATTGCAAATATAAACCAATATTTAGTCTTGCAAAATATTTTTCTGGAAAAGAATTAGTTTTTTAGTCTCCCGTAATCCAGCGGTAAACATCATTTCCATTTGCAAAAAGAACTAAGGCAATCAGGATGAAAAAACCGGCTATCTGCGCATATTCCATCACTTTTTCGTTGGGCTTACGCCCAGAGACCATTTCATAAAGTAAGAAAACCACATGTCCTCCGTCTAATGCTGGAATAGGCAGGATATTCATAAAGGCTAAAATAATGGAAATAAAAGCAGTTGTGGTCCAAAAAGACTGCCAATCCCATGTGTCTGGAAACAGACTTCCTATAGCTCCAAAACCACCAACTTGTGTAGCGCCTTTTTTGGTAAATACATATTTAAATTGCGATACATAATCGTTGAGCGTCCAGTAGGCAAAGTCGAATCCTGCGGGTATACTTTCACCAAAACTATAAGTCTTAGTCAGAATATTTTCTTGGCTAAAAGCAGAAGTATAAACACCAATATCGCCTTCTTCGTTAGTGGTAATATTTACGGTTCCTATACCCTCTGCATTGAGTTCTTTATTAAGAGCTTGGTTTTCACCAGTGGCAGAAATGAAACTAAGATCGAAGGCTTGGCCATCGGTAGCTTTCACTTTTTTTCTAAACTCATGCCAGTAAGTTACCTTTTCACCATTTACAGCTGTTATCAATATCCCTTGGGTCAACCCTGCTCTTTCCGCTGGGGAATCGGGAATTACACTATCTATAACGGGTTTCCTAACAGGAGAAAAAGGCTGAAAATTTCCAGATTGAAATAACTGCTGCCCTATGTCTTCTGGCATAGAGAGGCTCTCTATTGCTCCATTGGCATGTTGCACCTCAATATCATTCACATCCCGCAACAAAAGGTGTCTATTAATATCTATTTGACTTTGCAGAGGTTTCCCGTCAACATTCAAGATTTTATCGCCATCCAAAAAACCATAGTCTTTCATCAACTCGGCACTTTCCAGACCATCATCAAATACTTTTGGGTCTAGGTAATCTTCGCCCCAAACGAATAAGACCATCATATAAATAAGAAAGCCAAGGACAATATTCACCGTTACACCACCTAGCATAATAATAAGACGTTGCCATGTAGGCTTACTTCTAAACTCCCACGGCTCTGGCGGTTTGGACATTTGTTCTTTATCCATGCTTTCGTCGATCATCCCAGAAATCTTGACATATCCTCCTAGTGGCAACCAACCGATTCCATACACCGTATCCCCTATTTTCTTTTTGAAGAGCGAAAATTTAACATCAAAAAAGAGATAGAATTTCTCTACTCGAGTTTTAAACAACTTGGCGGGTATAAAATGACCAAGTTCGTGAAGTACTATAAGTATAGATAAACTCAATAAGAGTTGTATTGCTTTTATAAAAAATGTATCCATTAATTTGTAATTTTTCAGTCGCAAAAGTAATCTTTTATTGGGGCATAAAAAATTTTTGAATCGCTTCCCTGTATAGTTAACATTTAATTGTAACTCTAACACTTTGTAGTCGTGTATTTACGCGTAATTTTGTGGCAATTATATCGCCATGCTAAAGTTTTTCGCCAAATACAAGTTTTTCGCTATAGTGATGTTCATTCTCTCCGGAATAATCATCACCTTAATTTATAATCAACTTGATCCTATTCCAAAACTTCCAGTATACCAACCTAGCATGGTCACTGCAGATCTTGTGGACACGACGGTCCAGTACATTCGTAAATACCACAAAGTAAAAGACTTTAAGCTGGTGAACCAAAATGGAGATACCATTACCCAAAAGGACTATAAAGATAAAATTTATGTGGCCGATTTCTTTTTCACCACCTGCCAGAGCATCTGCATAGACATGGCCAAAAGCATGCAAACTTTGCAAAATGAATTTGAAGATGACAAAGATATTTTATTGCTTTCCCACTCCGTTACACCAGAAATTGATGATGTTGCGCAGCTCAAAAAATATGCTCTGGAAAAAGGAGTTATCGACAGCAAATGGAATCTGGTGACTGGCGATAAAAAACAAATTTACAACTTAGCTAGGAAAGAATATCTAGCTTCAAAAACTGAAGGTAACGGTGGTAAATATGACCTTGTCCATACCGAAAATTTTGTGCTAGTAGATAAAGAAAAACGCATCCGAGGCTTTTATGACGGCACCAATCTTGAAGAAATAGAACAACTCATCGAGGATATCGATATCCTTAGACTAGAATATCTCCCAGAAGACTAATACTGGATTAAACCTATAATGTCGCAATAAATCGTTTTACCGAAACGAATTCGGCACAGGCTTTTTTCACAGGCTTTTTATCAAAAATAATTACCGTAATTAAAGTTAATCTGGTTATTTTTAATTTCAATCAATCAAAAAACCTGTGCTGAGCTACGTCTTATAATTCAGTTTATGTGTACGACTTTGTAAATTTAAATTGGGACAAATTTTTATACTGAATTTGCCTCTGCTCACCTCTTTCATTTGCGATATCTAGTTTGCCGCTTTCTACAAACTTAGTTTTACGTCTGTTGTCGATAAAGCTTCAGGCCTCACGGCAGCAATAATTACAAAGCTAACTTGAAGCATTTATAATACCAAATTAGACCTATAATGACGCAATAAATCGTTTCTTTTTCGCCTGCTTTTCATCAAAAATAATTACCGTAGCTAAGGCTATGCTAGTTATTTTTGATTTCAATCAATCAAAAAATAATTCAATTTATTCATACGGCATTATAAATATAATTTGGTATAAGTCCAAGACGATTGTATAGATCTTATCTCAATTCTTAAAGCTCGATGTCGAAATGGATAAAACAACACAGAGCAAATTCAGAAGAAACAGTTTAAAAGAAGCGTTTTATCAGGGTTTCGATATCGATTAGCATAATGCTAAAAACACCGAGGACAATTACAAATTTTAAAAGGTTGTGCAAGATTAAGTAATGTGGCCTTTGTTCTGACCTCCAAAGTTGCCACAAGAAAATAATAAGTAAAACAACACAGAGCAAGAAGTAATAATCCATATATCCCGAGTCGAAAAATAAAATAAGAATAAGGGCTGGGACAATAGTTGAAATCACCAAAACAGAAATCAATTTTTTGGTAAATTCCACGCTATATTTTACAGGGATAGTAGAATAGTCCAATGTAAAGTCTCCCTTTAGGTTTTCCAAATCTTTAACTAATTCTCGAATAAGAATAATAAAAAACAAAAAGACAGCGTGAACTATAATCACCTCTTCAAAATTTCTATAGTACACGAAAATGATGAAAAATGGAAGTATTGCCACAAGGCCTGCCGTGAGTGTTCCTAAGAAAGGATAACGTTTAATTTTATGAGAATACAACCAAAGTAGAAAAATGTAAGAGGAGAAGAAAAGAACCGCTTTAAAACTGATGTAACTCGCAATGATAACACTCAAAAAGTTGAGAATAAAATAGACGCTGAGTTTGGTTTTTTGGCTGACGAAATTATCCAGCAACGTTTTACTAGGCCGATTAATGAGGTCTTTTTCGGAATCGTAGAAATTATTGATAAGGTAGCCGGAAGCAATTGCGAGGGCGGTAGACACTACAATAAGAAATAAATTAATGTCGAATACCACTTGGCTTAACGGTAAATGGTAAGCCATTATAAAAATGGACGCCAAATATTGGGCAATAATAATAATGAGAATATTGTATCCACGAATTACCGAGAACAAGCTCAAGAATTTGAGCCAAATACGTTTGTTCTCCCAAGACATCTAAACGGTTTTAAAAAGTGTAAACAACTTCTAACTTGTGACCTTCTAAAGCTTTTTTAGCTTTTTCGAAATCTTCAGTAAAGCCTAAAATATAACCACCTCCTCCAGAACCACAAAGTTTTAGGTAGTAATCGTTGGTTTCTATACCATTTTTCCAAAGTTCGTGGAACTGTTTTGGAATCATAGGTTTGAAATTTTCTAAAACGACGTTCGACAAATGCTTGATGTTTCCAAAAAGAGTTTTAAAATCGCCTTCTAAAAAGTTATCTACACAAGCATCCGTATGCTTTACAAACTTATCTTTAATGATATTTCTAAAGCCTTCCTGCTTCATGTTTTCCATAAAGATCTGAACCATTGGAGCGGTTTCACTAGCAATTCCGCTATCTAATAAAAATACAGCACCATTACCATTTTGAGATTGTGATGGAAGACCTGCAGGTTCTATATTATCTTTAGAATTAATTAAAATTGGTAAGCTTAAATAACTATTAAGGGGATCAAGGCCTGAAGATTTTCCATGGAAAAAAGATTCCATTTTGGAAAAAATGGTTTTCAGTTTTAGCAATTTGTCTTTAGTCAGATTTTCTAAAACAGTAATCTTGTCGAAAGCGTACTTATCGTAAATAGCAGCTACAAGTGCACCGCTACTCCCCACACCATATCCTTGTGGAATGCTACTGTCGAAATACATTCCTTTTTCAAGATCTGCATTAAGCGCTGTAATATCAAAACGAACAGGAGTATCAACTTCACTTTGAAATTCTTCCAAATAGAAAGAAAATCGTTTTAAATCGGTATTGGATTTCACAGCCTTTGCATCCGGTTGTTCATCCACTTTTAAGGCACCGTTATAAAAATTGTAAGGGATGGATAAGCCTTTGGAATCTTTGATGATACCATATTCACCGAATAACAATATCTTAGAATAAAATAAAGGTCCTTTCATAGTAGTTAATTTTAGAATACGTCTATTCTATAGTGCAAATATTAATGAAAATTAAGAGATAATACCTCCTTTTATTAAAAAAATATCGTCTCGCTTTAAACTACTTGCGCTGCAAAATTAATGCTTTTAATTCAATTTGAGTCTAAAATCTTTAAGTGGGGTTAAAATTGAATTCGGTCATGAATCACCTTGTTATTAGAGCAAAACGGTAGCAATTGAGAATCGATAAAAGGCCTCACCATAGTTTCTGAAGATTCTGGATATAACAAATGGACGTTGGCGCCTGCATCTAAAGTAAAACCCAAATAAACGTTTTCCTCTTTTCTGAATTTACAAATCTTCTCAATCACCTGCAACGTGTTGGGCTGCATAAGAATAAAATAGGGTGAGCTTGTCATCATCATGGCATGAAGAGACAAAGCTTCTGACTCTACCAAAGCAAAGAATGCTTCATAATCTCCTGAAATTAAGATAGACTTAAGCTTTAAAATATTTTCATCAGCTTGTTGAAAGCGCTGCTCTGCAAAGGGATGGTTATGCATAAGGTTATGGCCAAGACTACTACTTACCTGCTTCTGTCCTTCATCAATAAGTAAAATGGAATCCCTAAATGACCTAAAATTCGGATGGACATCGTAAGGGTAATCTATACCATAAAAGCTGGAACTGCCTTCGATCTCCTTATGTTCTCCCCAAACTACAAGCTTTCCCCCCGTACTTCTACAGGCACTTCCCGAACCTAATCTTGCCAAAAAAGACGTTTTATGCTCTAAGTATAGGTTCGAAATTTCAGGAGATACAGATACCTCTATTTTCATAAAACATTTAGCAAGGGCTGCCATTCCACTAGCTGAAGAAGCTATTCCACTACTGTGTGGAAAGGTGTTTTCTGTGTGAATTTCAAATTCAAAAGATTTTAAGAAAGGAACATAAGTTTCAATTCTCTTTAGAAACGTTTCAATTTTAGGCTCAAAAGATGCTTTTCGTTTTCCTTCAAAAAACACTTCAAAATGAAATTGATCATCAGCTTTTATCTTCTTTTTAAGCACAACCTCAGTTTTGGTCTTACAGTCTTCTAGGGTGTAGCTTATAGACGTATTTTTAGGTAATTGTTCTCCATACTTTCCCCAGTATTTTACCAAAGCGATGTTGCTAGGGGCTTCAGAAGAGTACTTTCCTAGTTCTGGTAAAACAGGAGTGACCTTATATATAAAATCTTGATTTTGCATTCTTGAAATTTCACACAAATATAAACAAAGACTCTAGTAAAGCTAAGCGTTGCACATCTGGAAAAATAGTAATACTTTGCTTAGAGAACTAAACTTATGAAAGCCTCTACATTGGTTAGAATCTTTATTGCAATACTCATATGCTTAGGGATAGGATTTTTAGGATCCATCGCTACTCAAACTAGTGTAAATACTTGGTACGCCACTTTAAATAAACCTAGCTTTAATCCTCCCAACTGGCTGTTTGCTCCTGTATGGACAGCTCTGTTTATTTTAATGGGAATTTCTGCTGGTATTGTTTGGAGCAAAGGTTTTTATCATGTGTGGGTAAAAACTGCACTTTATCACTTCGGTATTCAATTGATTTTAAATGCCTCTTGGTCTATTGTTTTCTTTGGTTACCAGTCACCTCTTATAGGCTTAATTACCATTATAGCTCTTAATATACTCGTCTTACTCACTTTCAAATGGTTTAAGATTATCAATAAAACAGCGGCATATCTTCTTATTCCTTACATACTTTGGATCGCTTATGCTACTGCGCTTAATTTTGAAATCTGGAGACTAAATTAAATTCCTTTAGATAGTTCCTAAAGCGTAAAGTTGTTTTAAATTAGGCTGCTCACTTCCTCCAGCAGGTTCTAAAGTAATACCAAAACCTTCAGGTTCTGGAACATTCTGAAACCTAAACACTTTATTTTCTGAAGAATTTGCCTCAGCTAAAAGCCCTATGCTTTTTGGTGTGAGAGGATCAAATTTAAACGACCATACTTGATAAACCATACCATCTGAGGCCTCTGGCAACCTGCTGATGTCCAAAATCAGCTCTTCTTTTTCATCTGTATAAAAGGCTACTACAGAACTATTTGGAGCATTTAATTTATTTCCTGGCAACGTCAGTTTACGAGTACTTGGATCTCCCATTTGTAAAAACAGTTCTTCCAAAGTCTCAACTTTCTGTGAAACTTCAGTAACCTGAATCTCTTTCGTTTCTAATTGAGAATTCACCACTTCTATGTCATTTTGTAGATCTTGGTTCAATTTCAATAACCAAAGGATACCCCCTAAAAAAAGAATTGCTGCAGCCCATCCAAAGTAGGAGTAATTAGAAGTGATAATTTTTACCTTGGGTCTGTGTTGAAAAGATTTTGATCTTAATTTTGTTACTACTAGTTCTTTAATGGAGGGTTTTACACCTGGAGATGTTGCTTTTGAAAGCTTCAACAAAATGGCTTCTATTGATTCTACTTCCGCTTGAAGTTCAGGATCTTTAGCTATATCATGAGCAATTTCAGCTTGTTCTTTGGTTGAAAGTACTCCATAAACATAAAGCTCAAGCAATCCAGATTCTATATAGTCTTTGGTATTCATATTATCCTAATGTTTCTCTTAGTGAGTTTAAGCAGCTTCTATTTCTCGACTATACTATTCCTATAGAGATGTCTAATGTCTCTGAAACTTCTTTTTGCGTATACCCTTTAAAAAATAGTAAATCGATTAATTTTACACACATTGGCTTAAGTCTGTCTACAAATTGTCTCAGGCCATACGCATCACTCTGACTATCTAAATCCATATCCTCTTTTATGAACAAGAAGAAGTCATCAAAATTAAAGTTTTTACGTTTGTTTTTATAAGCCTTTGACCTGACTTTATCTATCGCTGCATTTCTAGATATATTCAATAGCCAAGTAAAAAAAAGTCCTTTATCAGAGGAATAGGAGTCAGATTTATTCCACACTTTAATGAAGACATCTTGAAGAACTTCTTCAGCAATTTCTACATGTTTAACTATATTAGTTATGATTCCAAAAATATGTTCAGAGTACGTATCGTAGATTTGGAAAAAAGCAACTTCATTCTGTTTTTTCAACTGTAAAATGAGCTCGTCTGGTTGCATTTATAATTTTTCTAAAACTACTTAATTAAAATCATTTGGCAATTCTTCTTTAAAAAAAGGAAATTGTGGAATGCTAACCACAATTTCCGATCTATCAACAAAAAAACAACCATGACAAAAACTTTAATCTTGACTGCATGTATCTACGAAAATAGACCTCTTAAGGTTTACTTTATTATTTGAAATCAATTGCAGTTTCACACGACTATATCTCTAAAATCGTATTTTCGCGGCTTATGAAGATGATAAGAGTTATTATACCAGCGTTTAACGAGGAGAAGTCCATTTCTAAGGTTATTGGTGATATCCCTCCTCACGTGACAGAGATTATTGTCGTGGACAATAATTCTACAGATCACACCAACAAAGTTGCTGCAGATGCTGGTGCAACCGTTCTTTCAGAACCCGAATCTGGCTATGGGAATGCTTGCTTGAAGGGCTTGTCTTATTTAAAAACTCTGGATCAGCAAACCGATATAGTTGTCTTTTTAGATGGCGATTATAGTGACTACTCCGAAGAAATAGATAAAATTCTCGCACCAATTATCAATGATCATATTGATTTTGTAATAGGAGCTAGAGTCAAATCAAAACGAGAGTCTGGCTCAATGACTTTTCCGCAAGTATTTGGTAATTGGCTAGCGACATCACTGATGCGAGTTTTCTTTAAATCAAAATTTACAGATCTAGGCCCTTTCCGGGCTATAAAGTATGAGAAACTGTTAAATTTAAAGATGGAAGATAAAACCTACGGGTGGACTGTAGAAATGCAACTGAAAGCTCTAAGACACTCTTTGTCTTACACTGAAGTTGAAGTTCGTTATAGAAATCGAATAGGACAATCTAAAGTCTCTGGAACTGTGAAAGGGGCAGTCATGGCTGGCATAAAGATACTAGGTTGGATTTTTAAATATACATTTAAATGATACTTGACTATATTATAATTGGTATTTACAGCATTGCTTTATTGATTATTTTACTGTACAGTTTAGCACAACTTCAACTTGTTCTAAATTATAAAAAGGCTAAACAGCAAGTTTCAAAAAACCCTATTGAACCCCAAGAGTGGCCAAAAGTGACTATCCAACTTCCCCTTTACAATGAAAAATATGTAGTTAAGCGCTTATTGGATAATATTTCTAAACTAGAGTATCCTTCCTCCCAACTCGAAATTCAGGTTCTCGATGACTCTACAGACGAATCAAAAGATTGTACAGAAGAGCTAACTGAAGACTTAATTCAAGGGGGTATAAATGCTAAATACATCCATAGAACCAATAGAAAAGATTTTAAGGCCGGAGCTCTACGCGAGGGTCTGGATGTCGCTGAAGGAGAATTTATAGCGATTTTTGATGCGGACTTTTTACCTCAGCCTAACTGGCTAAAGCGAACTATTCCTCATTTTAACGCACCTCATATTGGTGTAGTGCAAACCCGTTGGGGACATGTGAACAGAAATTACAGCCTATTGACCAAAATACAAGCCTTTGCTTTAGATTTTCATTTTCTCGTTGAACAAGTAGGAAGAAAATATGGGGACCATTTCATCAACTTTAATGGAACTGCAGGAATATGGAGAAAATCTTGCATTTTGGATGCAGGGAATTGGCAGGGAGATACGCTTACAGAAGATTTAGATTTAAGCTACAGAGCCCAGCTCAAGGGTTGGACCTTTATCTATCTTAAAGATGTTGTGACTCCAGCAGAACTCCCAGTCGTTCTAAGTGCCGCAAGGTCTCAACAATTTCGATGGAATAAAGGGGCTGCAGAAAACTTCAAGAAGAATTTTTGTAAAATTTGGAAAAGCGATGATCTAAAACCACTTTCTAAATTACACAGCTTTTTTCATTTACTTAATTCCAGTATGTTCTTATTGATTCTAATCGTAGCTATTTTGAGCATCCCTATCCTTTATATTAAATTTCAACAGGAGTCTTGGGATATTATATTTTATATTTTGGCAGCTATGGGATCTAGCACCTTCATTTTTATATATGGATATTGGACCAGTTACAAAGAAATACATAAAGGTGGATTGGTTTCTTTTTTAAAGTTTGTAGGCTTGTTTATCACTTTTTTCTCTATTGCTATGGGGCTTTCCGTTCATAATAGTCTAGCGATTTTAGAAGGTCATTTTAATAAAAAATCAGCTTTTATTCGCACACCGAAATTCAATATTTCGTCTGATACAGATACTTGGAAAGATAAAACATACATCAACAAAAAACTTTCTATTCTTAACGGCATAGAGTTTTTGCTCTTTTGTTATTTCATATATGGTTTATATAGTGCTTATTTAACTCAAGATTTTGGTTTGGTCATTTTCCATTTGATGCTCACCTTTGGTTTTGGTTATATTTCTTTTAAAACCTTATTTTCCAATCACTGATGAACTCAAAAGCTTTACATATTTTCCTGAGGTTTATTTGCGTGACATTACTTTGTATTCTCTACTATTGGATAGGCTATAGATTGGATAAAAGCAGCTTTTGGTTACTATTTTCTCTTTACACAACAGCTTTTGCGACCTCCTATTACTTAATGCAAAGCGGTGTCAAATTAAAATATTTAATCGGTCTAAGCTTTAGTTTAAAGTTCATTTTCCTTTTTGCTATTCCTGAATTATCTCAAGATTTTTATAGATTTATTTGGGACGGCATGCTAACAGTGAAAGGCTATAACCCTTATTCACATCTCCCTGTTGAACTGATGACTACTACAGAATTTAATTCTGAAAGTTTCAATGTGCTACTTTATGATAAGATGGGCGAACTGAGTGCCAATAATTATTCAAACTATCCACCCGTAGCGCAATTTGTTTATGCGTTTTCTTGGCAAATTGCTGGTGAGAATCTACTGCTAAATATTGTTTTATTAAGATGTTTCAATCTGATTGCAGAACTTGGAATATTGATTTATGGTTTGAAAGTTTTAAAAAAAATAAATTTACCAAAAAGACAGATATTAATTTTTATTCTAAATCCGCTTGTCATTATAGAATCTACTGGAAATCTTCATTTTGAAGTTATGATGATTGCTTTTTTTATCCTTGTGCTGTATCAGCTCTCACAAAATAAATTTAAAACTGCGGCAGTATTTTGGTCTCTTTCAGCACTTTCGAAACTGATGACGCTCATGTTTTTACCACTTCTGTGGGCCTTTTTTAGGAAACAGAAAACGAGTTTTATAAAATCAATACAAACTGCTTTAAGCTTTTATATAATTGTTGGTTTGTGTTTTGCTGGAGCCTATTTTATATTTTGGGACGAGGCTTTTATAGGTAATTACCAAAGCAGTTTGGGGCTGTATTTCAATAATTTTGAATTTAATGCAAGTATTTACTATCTATTGCGATGGATTGGTTTTCAATTTGCAGGCTACAATCTTATCGCTATTTTTGGGAAAACTCTGGCTTTTTTAGCCTTTTTAATCATTTTGTGGTTAAGCTTTAGAAAAAAGAAAATTGACTTAAAAAAACTTTTTATACATATGCTTTGGGCCATTACAGGCTATTATTTACTGTCTACAACAGTACATCCTTGGTATTTGTTATTACCATTGGTTTTAAGTGTTTTCACCACTTACAAATATATGCTGATTTGGTCTTATTTAGTGATTTTGAGTTACGCAGCTTACCAAACCGATGTCGTAAACGAAAAAAGCTTACTCATCACTTTGCAATATGCAATAGTGATTGTAAGCTTAAGTTTAGAAATTTTTTATCCAAAATCTTTTAATCGATCTTAATCGCGCGTTTTTTCATGAAGAAATAACCACCAATTGCCAGACCACCAATAAGACCTACCCATATTTGTCCATCAATTGGAGCTGCATTGTCATTGTCACTTACATTAAAAGTGGTTCCTTCTGTTTCTCCCCCTGATCCAGGCAAACCCGGAGGACCACCAGGACCACCAGGAGGACCACCTTGAGCTATAAGAGATCCTATTGAAAAAAATGAAACGATGAGAATAAAAAGTGTTTTTTTAATTTTCATGACTATTAATTAATTGTTAATAGAACAAAAATAGAAAAAAATATTTTAATTCAATATTTAAATATTTTAAAAACTTTTTCAAATTACTAAAAACTCAACAGAAATACTAGAACCTTACAAGCGAAAAAAGCCTGTGCCGAATTCATTTCGGTAAAATGATTTATTGTGACATTATAGGTTTAATTTGGTATAAACGACATAAAACAAAACTAGGTATAGGTATATTTAAGTATTTTTGAATTAAATATACGTTATGAAAGTTCACTTATTGTCGTTTATTCTAATACTCCTATTGCATTTTAACACAAAGGCACAAAGTAGTAATAAAATTGAAAACATCGCTACCATTGAAATTATCAATGATGAAAATGTAAGTATCGAAGGAGATACTATTTCTTTAAATAACATCCATAAAAAGGTAATAGAAATATTTAGCTCGGTGACCAGGCAAGCTGAATCTTTTTCTAGTTTAACACTTATCGTGAATCAAACCGTTTCTGAAAATACTATTGAAAACATTAAATATCAGATTAGATCTACTCCTGTTCAATTTATCAATTTACAACGCACTACTATAAATACTTATGATTGGATTGAAGTGACCCAGAATGTATTAGATCAATACAATGCGCTTATCTCCTACTGGAGTAGTCTTGATGCAGAGTCTAGATATTACAGAGCATCAGACCTAGAATTTGTAGAATCGGTAGCACTTAATATGACGATGGATCAAAGAATTAGAAATGAAAAACTTCTCGGTTATTTACCTTTTGTAAAAGCAGAACCTAAATTTCCAGATCTATTTATGCTGGAGACTCTTCCCAATAAAACCTATATATTTGTTCGAGAAAAGGATACTTTGGATAAGGATACTGCTTTTAAGGAATTTAAAAATAATTCTTATCGCTTAAAACGCAGAATTATAGATGAGGAAGACATGGTTATTATAGATATTTTAAAAGACTAGTTGCCTTTAATTCTTGTCCACAATTCAGAAAACAGGGCCTTTACATCCTCTCTGTTTTTTGGCTCTTCAGTAATTATTAATTCGTTATCAACTTCAGATAAATTATAAGAAAACACAAATTTCTCCGACGCTGGATCTAAACTTACCAAACCAAAACGCAAATCATTTAAATACAATTCATTCTCTCGTTCAGAAATTATAAACCAACCTTTGGTTATGTTGGTTAACCGCTCTAAATTTTCGTATTTCAATAAGCCTTCTATTTTTTCATGCTGTTTAGGGTAGACTCTAAATTGAATAGGTTGCGAATCGAAAATAGAATACTCACCAATAAGAAATGCAGTTGACGTTTTTATATTGGCAGACCATAATAAAATATTAAGTGGTGATGGCCTGGTCTCTAGTTCAGAATAGGTGATGTTTTGAGCGGCTAAAGCATTTTCAAATTTATCGAAGGCAAATCCTTTCGACACAAGAGACAGAATAAGATAGCTAGAACTAAGTATCAATCCCAATCGATTTAATCGACGCCGCTTTACAGAAGTTCTTTGGCACCTTGAAGCCGCAATTAAACAAATTAAGAATGGTAAGGTATATAAAGGATCTATTACAAAAATTGATTTGAAGGCTATTCTTAGGTCTAAAGGCCAGAATAGTTGAGTTCCCCAGGTTGTAAAACAATCTAGTAACGGGTGGGTAAAGAGACCCAAAAATACAAGTGAAGACCAGTTTTTCCAGCTCGCCTGTTTATGAATTCTGGACAGCAAATAACCCAAAACAGGAGCCATAAGAACTGAGAATACGATAGAATGTGAAAACCCTCTGTGAATCTCTAAAGCAGTAACGGTATCGTAGAAATTACCTATAAAGACGTCCAAATCTGGAATAGTACCAGCGACGGCTCCGTATATCATTGCCTTGTTGCCCACTTTACGTCCTAGAACCAGTTCTCCTACGGCGGCACCTAAAACAATTTGTGTTAGCGAATCCATTAAACGGTTACAAATTGAATCGTTTCTTTATACGATTGCTTTAAAAGCACAGTTTTATCTTTTACTATATGCTTTATTGCTGCATCGTCATAATGACGTATGGTAAACAGAGAGACGCCTTTCTGATGGTCAACTTTGAATTTCGCCCTAAATATATCAATCAATTTATCTACGTTTTTAAATTTATTATCTACACAAACTGAAAAACTAATCGCTGAATTCTGAATAAGATCTACCTTGACTTGATGTTTGTGAAAAAGAGCAAAAACCTCACTGATATTTTCTTCTACAAAGAATGAAAAATCTAAGGTGGAAAGTGAAAGAAAAACCAAATCTTTTTTAACAATAAAGCAGGGTAACAAAGGGTTGATCAATTTACCTTTCCCAACTTTTGTACCTGTATTTTTGGGATTATAAAACGACTTTACAAAAAGCGGGATTTCTTTTTGTTGCAAAGGTTGTAGCGTTTTAGGGTGAATGACAGAGGCCCCAAAAAAAGCAAGCTCAATGGCTTCTTCATAAGAAATCTGCTCCAAGAGTTTAGTATTTTCAAAGACATTAGGATCACCATTAAGCACGCCAGGGACGTCTTTCCAGATCGTGACATTTTCTGCATTAAGACAATAAGCAAAAATACCCGCTGTATAATCGGACCCTTCTCGTCCTAAAGTGGTTGTAAAATTATTAGAATCGGAGCCAATAAAACCTTGAGTGATACTTAATTCCTCCTTATTAATATAGTTGAGGATTTTTTGCTGAGTATTTCCCCAATTTACCTCAGCATCTCTGTAGGTGTCATCTGTGTCTATCAAATTCCTACAATCATGCCACACGTTGTCTAAACCAACAGACTTGAGGTAGTAGCTAACAATACTCGTACTAATAAGCTCCCCAAAACCAACCACTTGATCGTAAACATAATCGTAATTTGGGGACTTATTTCTATCGAAGAAAATCGACATTTCATCAAAGAAATAATTGGTTCTGGTATAAACAGGATAAGATCTGTCTTCAAACAATTCATCTAAAATTTCATAATGATCGTTTTTGAGTTCAGAAATCGCTACTGAAAAATCCTTGCTTTTACTAAAATAAAGCGAGATAATAGTTTCAAGCTTATTGGTGGTTTTACCCATGGCAGAAATGATAACGACTTTCTGTTTAGGACCTGTCGTTTCTAAAACTGTAGCTACATTTCTTACCCCTTTGGCATCTTTTACAGATGCTCCCCCAAATTTGAATACTTGCATTTACTTAAGATTTAAAATGGTTGATTTGCTCTTCGTTAAGTTGGACGGTACGCCATTCTTTAAAAACTTTTGCTCCATATTTTTCATAGAAATCAATAGCATTTGTGTTCCAGTCTAGTACCACCCACTCTACCCTTTTAATTTTTTGAGTTTGTGCGTACATTATAACAGACTCAAACAAAGCTTTTCCAATAGATTTTCCTCGCACAGGTTTGGTAACAATTAAATCCTCAAGGTGTACCGTTTCTCCCTTCCAAGTAGAAAATCTTGAATAAAACAAGGCCATACCTAACACTTTAGAATTGACTTCGGCGACAAAACATTTGTATAGAGGATGTCCTCCAAAACCGAACCTGCGAAGTTCTTCTATGGTAACTTGAACAGCATCGGGTTCATTTTCATAGACAGCAAGTTCTTGAATAAGCTCTAGCATATCTGGTAAATCCTCTTGAGTAGCAAACCGCACTTTGAAATCCATTTTTCAATAATTTTGAAGTAAAAATAATGAAGTAAAAATTAAAACGATTCACTTTCATGATTACATTATGTTTTTTTTTCTATTTTTGGGGCAATTACAACGATTTCGCTATGAAAAAAACCAATCAAACTCTCGGTGAGTTTATTATTGAAAATCAAGAATCTTTTAAATATACCTCTGGGGAGCTCTCTAGGCTCATTAATTCTATCAGATTAGCTGCCAAAGTGGTTAACCATGAGGTGAATAAAGCCGGTTTAGTAGATATCGTCGGTGATTATGGCAGCCAGAACATTCAAGGTGAAGATCAGAAAAAGTTGGATGTTTATGCTAACGAGACCTTTATTCAAACCCTCATTAATAGAGAGATTGTTTGTGGAATTGCTTCAGAAGAAAATGATAGTTTTATAACCGTACATGGCAACAATAAAGATCATAAGAACAAATATGTGGTCTTGATGGATCCACTTGATGGTAGTTCCAATATAGATGTGAATGTCTCGGTAGGGACTATATTTTCAATTTATAGACGGATTACACCTACTGGACAGCCTGTAGAAATGGAGGATTTCCTCCAGCCAGGTAATCAACAAGTTGCCGCGGGGTACATCATTTACGGCACCTCTACAATGCTGGTTTACACCACAGGTCACGGCGTAAATGGATTTACGCTTAACCCCGCTATTGGAACTTATTATCTTTCTCATCCTGACATGAAGTTTCCAGACGATGGAAATATTTATTCCATTAATGAAGGGAATTATATCCATTTTCCACAAGGGGTTAAAGACTACATAAAATACTGCCAGGAACAACGCGATAATGATCCTTATACCTCTAGATATATAGGGTCCCTAGTGTCTGACTTCCACAGAAATATGATAAAAGGAGGCATTTACATGTATCCTAAAAGCTCGAGTGCAGAAAAAGGAAAACTAAGATTACTTTACGAATGCAATCCCATGGCTTTTATTGCTGAACAAGCGAATGGAAAGGCCTCCGATGGTTTCCAAAGAATCCTGGATATCCAACCCACAGAGTTACACGAACGTGTTCCTTTTTTCTGCGGAAGTAATAAAATGGTAGAGAAAGCGGAAGACTTTATGAAAGCAGCTCATCCTAAAGAGGCAAAAACTACTGGGGCTTAATCTTCAGATTCTATAAAATGCTTATAAAAATCGAATGAAAAGTTTCCTTCAAAAAGTTTTTTGGACTTGTTCACAATGCTTCGTGCCAAATCTTCAGAATAACCAAGACCTACAGCATATTTAATGATTAAAAATTCCTCAGCTTCGTCCATTTTACTATCCACATAAATGATCCTTATCAGATCAAATAAATATTCTAGCCTTTGGGTTTTAGAATTGATTGCAAACACTGGAAATGAGGCTGAATTATCGAGGATTTTTTCATAGTTCTCTTCAGAAACATCAAATTTCTTTGAAAAACGCTTTAATAACTTTTCCTCAATTGGCTTTATTTCTCCATCTATCGCAGCAAGGGTAACTAAGTTGGCGAAGTGATTAAGTTTTGTTGATTTTTTTATATTTTCGTAAAAATCTTCGGTAGACATGGATTAAATTTTTGATAAATATAATAATATTTAAGTCTTAAAATTATATTGAATTTCATTTTTGTAGTTTGCAATACCATGAAGAAAAAAATTATTGGAAGATTAGACAAAGCTAATTTTCCTGACTTAAACTTAAAGGATATCTCTATAAAAGTGGATACTGGTGCCTATACGTCGTCAATTCATTGCGAAGATATGGAGGAAAAAGAAGATGGTCTGCACTGTCTCTTTTTAGATAAAGAGCATTCAAAATACAACCATAAGCCTTTCATTTTCAGTAATTACAATAAAATAAGAGTGAAAAGCAGCAATGGAATTGCTCAAAAAAGATATGAAATAAAGTCTAACATCGAAATTTTCGGAAAAGTTTATAAAATTTCACTTTCTTTGAGCAATAGAAAAGAGATGAAACATCCCGTACTTTTGGGGCGTAAATTCTTGAATAAAAAATTTATAGTCGACCCAGAATTAAAGAATATATCCTATAATAATTTTCAGCATGAACATTAAAATTTTATCGAGAAATCCAAATTTATATTCTACAAAAAGACTTGTAGAAGCTGCCGAAAAAAGAAAACATAACGTTCAGGTTATAGATCCTTTAAAATGTGATTTGGTCATTGAAAAGCGCAATCCAAACATATACTATAAGGGAGAATATATTCTGGACACCGATGCTATTATCCCAAGAATTGGAGCTTCGGTTACCTTTTATGGAACTGCAGTTGTGAGACAGTTTGAAATGATGGGAGCTTTTAGCACTATAGATTCTGAAGCCTTGGTAAGAAGTAGAGACAAATTAAGAAGCTTACAAGTTTTATCGAGAGCAAAAATAGGCCTTCCAAAAACGGTCTTCACCAACTATTCTAGAGATGTGAATGGGGTGATTCAACAAGTTGGCGGCACTCCCTTGGTTATTAAGCTTCTAGAAGGCACACAAGGATTAGGGGTGGTCTTGGCCGAAACTAAAAACGCAGCCAAATCTGTTATTGAAGCATTTAATGGTCTTCAGGCTAGAGTGATTGTTCAAGAATTCATCAAAGAAGCTAAAGGGGCAGATATACGAGTATTTGTGGTGGACGGCCATGTTGTTGGTGCTATGAAAAGACAGGGGAAAGAAGGAGAATTCCGTTCAAACCTTCACCAAGGTGGTTCTGCTGAAGTCATTGAACTTACAGACGAAGAAGAAATTGCAGCAATAAAAGCAGCTAAAGCTATGCGTCTAGGAGTGGCTGGAGTTGATTTATTACAGAGTTCTAGAGGTCCATTAATTTTGGAAGTGAATTCTTCGCCTGGTCTTGAAGGTATTGAAAAAGCAACGGGGAAAGACATCGCTAGGACTATCATACAGTTTATTGAAAAAAATGTGTAATGCCACACATCGATTCTAAAAATGTTCTTCACATCCTAGAGAGAAAAGTATTTCCTGGAGAAAAAGCGCGTATCAATTTTAATACTGCAAAACTATACACTACAACTTCAGTAGAGGTTCCTGTAATTATAGAACGGGCAAAAAAACCAGGCCCTATCCTTTTGGTAACCGCTGGAATTCATGGCGATGAAATTAACGGGGTAGAAACAGTAAGGCAATTTATAGCCAAAGGCATTCACAAGCCTACCCGTGGAACGGTTATTTGTGTACCCGTTCTCAATGTCTTCGGATTTTTAAATATGAAACGTGAGTTTCCAGATGGAAGAGACCTTAATAGGATGTTCCCTGGATCCAAAAGAGGAGCTCTAGCAAGTAGATTTGCTTATCAATTTGCGACTGAAATTCTACCTATTGCAGATCACTGCTTCGATTTTCACACGGGTGGTGCTAGTCGTTTTAATGCTGCGCAAATTCGCGTAGACAAAACCGACAAAGACTCTGAGGATCTAGCCAAAGTTTTCAACGCTCCGTTTACGGTTTACTCTTCAACTATCAAGAATTCTTACAGGAGTACTTGTCTCAAACAGGGCAAGACCATTCTTCTCTTCGAGGGGGGTAAATCTCAAGATAGCAGCAAACACATTTCAAAATACGGTGTAGATGGTTTAAAGCGAATCATGAAACATTTTGACATGCTAAAATCTGATTTTAATGCTGAAGATCCTCTAGAGTCAACAAAATTTATTTCCAGCACCTATTGGATGAGAGCTAAATATAGCGGACTTCTTCACATCAAAGTTCCTATTGGAAAATACGTACAACGAGGAGAATTTGTAGCCACTATTACAGATCCCTATGGAAGTTTTAGGCATAAGGTAAATGCCAGCAACACAGGTTATATTATTAATGCTAACCAATCCCCGATCGTTTATCAAGGTGATGCGATTTTTCATATTTCCAAAGAGGACACAGATGGATAAGAGCAGTCTAAGACAAAAGTATAAAGCACTAAGACGAGATATGTCCTTAGACCAAATTGATGAGCTAAGCCTTCAAATTGCCAACCAAAGTTTAAAACTCGACATTTGGAATTTTGAATTTTACCATATTTTTCTAGCTATTGAAAACCAAAGGGAAATCAATACAGAATATATACTTCAAATCATCTTTGGAAAAGACGCCAATGTGGTCATCCCAAAAATGAAAGGTAAAGATCTTCAACATTATTTATTGACAGATACCACTAAACTAAAACTTAACCAATGGAAGATTCCAGAACCTGTGAACGGAATTAAAATAGATCCTGAACAACTGGATCTTGTCTTTGTTCCTTTACTTGGATATGATACTTTAGGGAACAGAGTTGGTTATGGAAAAGGATTCTATGACAGGTTTTTATCGAGATGTAAAAAAGACGTCATCAAAGTAGGTCTCTCCTCTTTTCCTCCGGAAGAAGGTGTTTTAGGGGTCGAAGATTTTGACATTGCTTTAGATTATTGCATTACTCCAAAAACTGTTTATACGTTCTCACAAGGCTAGTCTTTACAACCACAATCTCCAGAACCACATGAGGACGAGGCTGTTTTAGACTTGAAAAAGAATTTCTTAATCAAAAAAGCTATGGCTGTTATAAAAATAAGAAGAACTAGAATTTCTTGTAACATCAATCTATTATTTTAAAATTTGAAAAGCTATTAAAGCAACCACATAAGCAAATCCTGACATTCCAAATAACTGTATCATCGGCCATTTCCAGGTTCCAGTTTCTTTCCTCACAATGGCTAATGTACTCATACACTGCATTGCAAAGGCATAAAATAGCAAAAGGCTAATTCCACTTGCAAAGGTGAATAATGGGCCTCCTAAAACTGGATTGGTCTCTGCTGCCAATCTGCTTTTTATGGTTTGCTCATCATCATTTTCAACACTATAAATCGTCGCTAAGGTGCCTACAAATACTTCCCGAGCTGCAAAAGAACTGATAATCGCTATTCCTATTTTCCAATCGTAACCTAAAGGAATAACAGCTGGTTCTATAGCTCTACCTGCATAACCAATATAAGAATTCTTGAGCTTATAGGATGAGATTTCAGTATTGATTTCTTCTTGGGATAGCTCTGTCACATCTAAGGATGCAGTAACGATAGATTCAGCGTTATCAAAATCATCCGTAGGGCCGTAACTTGCCAAAACCCACAAAACAATAGAAATCGCAAGAATAATTTTTCCAGCTCCAAAAACAAAAGATTTAGTTTTTTCGATCACCGTATAAAACACATTTTTAAAAATAGGCATCTTATAATCTGGCATCTCCACGACGAAGTAGGACTTAAATTCAATTTTTAGCATTTTACTAGCTAACCAGCCAGAACCAATGGCAGTTACAAACCCAAGCAGATACAAAAGCATCAAGGTAATTCCTTGATAATTAAACACTCCAAGCCAGCGTTCATCTGGAATCACCAAGCCTATAATGATAAGATATACAGGAAGCCTAGCCGAACAAGTCGTAAAAGGCACCACTAATATAGTCACTAGCCTTTCTTTCCAACTTTCTATATTTCTAGCAGCCATGACCGCTGGTATAGCACACGCCGTTCCGGAGACTAGAGGGACAATACTCTTCCCGCTCATCCCAAATTTTCGCATGATTCTATCCATCAAAAAGACGACTCGACTCATATAACCCGTTTCTTCCAAAATAGAAATGAACAAAAACAAAAAGGCAATTTGTGGAACAAAAATAACGATCCCTCCTATTCCTGGTATGATTCCTTCAGAAATTAGGTCTGAAAGCATTCCTAAAGGGAAAACATCTTTAACGTATTCGCTCATCGCCAAGAAACTTTCGTCAATAAAATCCATGGGATAGGTCGACCAGTCATAAATAGTCTGGAAAATCAAAAAAAGAATAGCTAAGAAAATGACATAGCCCCAGAATTTATGAATCAAGAGCCTATCTATAGATGCTCTTAAGCCTTTTGCTAAAGCTAAATCCTTCGTCAAGGTTTCTTTTAAGGTTTCATTGATAAATTGATACCGCTTTATAGTTTCCTTTTGCTGAAGGCGTTTAATTTCTGAATCTGATTTTGGTTTAAATCCATTTTGTGATGTAATCCTATTCCTATTGGTTTTACCAAAATTGACATCTTGAGTAATCACCAACCATAATTTGTACAAATCTTGTTTAGGGTAAGCTTTTTTTAAAGATTCAAAGTACTCTTTATCTATTTTTGAAGCCTCTAAACATGGATTTACAGATAGCTTTTGATGATCCATTATAGATTGCCTAAGCTCTGTAAACCCTTTATTTTTTCTGGCACTTATAAGATTAACTTTGGTCTTCAGGCGTTTTTCTAATAAACCCACATCTAGTTGAATACCTTTTCTATCCATACGATCTGCCATATTAATAGCTAAGATGGTAGGTAAACCTAAATCCTTGATTTGGGTAAACAATAACAGGTTTCGCTTTAAATTTTCAACATCACTTACAACGACAACAACATCTGGGTAATCTTTATCATTTTTATTCAACAGTAATTCAATGACCACATTTTCATCTAAAGAAGTTGCATTAAGACTGTAGGTTCCTGGAAGGTCTAGAATATGAGCTTTCAGGTTTCTGGATAGTTTTACAACCGCTTCTTTCTTCTCCACAGTTATGCCAGGATAGTTCCCAACCTTTTGGTTGAGACCGGTCAAGTTATTAAATACCGAAGTTTTACCTGTGTTGGGATTTCCAACTAGAGCGACATTTATTTGTTTACTCATCGGGAATAAGTTCAATGTGAATCAGCTTTGCTGTTTCTCTTCTAATGGATAAAAAAGTATCATTAATATTAAGGTAGAGCGGGTCTTTAAAGGGAGCAATTTGTATCAATTCAACATGATTTCCTGGCAAACATCCCATTTCTAAAAGCTTGAGTGGTATATCCTGAGAAGTCATCTCACCAATGATAGCTCTCTGTCCTTTCTTTAAACTAGCGATCGTTAACATTTATTTAGAATGGTTTTAAACAAAGATATGAAGCTTTCATGAAAATCAACACGCTTTTAAGCATAATTACCACAAGATTCTAAAATGAGTACAAGTTTAAGACTCTTCATCTATTTAGAGAAAGGTATTGTAAAGCCTTAGGGAAAAAATTATATTTGCCTCTCTCTTAAAATAAATGAAATGATAATTAAAAAAGTAGTTGAGCTTCTCGAAAGCGATCAAGTTCTACAGGAATATAAAGTTAATGGTTGGGTGAGAGCCTTTAGGAGTAATCGGTTTATCGCTTTAAACGATGGATCTTGTTTAGAAAACTTACAATGCGTCGTCGATTTTAAAAACACCGATGATCAAGTTTTAAGGAAAGTAACAACAGGTGCTGCGATTTCTGTTTCTGGTACTTTAAAAGAAAGTGAGGGAAAAGGACAAAGTGTAGAATTGGAAGTGAAATCCATCAACATTCTTGGAGAAGCCCATCCAGAAGAAGTGAAGAAAACCATTCTTCAACCTAAAAAGCACTCTTTTGAAAAATTAAGAGAGCAAGCCCATTTAAGAGTAAGAACAAATACGTTTGGTGCGATAATGAGAGTGCGATCCAAATTATCTTTTGCTGTTCACCAATACTTTAATGATAACGGTTTCTTTTATGTGAACACGCCTATCGTTACTGGTAGTGATGCTGAGGGAGCAGGAGAAATGTTTAAAGTCACCAACTTAGACTTAAAAGACCCACCAAAAACTAAAGATGGCGAAATTGATTATTCCCAAGATTTTTTTGGAAAAGAAACCAATTTAACGGTTAGCGGCCAATTGGAGGCTGAGACTTACGCTATGGGCTTAGGTAAAGTATACACCTTTGGACCCACCTTTAGAGCAGAAAATTCCAATACAACTAGACACCTAGCGGAATTCTGGATGATTGAACCAGAAGTAGCCTTTTGTGATTTAAAAGGCAATATAGATTTAGCCGAAGATTTCATTCAACAGGTCTTGAAATATATCACAGAGCATTGTAAGTCAGATTTAGAATTCTTAGAAAACAGACTTCTTGAAGAGGAAAAATCTAAGCCAGAGAAAGACAGATCACCGATGCCTCTGCGTGAAAAAATAGATTTTGTCCTCAAAAATAATTTCAAAAGAGTTTCCTATACAGAGGCTATTGATATATTAAGAAATTCGAAACCTAACAAAAAGAAGAAATTCAGTTATATCATTAAAGAATGGGGGGCAGATTTACAAAGTGAGCACGAACGCTATCTCGTAGAGAAACATTTTGAATGTCCCGTAGTGATTTATGATTACCCCGCTGATATCAAAGCCTTTTACATGCGACTGAATGACGATGGTAAAACCGTGAGAGCCATGGATGTTCTTTTCCCCGGTATTGGCGAAATTGCAGGAGGTTCACAAAGAGAAGAGCGCTACGATGTTTTGCTTTCTAAAATGCGAGAAATTGGAATAGATGAAAAAGAGTTGTGGTGGTATTTAGACACCAGAAAATTTGGAACTTGTGTTCACTCTGGCTTTGGACTAGGCTTTGAGCGCCTTGTGTTGTTTGCTACAGGAATGTCGAACATAAGAGATGTCATTCCTTACCCTAGAAGCCCTCAAAATGCAGAATTTTAAACCAGGAAATTGCATTGAAAGTCATCACGTCTTAGCCCTAGAAAAACAGATAAGGCTTCAGGACTATGGATTTACTGTGTTTGTTTCAATTAAAACTAAAAGCGCTTTAAAAAAGGCCATTAAGAAGGGTCTCCTCTTTCTTGATGGTCGGGTTGCTGAAACATCAGATTGGATAGAAGAAGGCCAAGTTCTGGAGTTGTTTGCTGAAGAACTTCTTTATAAAAAGAAAGTTTTCCCCTTACAACTTAAAGTTATTTTTGAGGATGACTCTATGGCCGTTGTAAATAAGCCTGAAGGATATCCTACCAATGGGAATTATTTTAAAACCATTGAAAATGCCTTAACCTATAATCTAAAAACCTCTTCAGAAAAAGATAAACTCCCCTATCCACAGCCTGTTCATAGACTGGATAATCCAACATCTGGCCTATTGATTATTGCTAAAACGCTATCATCAAAATCCTACCTGTCAGTTTTATTTGAGCATAATAAAGTTCATAAAATCTACTTAGCTATTGTAGAAGGACACTTTGAAGGTCTTAGTGATATCATAAGTCTAGATATTGATGGAAAGCAAAGTTCTACCAATTATGGCGTTGAAAAGATGTTTAAAATAAACCAAGACGAGTTCAGTTTACTGAGCTTAAAGCCAAGCTCCGGGAGGACTCATCAGCTGAGAATACACCTCTCAAAAATCGGTCACCCAATAGTTGGAGATAAAACTTATGGTTCCCTAACGCTATCTAATAAACTAATGCTGCACGCATCCTCTCTTGAACTCCGTCATCCTAAAACTGATAAAAGTTTAAGTTTCGAAACAGAAGTACCACATAAATTCGTTAAATTTATAAATAGAAGTTTGTAATCTTTTAGATTTGAAATGTGGTAACCTAACCTGATTTTGATAAGGGCTGTCCACCGAATAAGAAAAAAAATGAATATACTATAATGCTTAAACAAGGCCTAAATTTAAAGTTATCACAAAAGCTGTCTCCTCAACAAATCCAGTTGATGAAGCTGATACAGCTACCTACCATGGCTTTTGAGCAAAGAGTAAAGCAGGAATATGAAGAAAATCCTGCCTTGGATGCAGGTAAGGAAAAGGACGAATTTGAAGATGAATTCAGTAATGAAACTGCCGAAGAGGAAAGGGATATTATTGAGACGGAATTTGATGTAGATGATTATTTAAGTGACGATGAAGTTCCTAGTTATAAATTAAAGGCCAATAATTACAGTGCAGATGACGAAGACAAACAAGTTCCTTATGCCTCTGGCACTTCCTTTTCTCAGTTTCTTAAAACACAATTGCAAACCTTCAGTTTTAGAGAAGATCAGGAAGAAATAGCCTTTTTTCTAGTCGGTAGTGTCGATGATAGTGGTTATATAAGGCGTTCACTTATAGATATTGTAGATGATTTGGCTTTTACTCAGAATATTTATACCGACGAAGAAACCGTAGAAAAGGTCCTAAAAATAGTTCAATCTCTAGACCCAGCTGGGGTAGGAGCCAGAGACTTGAGAGAATCTTTATTGATTCAACTTCACAGAAAAAATAAGACAGAGAGCGTAGACCTAGCCTATAGAATCGTAGATGAAACGTTTGATAAGTTCAGTAAAAAGCATTACGAAAAGCTCATTCAAAAATTTTCCATCTCCGAAAAAAAACTCAAAGAGGCTATTGAAGAAATTGAACATCTCAACCCAAAACCTGGCGCTTCTTTTTCTGGAAATAGTAGATCGGTAGAACATGTAATTCCTGACTTTGCCATTCACATAAAAGATGGAGAACTGGAGCTGACCTTAAATGGGAGAAATGCTCCAGAAATGCATATTTCTCGTGATTATTCTAATATGCTGAAGGGATACAAAGAATCTGTTAAAAAAACCAAAGAACAAAAAGAAACAGTTTTTTTCATCAAACAAAAATTAGATTCTGCAAAGTGGTTTATCGATGCTATAAAACAAAGACAAGACACCTTGTACTCTACCATGTATTCTATTATGATTCATCAAAAAGACTATTTTTTATCTGGTGATGAAAGGAGCTTAAAGCCAATGATCCTAAAAGATATCGCTGAGAAAATCAATATGGACATCAGTACTATTTCTCGAGTGGCTAATAGCAAATATGTGGAAACCCCTTATGGAACTTTTTTGATTAAAAGTTTCTTTTCAGAATCAATGACAAACGAAGAAGGAGAAGAAGTATCTACTAGGGAGATTAAAAAAATCTTAGAAATGACTATTGATGCAGAAGACAAGAAGAAACCGCATACCGATGCTAAATTGGCTCAAATTTTAAAAGAAAAAGGCTATCCTATAGCTCGACGAACTATTGCTAAATATAGAGAACAATTGGATTTACCTGTAGCCAGACTTCGTAAGGAAATATGAAATCACTAAGGCAATTTTCTAAAGCAGTATCCATTCTTGGTCATCCACTCTGGATGCCATTACTCGGGTGCTTGTATTACTTTTATGCTATTCCAAATTACTTAGATAACCAACTCATCATGGCAAAATTACTTGCCATTTCCATTCTTACCATTTTCTTACCTGTAGTTTTTCTGTTTATATCTAAGAATTTAAAACTCATTTCAGATTATGAACTTTCCAAAGTCAAAGGAAGGCGTCTATTTTTAATGCTTTTTATACTTCTGATTTTAGTATTGCTCAACAGAATTATAGATGTCTACAACTATAGAACTCTATTTTATTTTTTCTCAGGCATCTTATTTTCTGGAATTATTTCGTTGCTCTTGAGTATGTTTAAAGTAAAGATAAGCCTTCATGCTTTAGGAATAAGTGGATTAACTTGTTTCATTATTGGGTTGAGTTTATCCTTTCATGTAAGTATGCTGTTGTCTATAGTGTTCTTTACTTTATTCCTAGGCATTGTAAGTTCGTCTCGATTATTTCAGAACGCACATACTGTCCCAGAGATTTTCATAGGAATTATAGCAGGGTTTTTACCCCAATTGTATTTCTTTAGTTACTGGTTATAACTAAAGAAAGAAAAATACGAGACCTGCTTTTATAGGGGTTATGCTCACGCGCTCTCCTGTTGACTCAACTTCACCTTCAAATACGGGAATGAGGCTCATGTTTACAAAGAAGTTGATGGCACCGTAACCAAAAGTAAGTTTAGCGCTCGTTCTAAAAGAATTGAGAGCGTTAACATCTGTAACTGTATATTGTTCTTCAACAGATTTGAAAGTAGATTTAAAACGAAATACATAGCCAACTTGGAAACCGAGATAAACTCTCCAAAAGGCATACTTATCTATATCTGAAGATCTCCACCTCAACTCTAAGGGAACTTCAACAAGATTGGTCGTAAACCAGTTGACATCGTAGTTTTGATCTTGATTTATAGGAAGAAATATATCTTGACCAGCATTAGAATTAACTTGAAGAGATTGACCAAATGTATTCAGATTAAAACCAAGCCCTAAGCCAATAGACAGGTTACGACGTTTATTAATGGGCATGTCTCGGATATAACCGAACATGAGACCTCCTGAAAATCCGGATTGATCGACACCTGAAGGTAATTCTGTCAGGAAATTGAAGCTAAACCCAAAGTAAAACTGATCCTCTCTGTAGAGCGAGTCATTTTTATTTTCTTTTAACCACTCAAGCTTATCTTGGGCAAAAAGTGAAGAGACAGAAAGGAGAAGGGATAGGAAACCTATAAATTTCATAAATGACAAATATAGAGGAAAGATAAGCAAGTTTATAAACTAAAAAAGGCATTTCTAACTGAGAAATGCCTTTTTTAGTTTGGTGAGATCGACAGCTTATTCTAAGTTAAGCCCAGCTTCACCTTGTTTAGTAGTATAATTAATTTTTAAAGCTTCTGCTTTACGCAATTCTTGTTTAATATCTGATACTAACCCCATATTAGTTTCTTTATCAACTTTTAAAGCGGTAGTCAACTTATCTCGTAATTCTTCACGCTTAGATTGACGTTCCTCTTTAATAAATTGTTGTACATCGTTGATACTTGCGTATTTATCATTCAATTGGATTCTGGCTTCTGTACCAAAGGTCTCTTGATATCTTGGTGAAGGTTTCCCAGCGTAGATATACATAATCAGATTTTTCTTATCCAATTTTTCAACTTGGTCTGCGAAAGGCAAAATATTTTGAACCTTAAGAGAATTGTCTCTCATTACAGTAACCACCATAAAAAAGAACAAAAGCATGAAAACAATATCCGGTAAAGATGCAGTTGAAATTGCTGGAGTTCCTCCATCATCTTTCTTTTTAAATTTTGACATAAGTACTCAAATTTTTATCGTTTAGGTTCTGTTTTAGATAGGTTCTGCTTCAGATAGTTTTTGTGGAAATAAATTTTTTATGACACCAATTTTTTCCTTCAACTTATCCTTATCCCCTAGAAATTCTGGATCGTTGTAAGCATCTTCCATTTCTGTAAAATCGATGTTGTATAACCTATTCGCCTCTCTATCTCTTAAGACGTTATAGGCGGCCACAAGTTCATTTTGTACCGCTATATATCTTCCATATTGAGTTTTTCTGTCATTCTGTAATGAAACGACAGCTTTTATAGGATTATCAGAGGAACTAGTAAGTCTAGGGCCTTGGCAGTAATCGCAAGCTTCGTCACCTAGCCCACCACCATTATCAAGAAAATCAATAGTGGCTTGTCTAAGATTCTTAAACTCCATAATCTCGTCTTCAACTAGAAGATCACCATTAGCATTCACAAGAACAACAAAGATATTACGTTCCTTCAATATTGGTGGGTCTTCTTGTTCATCATCTATAGGAGGTAATTTCCTTGTAATTCCGCTATCCGTTTCTATAGTTGTTGTGACTAAGAAAAAGATAAGCAAAAGGAAAGCTATATCCGCCATGGATCCAGCGTTTACCTCTGGTGCTGCTCTTTTTGCCATAATTATTTGGTTATGATTTTTTTCACACTAGATAAAAACATAGCTAGTACGGCCAATGCTGCAAGTATGTAGAAGGCCACTAATCCAGCACTTACCCATCTAGATCCATTCTCAGATAAAACGCCACCGTCCCTTAAAGCTGTTTCCGTTCCGTTAGAAACGACATAGGAAATAACTATAATTAAGATAAATCCACCTAATGAAAACAGCGTTTTTTTGATATTCCCAGTAAAGAGGGCTTTAATCGCAAAGAAAAGAACAGATAATACGGTCACCCCTAAAATAAAGTAGGACACCCACATAAACGGAGCCAAAATACTAGATTGCAAGGCTGCATCTGCTTCTATCGCTTCGTCCCCAGCGTTGAGAATCCTTATAAAAAGAATAGCCCCCACAACACCGAAAACGATTTTTATGATGTTAAATATTTTGTTCATATTGATTATTTATTTTTATGTGCAACTAAAATGTCAATAAGTGTAATTGAAGCATCTTCCATATCATTCACAATGCTATCAATTTTAGCAATGATATAATTATAAAATACTTGAAGAATAATAGCTACAACTAGACCAAACACAGTTGTCAAAAGAGCGACTTTAATACCACCTGCTACTAAAGAAGGTTGCATATCACCAGCTGCTTCAATCTTGTCGAAGGCTTGAATCATACCAATTACAGTACCCATAAAACCAAGCATTGGTGCTAAGGCAATAAATAGGGATACCCATGATACATTTTTCTCTAGTTGTCCCATTTGAACTCCACCATAAGCAACTACAGCTTTTTCAGAAGCCTCAACGCCTTCATGCATTCTGTCTAGACCTTGGTAATAGATTGACGCTACAGGACCACTTGTATTTCTACAAATTTCTTTTGCAGCCTCTACACCACTACTCTTCATAGCATCCTCAACACTTTGAGCAAGCTTTTTAGAATTAGTTGTTGCTAAGTTTAGGTAAATAATTCTTTCAAAAGCGATCGCTAATCCAAGAATAAGACAAAGAAGAACAATACCCATAAATCCAGGTCCACCTTCAATGAAACGGTTTTTTAATTCTTGATGGAATCCTACACTTTCGTCAGAACCTTCTTCGGAAGCACTCGCATCATCTTGAGCGAAATTGACAGCAGCTTCTGTAAAAACGTCAGAAGTATTTGCTGCAGTTAAAGTTGTGTTACCAACTGCCATGATTGCCAAAATGGCTAAAATTGAAAATAATCTTTTCATTGTTGTCTGTCTTAGAATTAATAATTAGTGTTTAAGTGTTTTAATTTATATGAATAGCAGAGAGGAAGGGATTCGAACCCTCGGTTCCGATACAATCGGAACATACGCTTTCCAAGCGTACACCTTCGACCACTCGGTCACCTCTCTAGTTTTAAAATGAACTTTTAGTAATGATTAGCAAATAAATAAAAAAAAATAGTTTTACAAGTAGAAATGAGCGTTAATTTTTAATTCATTTCTCCACGCAGTGAAGTTTCAAATATAGTTTTAAATACTTTAGGCCCTAATTTTTTGGATAAAAGATACATCATTTTCCCGACAGCTGCCTCTGTGGTAATGTCCCCCCCACTTATAACTCCTAGATTTTTTAAACCTGCACTCGTAGCGTATTTGCCCATTATCACTGATCCCCCAACACACTGAGTCACATTTACAACTTTCACTCCTCGATCTATAACCGACTTTAAAAGCTCCATAAACCATGGATCTGTTTTTGCATTTCCACTCCCAAAAGTTTCCAAAACAATCCCCTCAAGATGCGGAATGTTAAAAATATACCTTAAAGTTTTATAATTAATTCCAGGAAATAGTTTCAATATGAGAATATTATCATTTAATAGCTTGTGAACTATCATTTTCTTTCTCAAATTAGGCTTGATCAATTTATCATAACTGATCTTGAGATTAACACCCGATTCTGCAATAGGAGGGAAATTTGAAGACGCGAACGCTTCAAAATGCTCTGCATTTACTTTAGTTGTTCGGTTTGCTCTGTAAAGTTTATATTCAAAGTAAAGTCCAACTTCTTTAATAACAGTTTCCCCCTGCTCTTTAAGACCAGCTAGCTGTATGCTAGTGATTAAATTTTCTTTTGCATCTGTGCGCAGATCACCTATAGGAAGTTGAGATCCTGTGAAAATAATAGGTTTTTTTAAGTTTTCGAACATAAAAGAAATCATGGAGGCTGAATAAGACATCGTATCGCTTCCATGCAAAACGACAAACCCATCATAATCTTCAAAGTTGATTTCTATCAACTCCGCCAACTTTACATAATCTGTTATATCCATGTCTGAAGAATCCACAGGGTCATCAAAACTTACCGTACTGATATCGTGTTCCAATAATTTCAACTCGGGAATATTTGACAAAAGCTCGTCAAAATTGAAAGTCTCAAGGGCACCAGTTTCTGGATTTTTTACCATCCCAATTGTACCACCTGTATAAACGAGTAAGATTTTAGACATAACTGATTCTATATTAGATTCCAAAGACCTCTTTTGAGTTTTTTGTGGTTTGTAGGGCAACATCTTCAAGACTTAAGTCGTAAACTTCTGCTAATTTCTCCGCAACTTTCATCACATAAGCACTTTCATTTCGCTTCCCTCTATAAGGCTTTGGCGCTAAGTAAGGTGAATCTGTTTCCAGAACAATATGTTTTAAGTCAATTTCATTTAAAAACTGATCTATTTTACCGTTTTTAAACGTTGACACACCCCCTATTCCCAATTTCATCTGGTAACCTATAGCTTGTTCGGCTTGAGCTTTTGTTCCTGTAAAGCAATGAAAAATACCGTACAAGTCCTTTCCTTTCTCTTCTTCAAGGACTTCAAACACCTCCTCAAAAGCCTCCCTACAGTGAATCACGATAGGGAGTTTATAAGACTTAGCAAGTTGAATTTGACGCTTGAAGGCTTTTCTCTGGGCTTCTAAGAAACTTTTATCCCAGTACAGATCTATACCAATTTCACCGATGGCGTAAAATTTCCTTTTCTTTAGCTGTTCTTCCACATGTGTTAGCTCCTCTTCTACGGTTTCGGAGACAGAGGTCGGATGTAATCCCATCATCAAAAACATTTGCTCTGGATATCGACGTTCTAAATCGTACATGGCTTGGGTTGTTCCTGAATCTATAGCAGGAATAAAAAACCGCTTCACATCATTATCTAGTGCTCTTTGAATCATTTCTTCTCTGTCTTCATCAAAAGCTTCAGAATATAAATGAGTGTGTGTATCTGTAATTATCATAAGGGCAAATTTATTTAAAACGAAACTTTATATTTGCCGAAAACTCTATAAATGTCTTCCTTAAAATCATTTTTACTAGACAAGAAGTATAAAGCACTTAAAATGAATAGCACTGAGACTAATCATTTTGAATGTAAAGTCCTCATCAATGATGTTGAAGGAAGCTTTATCATAGATACCGGCGCTTCCAGTTCTTGTATCGACTTTTGTTATGCAGAGCATTTCAATTTATTTTCTGAAGATAGCAATATCAGAGCTGCTGGTGCAGGTGCGACCAATATGCTTACCAAGACGTCTACCAGAAACAAAGTGAGCATTGGCAAGTGGACCAAAAAGAAAGTCGATTTAATTTTATTTGATCTTTCTCACGTCAATAAAGCACTAAGCGATCATGATGCTGAACTAGTTCATGGCATCATAGGAGCCGATATACTTAAAAGAGGAAAAGCAGTTATCGATTATAAAACCAGTCGCCTCTATTTAAAGTAAGGGTTATTTATATTTGAAGTAGATTAAATCTTGCTGAGTATATGATTGGCTTTAACCATAAGGTGCTATTTTTTAAATCTTTCATCAAATATCAATGATGTTTGACTTATAACTTTAATCTTTTCAGCATCTGGATGAAGTGGGTTAATGAGATAATTGTGTTCTTGAGGAATTATACAACTTGGCACTTTGAGAATTGCTGCTTCATTATTTAGAACAAAGTCATCACCAATTATTTGTGTGATAAGTAATGGGGGTTTTGAATCCCATTTTTCTGGTAGATCAACTAATACCACTTCAAGTGCAGAGATATCATCTGGTATTTCAATTTCAACAAAATATCTATCATCAGGTAAATCTTCACTTATGTCTAAATGAACTGAAACTTCCAACATGGCAAGGGCTCGTGTATCAGCAGTGTAGACTAGTCGTGTATCTTCACTATTCCATCTGAACCCTTTTGATTTCGAAGCTGCAATCCCTGTCAATGTCGATTTTAGATATCTTTTTCGTTCAATTCGATAAAGTTTCATTATGCAAAGTTTCCATATTCTATTCTGGTCAAACAAAATTTCACTTCGTTTATTCCGCTTATCGTATCAAAGAATTTAATTGGAGGACTTCCCCCTAATGAGAGATTTGGTTTAAGAAGCCATCTTTGAAATTTTTCATCCTCATTATTAAAAGTATCAATACCGTAATCGATTACTTCAGAAATCCTTAATATGAGTTCACTATCCCGGCTATCCAATAAAGAATGGTTACCTTTTTTCTTGTTGTAAGTAGTTTGAGGAACCCCCACAATATTTAAAACTGTTTTGACAGGGCTGTTGATTTTCTTACTAATACTCCCTATCGAGCCGTAAGGGATACCTTTACGGATAACCTGAACTCTTTCTAATCTATTTGACCAAGTAAAAGTCTCCCCATCGGCAACTAAAAACCATTTACGAAGATTTTTTTTGCTAAGCTTAGCTTTATCAATACTGACTTTTGTATTGAAAGGCTTTGTTTTAAGAGCATCACTCATTACAATAGTTTTGCTGTAAATATACAATCAAATTGCTTTAATTGAAATTAATTTATTAGTTAGTTAAGATTTTATTCGATATTACTCACGTCAATAAGGCACTAAGCGATCATGATGCTGGACTAGTTCACGGTATCATAGGAGCCGATATACTTAAAAGAGGAAAAGCGGTTATCGATTATAAAACGGATTATTTGTACTTGAAGTAGAATAGCCGAGTCACTTACAGCTTGAAACAAATTTATTTTACAGCTTAAATCAGATTGATTTTTTTGATTTATTAATTAACCTATAAATAAAGTATATAGGAAAAAGTAAAGGCATAAGTACCACAAAATTTTTCGAAATTACTGCAGAAACCTCACCAAAAATGACAATTCCTGCCAGAAAGCCTATCAATAAAGCATTCATAATTTTGGCAGTGTTCGATTTCATATTTTAACTGAGTTAATTGTCGTTTAATACCAAATTATATTTATAATGCCGTATGAATAAATTGAATTATTTTTTGATTGATTGAAATCAAAAATAACTAGCATAGCCTTAGCTACGGTAATTATTTTTGATGAAAAACAGGCGAAAAAGAAACGATTTATTGCGTCATTATAGGTCTAATTTGGTATAACTCAGGTGGGACTTTTTTTTGCACTGTTCTGGTTTAAAAAATATGAATTGAAGTTTATTTGTCTAAATAGTTAATGTCATTAGCTGAACTTAAAAATCACATATAGGAATATTGAAGATAAAATAATCATAACTATTAGAATCTTAGTCAGCAGTTTTTTCTTCTCCAACTTCATTTTAGCTTGAATATCAGTCTTTACTTTTTTAAGCTCAGATTCTGATAATTCTGGGAAATCAAATTCCGTTTTTGAACCAGAGGAATTGTGCTTTAATTTTCTATCGGACCTCGCCTGTCGTTTTTGATTGCGTTCCTGTTTTCTCGCTAAGGTTGCTTTAAAATGTGATAAACTTCCATCTGCCATAAGTCTAAATTTGATTAATTCGCATGTCTAATACCAAATTAAATGCCGATAAAATTACGATTTTACACCAAATAGTTACAGAATAATGCAGGTTTATTCAAACCAACGTATAACCTTCAGTTAATGTTCCTCACCAAGCTGGATGTATAAAGCCAACGAAAACCCTTAAGAAATGTATCGAAACCCACGGAAGCTAAAGAAGGTAAAATCAATTTAAAACAGAAACAAAAAACCCTGAAGCTTTGTAAAACTTCAGGGTTATAACTTAATTAGAAAGGCTTGTTTACTAAAGCTCTAAGGCTTTTTCTACATTTCCGTTCATCAATAATTCTTTAGGATCTTCTAATGCCTCTTTGATGGCGACTAAAAATCCAACAGATTCACGACCATCAATAATTCTATGATCGTAAGATAAAGCGACATACATAATTGGACGTATTTCAACTTTACCATCTATAGCGACTGGGCGCTCTACAATATTGTGCATTCCTAAAATCCCACTTTGCGGAGGATTGATTATAGGTGTAGATAACATAGACCCAAAAACACCTCCATTTGAAATGGTAAACGTCCCTCCTGTCATTTCATCTACCGTAATCTTACCATCTCTAGCGCGAGTTGCCAACCGTTTTACTTCTTGCTCAACCCCTCTAAAACCAAGATTTTCGACATTACGCATTACTGGTACCATCAAGCCTTTAGGCCCTGAAACGGCAACACTAATATCTTTATAATCGTAAGTAATCATTTCTTTACCATCCACCATACTATTGACAGAAGGAAATTTGTCCAACGCACGAACAACGGCTAAGGTGAAAAAAGACATAAAACCAAGACTAACGCCGTGAGTTTCTTTAAATTTCTCTTTATACTGAGTTCTAAGATCAAAAATAGGCTGCATATTGACTTCGTTGAAAGTCGTTAACATAGCCGTTTCATTTTTAACACTTACCAAACGCTCAGCAACCTTTCGTCTCAACATAGACATTTTACTTCTAGTCTCGCTGCGTTTTCCAACTCCTGGCGACCCCATAGAATGTTTCGCTTCTGCATTCATGGCATCCTCCTTGGTGATTCTACCATCTCTACCTGTCCCTTTCACCTCTTTAGAGTCGATTCCCTTTTCGTCTAAGGTTTTCTTAGCGGCTGGAGAAGGCGTCCCTGTTGCATAAGTCTTTTTAGAAGAAGACGTTTCCTCTTTAGTTTCCTTTGAAGCTGGCGTTTCCTCTTTTTTAGGGGCTTCTTTTTTATCTTCTGAAGAGTTCTTAGAAGAATCTTTAGATTTTTCTTTTTTATCGTCACCACCAGACGGCTTTTCTGCCTCTGTATCAATCAAACAAACGACATCGCCTACCTGAACAACATCCCCTTCTTGGGCTTTAAAGGTGATAATTCCTGAGGCTTCTGCAGGAAGTTCCAAGGTTGCTTTATCGCTATCTACTTCAGCAACAGCTTGATCTTTTTCTACATAGTCTCCATCTTTTACTAACCATTCTGCGATTTCAACTTCGCTAATTGATTCTCCCGGAGAAGGGACTTTCATTTCTAAAGCCATAATATTATGTGTTTCGTAACTTGGTTTTTATTATTTGTAGTCGTTTAAACAATTGTCTTTTGAAGCATCGAATACATAATCGATAACTTCGTCGTGTCTTCTCTTGAATCTTGTTTGACTTCCTGCCGCAGGAGAGCCATAAAAACGTCTACTACAGACTCTAAAGTCTTTTGTTTTATCATATTGCAACAGAAGATGTGTGTAGGCTCCCATATTCCTTGGTTCTTCTTGAGCCCAAACCACATCCTTGGCATTCTTATACTTCTTGATGATTTTATTCATCTCTTCTTTAGGCAATGGAAAGAGCTGTTCAACTCTCACTAAAGCCACATCATTTCTTTTTTCTTCTTCTCGTCTCTTTTTAAGATCAAAATAAAATTTACCAGAACAAAACACTAGAGTCTTGGTCTCTTTTACCTTAGCCTTGGCATCATCTATAACAGTTTGGAAACTTCCCTCTGCCAATTCTTCTTTTGAAGATATCACCTGTGCATGCCTCAATAGACTTTTAGGCGTAAATACAATGAGAGGCTTTCTATAGTTTGTCTTTTGCTGACGTCTTAACAAGTGGAAATAATTTGCTGGATTGGTACAGTTGGCGACAAACATATTGTCTTTTGCACACAACTGAAGGTATCTTTCCATTCTTGCTGAAGAATGTTCTGATCCCTGCCCCTCATAACCATGAGGTAAGAGCATAACTAAACCATTTTGCGTTTTCCATTTATCCTCTGCTGAGGAAATGTATTGATCGATAATGACTTGAGCTCCATTACTGAAATCTCCAAATTGTGCCTCCCAGATGGTTAGCGACGATGGACTTGCCATGGCATAACCATAATCGAACCCTACCACTGCATATTCTGAAAGAAGAGAATTGTAAATATAAAATTTAGATTGTTCTCCACCTAGATTATTATGGGGAATATACTCTTCTTCGCTATTTTCAGTGATGATAACCCCATGTCTGTGGGAAAAGGTTCCACGCTCTACATCTTGTCCAGATATTCTAACATCATGACCTTCTTTCAATAAAGTTGCGTAAGCTAGAAGCTCACCCATTGCCCAGTCTAGCTCATTTTTTTCAAAATACATAGAATGACGAGTTTTCATGAGCTTATTTATCTTCTTCATGAAAATTTTGTCCTTTGGTAAGGTCGTGATGGCTTCTGCTAGTTTTGAAAGTTCTTTCAAGTCGAAGGTGGTATCCACAGGCTTGAGCATCTCATCTTTATCTGCAGCTTCATAACCCTCCCATTCTTCTTGGAGAATTTTGGTAACTACTACGTTATCATCTTTCTTAGAGTCTTCGTATTCTTCGCTAAGTTTAGACTTTACGCTTTCCTCTAATTGGTCCAAGTAATCTGTGCTTATGATCCCTTGTTCCACCAATTTATCTACATAAATATCCCTAGGATTTTTATGCTCAGAAATTGCCTTGTATAATTTGGGCTGAGTAAATCTTGGCTCATCCCCTTCGTTATGTCCATATTTTCTATACCCCAACAAATCGATAAAGACATCTCTACCAAATTCCATTCTAAATTGTAGAGCAAAGTTCATCGCATGGACAACCGCTTCTGCATCGTCTGCATTCACATGGAGTACAGGAGATAAGGTAACTTTAGCAACATCTGTACAGTAAGTAGAGGATCTTCCATCTATATAATTGGTGGTAAACCCAATTTGGTTATTCACTACAATATGGATAGTTCCTCCTGTTTTATACCCATCTAGCTGTGCCATTTGGACTATTTCATAGGCAATACCTTGCGCTGCGATAGCGGCATCCCCATGGACAACGATAGGTAAAACATATTGTTCTTCTCCCAAATAATGGTCATCTTGCTTTGCTCTCGCTATCCCTTGCACAATAGAACCAACAGTTTCTAGGTGAGACGGGTTGGGAGCCATGTTGAGATTAATTTCTTTACCTGAGTCGCTTTGGCGTTTACAAGTCCATCCTAAGTGGTACTTCACGTCACCATCAAATCCATCAATTTCAAAGTCTTTGCCTTCAAACTCATTGAAAATCGTCTTTGGGCTTTTACCAAAAATATTCACCAAGGTATTTAAACGACCACGGTGGGACATTCCCATCACAAACTCTTTTACTCCTATATCTGCTGCACCTTCTATTAAGGTATCTAAAGCAGGAATCAAAGATTCGTTACCCTCTAGCGAAAATCGCTTTTGTCCAACATAACTTTTATGTAGGAATGTTTCAAAAGTAACAGCTTCATTCAGTTTTCTTAAAATATTTTTCTTCTGAGTATTAGAAAAATCAGTCTTATTTTGATTGTGATAAATTTTATCCTGAATCCATTTTATTTCTTTTGGATTTCGAATGTAAGCGTATTCTACACCGATAGAATCACAAAATACATTCTCCAAAAACTCGATGATTTTTCTCAAGGAGGTTTTACCAATACCTATAATTTCTCCAGCTTCAAATTTTACATCCAGATCTCGCTGGGATAAACCAAAGTTTTCGATGTCTAGTTTTGGCGAATATTTACGACGCTCCCTTACAGGATTTGTTTTAGTAAATAAATGTCCTCGGTGGCGATAACCGTCTATAAGGTTAATAACTTGGAATTCTTTCTGCACATTTTCTGACACCTGAATCTTTTCAGTTTCTTTGGTTTCAGAATTGTTTAGGGTGACAGTTGTCGTTCCGTTAGAGGGTTCTCCAAGAGATTCTCCGGACTCTAGACCAAAGTCGAAACCCTGAAAAAAGGCTCTCATGCTTGGCTCTGTACCGTCAGGATTTTGTAAATATTGATTATAAAGATCTGCTAATAGCGATGGAGACATCGCATTTAAAAAGGAATATTTGTCCATATTGGTATTACGTCTTGTAATGTGTCTTACAAAATTACGATTTCTATCTAAAACTATCTTCTTTTGGAATAATTTTATCATTACTTATGTGATAAGCCTTAAGGCTTAAACAAAATCGGGGTGCCATCGCAAACAATTTTATAAAAAACAAGGTAGAAACTTCAAAAGATTTATTTTAGCACAAAAAAATTGATGTTGGATTTAGAAGCTTATAAGTTGTCTTTTTTAGAATATATGGAGGCTCAAGTTCCAAAGAAAGAACCTAGAAATCTATATGAACCCATAGAGTATATTCTTGGACTCGGAGGAAAACGACTGAGACCTGTGTTGGTCTTAATGAGTGCCGATATTTTTGGTGGAGGCCGAGAAAAAGCGATGGATGCAGCGCTAGCAATTGAAATTTTTCATAATTTTTCTTTGGTACATGATGATATTATGGACGACGCCCCTCTGCGAAGAGGACAACAAACCGTCCATGAAAAATGGAACATCAATACAGGAATTCTCTCTGGAGATGCAATGCTCATCAATGCCTACCAATTGTTTGAAAATTATCCGGCAGAGCATTTCAAGCCTTTAGCAGAACTCTTCACAAAAACAGCTATTGAGGTGTGTGAGGGACAACAGTATGATGTCGATTTTGAAGAAAGAGATGACGTCACTATTGAGGAATACCTTAAAATGATTGAGTATAAAACCGCTGTTTTGGTGGGTGCTGCTCTAAAGATGGGCGCTATTCTAAGCGATGTATCTCAAAATGTACAAAATAAAATCTATGAGTTCGGAAGACTTCTAGGTATTGCCTTCCAAATCCAAGATGACTATTTAGACACGTTTGGAGAGCAAGCCGTCTTTGGAAAACAAATAGGCGGAGACATTATAGAAAACAAGAAAACCTACTTATACCTAAGGGCTCTTGAATTGGCGGACCAAAGTAGCGCAGAGCAACTGAAACATCTCTACACTATTTCGCCAGAAAACCCCTCTAATAAAATAGAAACTGCCAAGCAAATCTTTGAAGATTCTGGTGCAGGAAAAGCAACAACAGCCAAAATAAAAGAATACACTGAAATTGCTTTTGGACGTTTGGATGATATCGAGGTGCCTCAAAAAGGAAAAGACTTCCTTATCCAATTTGGCACTAACTTGATGAACCGAAAGATGTAAATGAATTGCCCTTCACAGCTTAATGAGGTTATCTACCAGGTGGACAAGTACGCCGAAGTTTGGGAGCAGCTTATTCAACAACTCAATAAAGATATCGCCTTGGTAGGGCTTACTGATATCGAGCTGCAAACCAAAATCACACCAGAAGAACTATGGAACGGCCTACAGCCTATCTTTTCTGAACTAATGCATAAGAGAACAGCAAGTTTTATTCATCTGTTGTATAGAATAGATATTCACGAAAAGGAAATTCAAGACTTAATGAGACACGACGACTTTTTGGAGCGTTTAGTCTACAGAGTTGTGGAGCGAAGTTTTCAAAAAATCTATTGGAGATCGGTTTATATGTAAAATTCAGCTTTAAAAACGGTTTTTGCCTCTCCTAAAATAAAGACACTGCCCTGCTTCATCTCGAGTTTTAATTGTCCTTTTCGCTCAGAAATTTGTTCGGATTTCAAAAAGGATGTGTTCAGTTTTTTGGACCAATATACCCCTAGAGCACAGTGAGCAGAACCTGTAACGGGATCTTCCAGAATACCCAAATTTGGCACAAAACACCTGCAAACTATATCCCTATCTGGGGTGTTGGAGGCTGCTGTAAATATGCTTTGACCAAGACCTAAATCCTGAAGTTGTTTAGCCTGAGGAACAAACTTTTGAAGTTCTTCCTCCGAGGATAATACCAACAGCTTCCAATTGTTGGTTACTCCAAAAGCTTCCTCCACATTTATATTCAATAGATTTTGGTCAGCCGCTAGAATAGAAATTGGTCTTAATTCATACTCTGGAAACTTCATCTGAAGCTTACCTCCTATTGATGTAATTTCCAACACATCCTTCATCGCGTTAAAACGAATCGTTTCTGAGGAGGATACGTATTCAGTTTCAAAAAGAATATGCGCTGCAGATAAAGTTGCATGTCCACAAAGAGGCACTTCTGCTTTTGGAGTAAAAAATCGAATATCGAACTCTTTTTCTCTAGGAACCACGAAAGCAACTTCAGACACATTCATTTCCTTAACGATGTTTTGCATGAGATCTTCTTCCAAAAATCCATTTTCTAGAAGCATAACTCCAGCAGGGTTCCCCTTAAAGAGCTGATCTGTGAACGCATCTACTTGGTAAATTGTGGCCATAAGTTCAAAATTATTGAACAAACTTAAGGTTTTTCAAAACCATCTAAAAACAAACTTTAACAACTAATATAGTAGTTTAACTATAATATTAGTTTAGATTAGTTGAAAATTATAACTTATGAGACCACTGACCAGAGCCGAAGAAGACATTATGCACCTCTTATGGCAAAGAGAAAATGCTCGTGTTGCCGAGCTTATCGTTGATATGCCAGAACCTAAACCTGCTTATAACACAGTATCGACTATTATAAGAATTTTGGAAGACAAGGGATTTGTAGGTCATGAAAAAGCAGGCAGAGGTTTTAAATATTTCGCCCTTGTTGACAAATCTACTTACCAGAAAGCAAGTATGAAAAAGATGGTAAACTCATACTATGAAGGATCGTTTAAAAACATGGTTTCCTTTTTTGTAAAAGAGAAAAATATGAGCGCCAAAGATCTGGAAAGCATACTTAAAGACATCGATAAAACCGAAGACTAATGGGACTCTATATCTTGGATGTTATCCTTTTTCAAAGTTGTTTTTTAGGACTCTATCTGGTTTTTAAAAAAGAAACCTTCTATTCCTACAACCGCTTATATTTGCTAGGAACTGCTCTGCTTTCTTTTATACTTCCTCTGCTAGACTTAGGCTTTTTGGCCTTCGATTTGGGGAGTGCTAATGCTGCGGAACAAAACACATCTCAATTACAAAATTATTTTCTGATGGGTGAGGAAGTGAACTTAACGACTTCAGGACAAACCTCTACTCCCCAGACGTCCTCTTGGAGTCTAGACGCGATTTTGAAGCTTGTATATCTTATAGGCTTTAGCGTATTCTGCGTCAAATTCAGTATAGGGTATTGGAAACTTAAGCAAGTTATAGCGACAGCGACTTTTGACTCTTATAAAGAGAACATAAAATGTTACAGCCTGTCATCCTCCAACACTGCTTTTACCTTTTGGAATTCCATTTTTATTGGAGACCAAATTGCTGAAGACCAGCGAGATAAAATTATAGTCCATGAGCTGGAGCATGCCAAAGCCAATCATGGAGCTGATCTGTTATTTTCTGAAATAGTACGCGCTTTACTGTGGCTTAGTCCAGCCCATCATGTGCTAAAAATAGAGCTATTACTGGTGCATGAGCTTCAAGCAGATGCCGTTGCGGCTCAGCACATAAGCAAAAAAGAGTACGCACAAAGTTTACTTAACCAAGCTTTTGGTACACAAAATTTTGAGTTTTCCAACTCGTTTTTTAACCATTCACAATTAAAACTAAGACTTATGATGTTACAAAAAAAGAACTCCAATTCCAGAAGTAAATTAAAGTATCTTCTCATTTTACCACTCGTTGCCTTAATGCTTACGTACACGGCCTGTAAAGAAGAAAGCAAGGAAGACATCCAGCAACTTACTGGGCAATCTGAAGCAAAACAACTCAAAGCCCAGTATATGAATGAGCTTAAGGACGCTGTTGAAAAATACGGAATGTTTTCAGACGATATGCCAAACAAGTTTGAATTTAAAAAAGACAATGAGATTAACTCCAAAGAAGATTTCTACAGGCGAAATGTTTATATGATTTTTATGGCTGAAAAAATGGAGGAAAAAAGCACTGAGCGAACTAAGATTACATATTCTGATAATGTTGTGTTTCAAAAATTTAAAACTCAGACTTACGATGAATTTCTCGAAGAAATAAAAAATAAAGATGAAATCGTTGAAGTGATAGAAGAAGAAGCTATTGGAGATGTGCCCTTCGCCGTTATTGAAAATGTTCCCGTCTTCCCAGGTTGTGAAAGCTTAGACTCTAATGATGAACGCAAAGAATGCATGAGTAAAGAGATAAGTCAATTTGTTAATGAGAACTTCAACACCGATCTAGCATCTGGTTTAGGACTTAAAGGAACGAATAGAGTTTATGTCCAATTTAAAATTGACAAAACTGGCAAAATAGTAAACGTAAGAGCTAGGGCTCCACATCCAATACTCCAAGCTGAAGGGGAACGGATCATCAATAAATTACCCGCTATGAAACCTGGTAAACAGAAAGGTGAGAAAGTAGGTGTTCTCTACTCTTTGCCTATTACTTTTAAGGTTAGTAATGAAGATTAAAACAAGCTTCATCCTGCTTATTCTTGTACACCTTTTTGGAGGTGTACAAGTTTCTTTTGGTCAGGATCTAGATAGTTTGTTTGCTGTGGGGGAGTATTCTAAAGTCCTTGAGAATTATGAAAACTCACCCCCTACTCATTTTGAGTCTAAAATCCTAAGAGCTAGAAGTCTTCACGCCAAAAGGTTTTATAAAGAAGCTTTAGACGCCTATAGTGAGGCCTTATTCACAGAAGAGGATAAACCTCGATATCAATTTGTATATGCCAAGCTCTTAAAAGATAATGATCAATTTAAGTTTGCAGATAGTTTATTTACTCAACTCCACGAGCACTATCCTAGCAATCCAGAATTCTCTTACCAACTAGGACTTACCAAAGCAGAGCGAGGCTCTAAGTCTGTAGATATATTTTATTTGAAGGCTTTACAACAAGACCCTAGTCATCAGGCTGCCGCCTATGCTTTGGCAAAATATTATTTTAAGATCCGCAGTTTTAAAAAAGCAGAGGAAACTTGCCAAACAGCTCTTACTTACAACCCTTCCAATCAAAAAATAATCGGTTTACAAGGGCAAATCTACTACCAACAGCGAAAATTAAATTTAGCCTTAGAAGCTTTTGAGAATCTAGAACGACTCACCACACCTCCAAAATTTATAGTCGAGAAAATGGCGATTGCTTATGCCAATACGTCTCAACATCAAAAGTCGATTGTATACTACAAGCAGTTACTTAGGACGGACCCAAAGAATTTTAGATACCACCATCAATTAGCAAAAGTATATTCCATGCTTAAGGATTTTGAATCTGCAGAAAGCCATGCCCAGCTCTCCATTGGGTTAAAGGACACCAGCTTAGACCAGGAGCGTTTTACTTTGGCTCTGGCTAAGATCAAGCAAGACAAATTAAAAGAAGGTATACAGTTGCTAGAGCTCGTCATAGAAGAATCCCCTAAGTTTGAAAGAGCTTATGTAGAAATGGCGTTGGCCGCAGATCGACTCTATACAGATACCAATAAAAAATTAGCCTACTATAAACGCTACGAGACCCAGTTTGATAATGATGAAACCTCAGCCTTCAAAAACATCATTTATCGAAGGTTAACCGACCTAAAACGGGAGGAGCATTTTAAGGCGAATGACTAAGGTTTTTCTGTTTATTTTGAAGGGGGTATACCAAATCAGCATTCAAATGTCGTATAAAATAAGTTTCTTTTTCACTTATTAATCGTCATAAAATAGAACCGTAACTATGGCTATGCTTATATTTTTTTCCTCAACTAAGTAAAAAATAATTCAAATTTTTGATATAACATTAAAAAACTAAATTGGTATTACTTGTTTTATTCTCCAGAAATAAGTTTTGATGGGTTTTTTCTAAAGAGTTTGATCATGAATTTATTTGTTATTTAGTCCCGCTAGGGACTTTATCTTTATAAATTCAATAGGTTGAGGTTAAAAATGTGCCTTTAGGGACGTGATGCACTATATCGTACCTAAAGGCACGAACAACTTCTCCATAAGTATATGTTTACCAATAGTTTGTCCCTAACGGGACGTTTTTTATGTGTTTAAATCTTTTTCTCAATGGCTTAGGCAAATTCCCATGAAAATGGGAATCTTCTTTGGTTTTTTAGTTTAATAGCACTTTTTCAATTCGTTTGTTATTTCGTCCCGCTAGGGACTTTATCTTGGTAAATTCAATGGGTTGAGGTTAAAAATGTGCCTTTAGGGACGTGATGCACTATATCGTACCTAAAGGCACGAACTTCTCCATTAGTATATGTTTACCCAATAGTTTGTCCCTAACGGGACGTTTTTTATGTGTTTAAATCTTTTTCTCAATGGCTTAGGCAAATTCCCATGAAAATGGGAATCTTCTTTGGTTTGTTAGTTTAATAGCACTTTTTCAATTCGTTTGTTATTTAGTCCCGCTAGGGACTTTATCTTTATAAATTCAATAGGTTGAGGTTAAAAATGTACCTTTAGGGACGTGATGCACTATATCGTACCTAAAGGCACGAACTTCTCCATTAGTATATATTTACCAATAGTTTGTCTCTAACGGGACGTTTTTTATGTGTTTAAATCTTTTTCTCAATGGCTTAGGCAAATTCCCATGAAAATGGGAATCTTCTTTGGTTTGTTAGTTTAATAGCACTTTTTCAATTCGTTTGTTATTTCGTCCCGCTAGGGACTTTATCTTGGTAAATTCAATAGGTTGAGGTTAAAAATGTGCCTTTAGGGTGGTGATATGACATATCGTACCTAAAGGCACGAACTTCTCCATTAGTATATGTTTACCCAATAGTTTTTCCTTAACAGGACGCTTTTTATGTGTTTAAATCTTTTTCTCAATGGCTTAGGCAAATTCCCATGAAAACGGGAATCTTCTTTGGTTTGTTAGTGTAATGGCGCTTTTTCAATTCGTTTGAAATTTAGTCCCGCTAGGGACTTTATCTTGGAAAATACAAAATGTTGAGGTTAAAAAACGTGCCTTTAGGGTGGTGATATGACATATCGTACCTAAAGGCACGAACTTCTCCATTATTATATGTTTACCCAATAGCTTTTCCCTAACGAGACGTTTTTTATGTGTTTAAATCTTTTTCTCAATGGCTTAGGCAAATTCCCATGAAAATGAGAATCTTCTTTGGTTTTTTAGTTTAATAGCACTTTTTCAATTCGTTTGTTATTTCGTCCCGCTAGGGACTTTATCTTGGTAAATTCAAAATGTTGGGGTTAAAAAACGTGCCTTTAGGTACGTGATGTGATGTATCGTACCTAAAGGCACGAACAACTTCTCCATTAGTATATGTTTATCAATAGCTTGTCCCTGACGGGACGTTTTTTATGTGTTTAAATCTTTTTCTCAATGGCTTAGGCAAATTCCCATGAAAATGGGAATCTTCTTTGGTTTGTTAGTTTAATAGCACTTTTTCAATTCGTTTGTTATATGGTCCCGCTAGAAAATTTATCTTGATAAATTCAATAGGTTGAGGTTAAAAAACTTACCTTAAGAAAGGCGATATGATGTATCGTACCTAAAGGCACGAACAACTTCTCCATTAGTATATGTTTACCCAATAGTTTTTCCTTAACAGGACGCTTTTTATGTGTTTAAATCTTTTTCTCAATGACCAACAATAGATATCTACTGAATTTGTTTTCGGTTAGTGATTTTTGACAAGTTTTTCTTAATAGTTTGATCCACTTTTTTGTCAAAAACTAACCTTCGATACTTTGCAGGAAAAACAAAATGATAAAACAGTAGCGAAACATTATGCGATTTGTGAATATATTTACTATCGGTCATACACAAATCTAACACTTACGCTGCAAGCAGCTGGTAATTAAACCCTAAGAGATTAAAATAATTACAGTAGCCAAGGCTATGCTAATTATTTCTAACTTCAATCCATCAAAAAATAATTTAATTTGGTGTACTTCAATCTCATTATGAAAAAATTAATGCTGTTTTTAATTGTGTTTAATGTTATAAGCTTTGTGACTAAAGCTCAAGATGATGGCATTTTCACCGAAAGTAGACCAACGGTTTTGGGGGTGAGTTTTGATTATGGTAATTTATTAAAACATACAGAATCGCTTAGACAAATTGACGACGCCTATCCCTTTGCCATAAAATTGGATTGGAGTAAACACTTAATTACGCAAGAATCTTGGGACTTTTGCAATTGCTTTCCCAGAGTAGGAGTCAGCCTTGCATATTGGGATTGGGATAACCCTGAAGTGCTGGGTATAGGTATTATTCCTTTAGCCTATGTAGAGCCTTACTTCTTAACTCAAAAGCGAATCAATTTATTTGTAAGAATGGGCCTAGGGGGTGCTTTTTTAACCAAGCAGTATGATGAAATAAGTAATCCTCTAAACGAGTCCTACAGTACCTTGTTTAATTTTATGATTGTATTAGGGGTAGGTGTAAATTACAGGTTAACAGACAAGCTCAATCTAAGATTAGCAGCCAAATACAATCACATTTCTAACGGAGGGGTAAGAACCCCCAATAAAGGATTGAATTTTCCAAGTTTAAATATAGGACTCAACACCAGTCTAGAGCCCATTGAGTTTCCCTCCCTTACCAAAAATGGAAAGCGAGAGCCTCCAGAGGATAAAACACGGTGGTCTGTGGTGCATTTTTCAGGCTGGAGCAATGCCAATGTGGGAGATAAAGATAAGTTCTATGTTTTAGGTTTTCAAGGAAACTATGCAAAATGGGTAGGGGGCAGAAGTGCATTAACAGCAGGAACCGAGTGGACTTTTGACTACTCCAGAAAAGAACGCTTTAACTTAGAAGGAAGCAATGCTGCCTTCGGTCAAGGGGCGTTTTTAGGAGGCCATGAGTTTTGGTTAGGCAGCGTTACTTTTAGCCAACAAATAGGAGTTTATTATTTTAAACAGAATCGCTCTACAGATTCGGTATACCAACGCTATGGACTCAGCTATCTTTTTACAAAACACGTTTTTGCAGGATTTAATTTAAAAGCGCACCTGCACGTTGCAGACTTTTTTGACTTTAGGATAGGGTATGTTTTTTAGATATTTAGAGTTAGGCTGATTTTAAAGTTCAGCACCATATCTAATAGCAATTAATTTCACCAATAACCTACACTAAATGTTTACTGAATTTGTTTTCGATTAGTGAACTTTGACGGATTTTTCTTAAGAGTTGGATCATTAATTTATTTGAAATTTAGTCCCGCTAGGGACTTTATCATTGTAAATTCAAAATGTTGAGGTTAAAAAACGTGCCTTTAGGTAAGTGATATGATATGTCGTACCTAAGGCACGAACAACTTCTCCATTATTATTTGTTTACCAATAGCTTGTCCCTAAAGGGACGCTTTTTATGTGTTTAAATCTTTTTCTCAATGGCTTAGGAAAATTCCCAAGAAAATGGGAATCTTCTTTGGTTTGTTAGTGTAATAGTGCTTTTTCAATTCGTTTGTTATTTCGTCCCGCTAGGGACTTTTTCTTAGTGAATTCAATAGGTTAAGGTTAAAATCGTGCCTTTAGGGTCGTGATATGATATGTCGTACCTAAAGGCACGAACAACTTCTCCATTAGTATCTATTTACCAATAGCTTGTCCCTAACTGACGTTTTTTATGTATTTAAATCTTTTTCACCAATGACCTACACTAGATGTTTACTAAATCTGTTTTCGGTCAGTGATCTTTGACGTGTTTTTCTAAAAAGTTTAATCATACCCTAAATAAGTATCTGGTTAATGAGTGCGACTATGAATATACTTAGTAAAAACCAGCCTAGAAAGCCTTGGAAAATACAAATATACTTGGCCAGACCTGTGGTCGGTATTGTGCCAAAACCTAAAGTCACAAAACTGTTTACGCTTAGGGTAATGGCATTAAAGAAGCTAGATACTACACCTGTCAATAGCTTGAAAAAGGGCTTAAAGTATCCTTTTTCATTCTTTTCTGTAAAAGACTTAAAATCGGCCATGAGTTTAGACTTTGAATACACGTCCCAGTCTGATGGGAAAAAGAAATAAATAACACTAAAGAAAATAATAATCCATAAGGAAGCCGTCATTGCTTGAGCAGGATCGGTACCATGACGTGTGTATACTTTAAGCAAACGGTTAAGGTTTAACTGAAAAAAGTTTGTAGTTCCTCCTTCTGTTTGGTAGAGGTATTCGTAGCGTTTAAGATGCAATTCCTTCATATCTAAAAAGACATCATTGGCATCGTCTAAATTTCCATAGCTTTTATAGACTTCCAATAGTCTGCTATAGCCTGCAATAAGGTTAAAAAAGCGAGTTTTATCTGCTAATTCTTCCTTACTGACGCCATAGTAAGGGGTCGTTCCCTCGCTTTCTTGCCAGTTTAATTTTCCTTTAAGGTCGTTCCAGTCTACAACCACATAGTTTTGTGGGGTATTGGGCATAGAGGCTTCCATAGTAATGGTCTCAAATAGGTTTTGTTCCATTACAAAACGATTAGACACCACTGGGCGCATAATCACAGGAGTCTCAAAAACATTATTAGTAACCACCATATTTTGAGATAACTGATTAAAAATAACAGCTGTTTTATGTGACGGGTCTAAAAACCGATTTCCAGAAATTTCTAAAGTACTTATATACCGTTCATCACTTGATATTTGGAAAAGCACATTTCCTTGTAAACGTCTATATTCGTTAGCTGAATCTCGATTTAACACACCTGAATAGACTAATTTACTAATCTCACCAGCACGCACGGTGGAGTACCATTCTTTCTTGACAGTTTTTGGAACGGTAATCGTATTGTTTAAAAACAACAATTTCCGGGCAGAGGTTCTATCAATTTCAACAAGACCTAAATTATTATTTGCAATAATAACCTCTCTAGGCGTAGCTGTCCACATACCAAGAACATGAATGGTATTTTTATGAATGGCTATTCTTGGTGATACAACAGTTTCATTTATGACCTGTAGCCTATCAATGGTATTATGAGCAAAAGTCATTGAAAAATTACTAAACCAGATGAGCAATTCCTTTTTGAAATGGCAGTATTCAAATTTTAAATCAGAAGCATTAAATACTTCTTCTTTAAGCTTTCCGTATAGGTTCAAATTAATTAAAGCATCACTTTCAAACTGGAAGTTTTTTATGGTAATCTTCGGGTCTGCTTTAGAAAAATCTTCTATAAAACCTTGTATTTCAAAATAAGGTTTGATAATCATTATCGAATCATTGACTAGATATTTTTTGGCTTCGGGGAATTTTTTAATAATTGCAGCCGGGCTGATTTCTTCAAGGGCATAATTTTCCAAACTTAATTCATAAAAATCCCCAGATTCTCTAACTAAAGAATCTGTTTCTGTTAAACTCAATGCCTCATAAAACAAATCTATGAGAGGTTTTTTGCTTTGTGCATTAACGGTTAAAAAAGGCCCAAGGATTGCTATGGTTAAGACTATAAGGTTTATCAAATCCCTGTATTTACTTTTTGGTCGATTTAAGGATGATCTCATAGCATTTATGGGTTGTATCATTTTTTTAATTTTTGAATTGTGTTAATTCATCTTTAAGGTCTTTTCTTATTGTTCTAAAATTAATCATAGTTCCTTGTTTATTGTGCTATCTGTATCCTTATAAAGGGTCTAGCAAACCTTCGATTTTGGATGGACAAAACTGTTTTCGAATGGTCTAAAACATTTTTTATTTTCACTTTTTGCTGTAATATTTATCTATATAAGTAATAACGAGAAGTGCTTTGTTCAATCCATCAAATTCATTTTCAAAATAAGTTGCAGAGCTACCAATAAATCGGCAAAGCGGTAACACAGTTGGGTCTTCAAAAATGGAACTATAGAGCGTTTTACTAGGTACCGTTGGACTTTCGGTTGGAAAAAACTTTCGATGTTCTGAATCACTAAATAATTCATATTTCAACTGTCTCAATTTTAACCTAACCGGATTTGCCGAGTTGTTGAAATTTGTCCTTAACTCGTCGTATTTATTATAATAATCCTGCAATAATTTTAGTAAGTCATCATCAGGGAACTCTGCCAATTTTCCACTAGAGGTTAATAACTCCCAAGTATTATTTCTATCCACTAAAATAGGTGTGGTCGCAAACGAATTGAAATCAATAATGAATTTCAAGGAATCTATAATAACCTTATTTTCAGATTCCATAATGGGAATTATGTGCAAAGAGGCTTGTTCTTGATTATCAAGCGTATTAATTATAGTCGTCATAATTAGGGATTCTTCTTGTAGATCCTCCTTTATAGATATGATATTGGTGTGCAATTGTTTTTCTTCGCTTTTATCTTCTTTCCAATTGTTGATTGATAATGCTATTAAAATCCCAATAACCACAAGTACAATTTCTCCAAAAGCGTATTTGAAGTATTTACTTGTTTTATTTTCCAGAAGTAGGTTTTGACGGATTTTTTTAAAGAGTTTGATCATTTTCTTTTTCTTTTTTATCGTCTTTCATTTTAATATATCCCTTCACCAATCGCACTCCTAATCTTGCGAATAGAATGATTGCAATCACCATAACTATATTAAATCCATCCATTTATCATTTGGTTTTGTGCTTGCACTAATTTTGCTCGCATTTTTGCAATTTCATTTAACCGTATTTTACTTTTCATCAACTCTTGATTAATTGCCCCCCACTATTGCTTATCTATTTATTCAGTATTTCACCCATTATTATGTAAATTAAATAAAAAATAGCACAAAAATAATTTCTCCGATAATGTATTTAATGTATTTGTAAATTTAAACTTCAGTTAAAAGGGTTTAAATACTTTTTATAATAGGTTCAATCCTAAATCTTTATGGACTAGTCTGTAAGTTTAATTGTGAGTTGGTTTCTTTTAAAAGCAAAAGCAGAGCAGCTAATACCAAATATGTTTACCAGTAGCTTGTCCCTAAAAGGAGGCTTTTTATATGCTTAAATCTTTTTTTCAATGGCTTAGGCAAATTCCCATGAAAATGGTAATCTTCTTGGGTTTGTTAGTTTAATAGCGCTTTTTCAATTCGTTTGTTATTTAGTCCCGCTAGGGACTTTATCTTGGTAAATTCAAAATGTTGGGGTTAAAAAACGTGCCTTTAGGGTCGCGATATGATATATCGTACCTAAAGGCACGAACAACTTCTCCGTTATTATATGTTTACCAATAGCTTGTCCCTAACGGGACGTTTTTTATGTGTTTAAATCTTTTTCTCAATGGCTTGGGCAAATTCCCATGAAAATGGGAATCTTCTTTGGTTTGTTAGTTTAATAGCGCTTTTTCAATTCGTTTGTTATTTCGTCACGCTAGGGACTTTATCTTGGTAAATTCAAAATCCTGAGGTTAAAAAACGTGCCTTTAGGGTCGTGATGTAATATGTCGTACCTAAAGGCACGAACAACTTCTCCATTAGTATATGTTTACCAATAAATTATCCCTAAAGGGATGTTTTTTATGTGTTTAAATCTTTTTTTCAATGGCTTAGGCAAATTCTCATGAAAATGGGAATCTTCTTTGGTGTGTTAGTTTAATAGCGCTTTTTCAATTCGTTTGTTATTTAGTCCCGCTAGAAAATTTATCTTGGAAAATTCAAAATCCTGAGGTTAAAAAACGTGCCTTTAGGTACGTGATATATCGTACCTAAAGGCACGAACAACTTCTCCATTAGTATCTATTTACCAATAGCTTGTCCCTAACGGGACGTTTTTATGTGTTTAAATCTTTTTTTCAATGGCTTAGGCAAATTCCCATGAAAATGGGAATCTTCTTGGGTTTGTTAGTTTAATAGGGCTTTTTCAATTCATTTGTTATATGGTCCCGCTAGGGACTTTATCTTGGTAAATTCAAAAATGTTGAGGTTAAAATACCTGCCTTTAGGGTCCTGATATATCGTACCTAAAGGCACGAGCTTCTCCGTTAGTATAGGTTTACCAATAGCTTGTCCCTAACGGAACGTTTTTTATGTGTTTAAATCTTTTTCTACAATGGCTTAGGCAAATTCCCATGAAAATGGGAATCTTCTTTGGTTTGTTAGTGTAATAGCGCTTTTTCAATTCGTTTGTTATTTCTTCCCGCTAGCGACTTTATCTTAGTGAATTCAATAGGTTAAGGTTAAAATCGTGCCTTTAGGGTCGTGATATGATATGTCGTACCTAAAGGCACAAACTTTTCCGTTATTATATGTTTACCAATAGCTTATCCCTAACGGGACGTTTTTTATGTGTTTAAATCTTTTTCTCAATGGCTTGGGCAAATTCCCATGAAAATGGGAATCTTCTTTGGTTTGTTAGTTTAATAGCGCTTTTATCTTCTTTGCAATTGTTAATTTATAATGCTATTAAAATCCCAATAACCACCAGTACAATTTCTCCAATAGCGTATTTAAAATAGTTACCTGCCATACCCCCCTGCCCATTAGGCTGCTTTTCCATGATTAGTGAACTTTGACGCATTTTTCTAAAGAGTTTAATCATTTAAAATCTTCTTTTATTAAGGTTCTTATTTCAGATAACTTGGCCAGTGCACTTTCCATATTGCCCACTTGACCTGATCTATTGTCTTTGTATATTTTAAAAAGAATGATCGAGGATGGTTTTTCAAAGAAAGCCTTTGGGTCTGTTGGTATACAATATTCCTTCCATTTGAAATCAGAAAAATCTGTTTTGATAACAGGCACCCAATCAGCTTTAAATGAAACATTAACATCATCGAGGCTTTCGTATAATTTGTACAAACTTTCGTCGTAATAGGATATTAATTTTATTTGCAGCTCTTTATTTGATATAGCTTCTATTCCCCTAGCTTTTAAGACTTCAAACGCGCTAGATTGAGATTTAAATCGTTCAAAGGAAATAATTTTCCCCATCCAATTATTTAAACTGTCACCATACTCTTTTTGCGACACTTTTTGTAATAAACGATCTGTGAGTTCAACAGCCTGCTTGGTTTTGTATAATTCTTTGGATATTGAAATAGAGTCAATTTCTAAATTTTGGTCTATTAAATTTAATATTTCATCTTCAAAAATAGTAGCTTTTCTAGCTTCATTCCAATTGTTGATTGATAATGCTATTAAAATCCCAACCACCACCAGTACAATTTCTCCAATAGCGTATTTAAAATAGTTACCTGTCTTGCCAGCCTGTCCAGTAGGCTGCTTATCCATGATTAGGTTTTGACGAATTTTTCTAAAGAATTTTATCATAGTTAATTTCCCATGAAAATGGGACTCTTTTTTGGTTAGTTTATTTAGTACAGCTTTTTCAATTCGTAAGTTATTTGAATACTTTCACTCTTAATGATGTCTTGTTTTCATTCCATCTATAAATCTTTAGAACAATCAAGTAAGGAGTGTTCTATGAGTTCTAAAAGTACTAAAGTTTCTTTTCTTTCTTATTCCTGTAAATATTTCTGACTGTCATAGCGCCTTAAAAAAAGCAGTTACAACATAAAGCTTTGGAATTATTACGTCAAAAAAGTTGTGTTTACCCTTCAAAATAAGGGCAGTTACAACTCGACTGTAATAAAAGATAGAAGCAAACTAGTTGTGTTTACCCTTCAAAATAAGGGCAGTTACAACCCAGATTCAATTAATCAACACGGATCGCAAGTTGTGTTTACCTTTCAAAATAAGGGCAGTTACAACTCGGTAGGACAACAAAATATACAATCTGGTGTTGTATTTACCCTTCAAAATAAGGGCAGTTACAACTTTCAACGCTTTGCCAACACCTTCACAAGCGCTGTGTTTACCCTTCAAAATAAGGGCCGTTACAACAAGCGGTTTTTTTATACAATAAATATTATGGCTGTGTTTACCCTTCAAAATAAGGGCAGTTACAACACTCTTTCAGAAGGTTTAGTAGGTACTCAGGCTGTGTTTACCCTTCAAAATAAGGGCAGTTACAACAATCTTATGTTTTAAAGCTTCCATTCTTACGCTGTGTTTACCCTTCAAAATAAGGGCAGTTACAACCAATTCGCCTGAATAGTGGCAATACATCGTGCTGTGTTTACCCTTCAAAATAAGGGCAGTTACAACCAAGTTACACTTATCAGCAATTAGATTCTGGCTGTGTTTACCCTTCAAAATAAGGGCAGTTACAACTATTGATGATGTTGAAACTTGTATGGAATGGCTGTGTTTACCCTTCAAAATAAGGGCAGTTACAACCTACCTGTTGTAACGCCCTATTAATGAAGTGGTAAAGCTCTTTTTTAACAAATAAAAAGGAGCAAATAGCTTTATACTATTACAAATATAATCATTTTATATGTTTGTATTTTTAGGATGTCAAAGAGCTTATTTAAGATATGCTATGCTAAATCTGAAATCATTTTCTTTAAAACCTTTAAATAATAGTTAGCATAGGTTTCATTTTTTTCTATTTTAAGAAATTCATTTGCTAAATCGTATATCATTTTGTTTGGCAATTGGTTGTGAGCAAACTTATTTCTTATGGCTATTAAAATGATAGTCTTTTTTTCAAGTTCGCTACAAGATGCTATGCCTGTAAAATCAATTTTATCAAAGTTAGTATTCTGCTTTAACACTATAAAATCGGGTATATTTACTTGTTTGATGCCTATTAAAAGCCCATTCAGAACATACATTTTAAAATTGGGATTTCCATCTTGTAATAAAATATTTTTGTCTGTTGTATGATCATAAATGTACTGTTCAAGATTCTGTATTTCTTTTAATAATTCATGACTTCTTATTTCTTCATATTCCTGTATTTGTAAGTCTATTACATTGATGGGTTTTACACTGTATCTGTCTTTCCAATTGTGTGGTAGATACATCATCCATTTTTCATCTACTTCGTAGCCAATAAATGTTTTTACCCTTTCATCACGTTCGTATCTTTTATATTTTCCAATATTTTTTAGTTTTACTTTATCTATAGTTACTTTGCCGTTAAAAAAGGAAACGGGTACATCTTTATTCCAGATATAAGTTTGGTTCCTAGTGTTTTCACTACTATCCCCCGTTTCTTTATTCATTTGTTTTTTAGCAATACCTTGCAGTTTCAGACGCTCTTGTCTAGTTTGAAATAGCTCTGAAAGCTGCAAGTTCATCTCATCTTTCCCAAAGACTTCCTTCAACAAATAGTTGACCATTTGTAGCGTATAAAAGTCTTTCAGTTTTTGTTTTTTGATGACTGCATTTTTTTTAAAATCAGCATCTCTCATTCGGTATTCCTCAGCATTATAAAATTTTTGATAATCCTTATTCTCCAGGTATTCAACAAACCACTCCGCAAACTCATTCTTATCTTTTAAAGGATTTTTTCCTTTTTTCATTGTAGGTCTTTCATCAAAAACACCTCTAGGCAAAAAGGTGGGTTTGGCTAAAATTCTTTTTTTAATGATTTCTGGACTTTCAGTTACATAGTTTTGTCGTTTTAAAAATTTAAAGCAATTTTTAAAAACTCCCTTTAGAGGTGTAGGCTCATTTTTAAAGTCATGGAGTTTTTTTAAAACACCCTCCAACGTTTCTATTCTGTTTTCTAGATATTTAGAGAAGAAATCTTCAAAGTTATCTTTTTGAAAATATGCATTTATGTCTAAAAGAGAATGGTCAAACTCACAACCAGATAAAAGCTCTTTGATGTCTTGTTTGGTATGCCTATCGTAAAAAGCTAACTTTCTTTGCAGTTCACTATGCTGGCATCCTTTCCATTTTGTTTTAAAGTCTTTTGGCATAAATCTTTTGATATCATTAGCAAGCCAAGTTGCTTCTTCGCCTTTTTCAGACTTGTAAAAAACATACTTTCTTAACTCTGGTCTTTTATTTTTTGGGGTGAATTGATGCTCTTTTAATAACTTATCATAATTACTTGAAGCCTTTTGGTTTTCTTTGAAAGCAATATGCTTTTTATTCAACATGTCTAGCTCTGCTTCCAAATCTTTTTTCAGCTTAATGGCATTAACTCTTACGTTTGTATCTGCAAATAGAGATTTAGGAATCCCTTTATTGTTTTTAGATGGATGGTTGATAGCTTTAAATTGTTTTTCAATCTTGATCCTAATTATGTTCTCAATTTGCTGACCTGTTTTATTATTAGGTTTTACTAAAAATAGATGAAGTAAAGCAGGAATTTCATTTAAACTTAGAATAGCAGTTGGGTCTCCTTGATGAAAATCTTCGTATGTTTTTAAAATCTTGTTTAGCAAATCTCTTTTGGAAGGTTTATTAGGATTCCTGTTTTGTGTTTGATTAACTTCTGCTTTTATGGCATCCTTTTCTTTAATGATTTGTTGGTTCTTTAGTTCCAAATAAATCGGAATATTATTTGCAGGTGAGTTGTCTGCTTGGGTAAGGAAATTATAGCTAGGATTTGGGAAGAATTCCCAATCTGTATTTTCATCATCCGATAGCTGAGAAAAAAAGTGTTTTTTAAGGTTATCCATTTTTGATAACTTACCAAAAACGTTGATTTTTTCTTTTACCGTTCGTTCAGTTGTGATATTTGTGGTTCCAATTGTTTTTGTTCTTTGGTCGTGGATATAGTAACCCATAAAAACTTGAAACTTGAGCGTTTTAAAATTGGCAAATTCATCTAAAAATCGGATTGCAAAATAATTGAATTTATCCTCATAGCGTTTTCTGATTACTGGGTGAACGACACGCGAGTTTTCAAGATTTTCTGTATTTTCTTCGTTGTCTTTAAAATATTCATTCCAATCTTCTATAAAATCTTTTTGTTTGGTTTCACTTAAATTTTGATAGACACAATCTGGAACTTTACTAAGTTCATCTATCATTTGCATCATTAATGTTTCTTTACTAAAAGTGTCTGTTTTTATGCGGTATTTTAAACCTTTAAATGCAAGAATAGAATACACTCTATGTGTAGCCATGTATTTAAGACTATTGTGATTCTCGTCTTTGACTACTTTTCCCTTAAACCCTTTAATATTTGATTTAAAATCTTCTATCTCTTTTTTGGATAAGAAAAGTGACATCAGAAAAACTAATCCACTAGTAGAAAGAGGAATTTCGAAATCCCTTTCCTCTTGCTTGTGTATGTCTTTTGGGTTTAATCTTGTTTTTGCTCTATGACTGACTTGAGTTTTCTTGTTATTTCCTTTATCCTCATATAATAAGCCTTGGAAAGCATCATTAAATATAGAATTTTTAATTTGTGAAGAATCTGTATGTTGAATTTTAGGATTGGTTTTCTTTTTCTCTCTTAATTCATCGGTTTTTCTGATAACTAGGAGGTCCATTTCTTCTCTTAAAGAATCTTTAAGAATCTCTTTTGTTTTATCAGTTTTTAAATATTTTTTCTTGACATCCAAAATTGTTTTTAAAAGAACCTCGTCTAGTAATTCTAATAAAGGTTCTTTGTTATCTTCAAATGTTATAGGATCATGATAAAAATGAGTGTAGTAGTCTCTTAGCTTTTCTATTGCTTCTGCCAAGATGATAAAGTTCTTTTTAAAGTTCTTAACTCTTGTGTTTAGGTTATTTTCTAATTCATCATCTAAAAAGTCTATAATGGGCAGATATCCATTTAAAATCGAAATTTTCTTTTCATAATCAACAATGGACATATTATCAATAAAATGCTTTTCTATTAAACTTGAAATATTTTCATCTTTAGCTTTATATGATATACGTTCTTTAAATTCTGCAAAAACAGCGTTCAAATTGTTCTCAACTAAATTTAAAAAACTTCCAAAATAGTGTTTGTCAGCCGTTTTGTACGGATTGAATGATAACCCTAAACCTATAATACTTTCCATATCTAAAAATTTAATGTGTTATTATATTGATTTGATGCGTTTCAATTATTTACACAACAAAATAATAAAAGACCTTACACCAAATTAGTGAATAGATGAAAAGACCAAATTATCCAACTAAAATACAGATTTACAATGTTTTAATCATCAACCTGATATTGGAAGTAATAAAAAAAAGACTAAACGCAGTTGGGCTTTTTCAAATTTGATATGTTTCTTAAAAATTCACCTCGCATTTATAAAAGTACTTTATAGGTCTCCTTTTCTAATTTGTTATTTTCATTCCAGCTATTAATGCTTAAGGCGATCAAGATTTCATTCACCATGAGGATGATATAATCGATAGCATAAATCAGGTATTTACTAATCTTATTTTCGGTCAGTGATCTATGATGTATTTTCTTGTTTTCATTCCATCTGTAAATCTTTAGAACAATCAAATAAGGAGTGTTCTATGGGTTCTAAAAGTACTAAAGTTTCCTTTCTTTCTTATTCCTGTAAATATTTCTGACTGTTATAGCGCCTTAAAAAATGCAGTTACAACATAAAGCTTTGGAATTATTACGTCAAAAAAGTTGTGTTTACCCTTCAAAATAAGCGCAGTTACAACTTGCAAGCTGGGAGCGAACAAAAGAATGCGTTGTGTTTACCCTTCAAAATAAGGGCAGTTACAATACGAAAACAATTTTGATTGCAACTAAAACCGTTGTGTTTACCCTTCAAAATAAGGGCAGTTACAACATTTTAACATTTCTTAATATGTACTACAAAGTTGTGTTTACCCTTCAAAATAAGGGCAGTTACAACAAACAAAACTAACACTTAGAGTATTAAGAGGTTGTGTTTACCCTTCAAAATAAGGGCAGTTACAACGATAGTGCTACGCCAATTAACGAACAAATGGTTGTGTTTACCCTTCAAAATAAGGGCAGTTACAACCTTCATAGGATAGTTGATTTTCAGGATTTCGTTGTGTTTACCCTTCAAAATAAGGGCAGTTACAACCTACCTGTTGTAACGTCCTGTTAATGAAGTGGTAAAGCTCTTTTTTAACGAATAAAAAAGGAGCAAATAGCTTTATACTATTACAAATATAATCATTTTCTATGTTTGTAATTTTAGGATGTCAAAGAGCTTATTTAAGATATGCTATGCTAAATCAGAAATCATTTTCTTTAAAACCTTTAAATAATAGTTAGCATAGGTTTCATTTTTTTCTTTTTTAACAAATTCATTAGCTAAATCATTTATTATTTTGTTAGGCAATTGGTTATGAGCAAACTTATTTCTTATTGCTATTAAAATGATAGTCTTTTTTTCAAGTACGCTATAAGATGCTATGCCTTTAAAATCAATTTTATCAAAGTTAGTATTCTGCTTTAACACTATAAAGTCCTCTATATTTATTTGTTTGATGCCTGTTAAAAGTCCATTCAAAACATACATTTTAAAATTGGGATTTCCCTTCTGTAATAAAGTGTTAGAGGTAGCTATTTAGTTTCATAGTTTTTTGTATCTTGAATGTGAATAAAATAAGAGTTATATGATTAATTTTGAAGGGCAAAATGCCCAAGAGTTTTATGTTCGGTTCAATTCTGTGCTTTCTTGTAAGGAATACCTATCAGAAATAAAATGGGAAAATGGTTTCAAATGTGTAAAATGTAATCATAGTGCTTGTCAAATTCGTTCCAATTATGATCGTACCTGTAATAAATGTAGTCATACAGAATCAGCATCTGCAAACACGCTTTTTCATAAAGTAAAATTTGGATTAGATAAGGCTTTTATCATCTGTTTTGAAATGGCAACGACTACTCGTAGTTTATCAGCAAGTTATTTGGCAAAACGAGTAGGAGTTACACCTTATACTGCCCGAATGTTCATGTACAAGGTTCGTGATGCTATGAAGTCTAGTGAGAACTTTCCAATGATGAATCGCGTTGAGGTAGACGAATTTGTGGTAGGTGGAAAAGAAGATGGTAAGGTTGGGAGAAGCTATAATACCAAGAAAAAAAAAGCTGTAGTAGCCCTTGAACTAACAGAAAATGGAAAAGTGAAAAGAATGTACGTGAATCAAATAAATGACTTTTCTGCTAAAGAATTACTTCCAATATTTGATAAGCATATCTCAAAAACGGCAAGTATCAACACGGATTTGTGGCGCGGATATAGACCTATAGCTAAAGAATTTAATATCGAACAGATACCTAGTAATTCTGGGAAAAACTTCAAAATATTACACACTATGATTCATCAAATCAAATCGTGGATTAGAACTACCTATTCATATGTAAGTTCTTTCCATATTAGTGGATATTTTGATGAATTTTGTTATCGATTGAATAGGTCTAGAAGTAAGAAAACCATCTTTCATAACCTTGTTTCTAGAATGATGCAAAAACCGAAATTATATCAATCCAAATTAATATGTACTTAAGTAGCTACCTCTATAAAGTGTTTTATGGAGCAGTTACTTACTTAAATCCTCTTCACCAGAAGTTATACCAGATTAAATTTATGATGTCGTACAACTTTAGTTGAAGGATTTTTAGCACTCAGATATAAATACCTTAAGCATTAAATTCAAACGCTTACTATTCCGTAGGTAAATTGGAATTGAAAATATCCCTAAACAATTTCCACTTCCCATCTTCTTTTTTCCAAAGGACGATGTACTTCTCTTCTGCTACTGCCATGTCTCCCACGTAAAGAGTAAGTTCTCCTTCTTCAGCAATTAGATCCTCAGTCCCGTAAATGTTTTCCAATCTTAAATCAGCTCTAGTAATACCCGAATTGACTATTCCAGCCATAGCCGTTTGAATGTCTTTTCTGCCAGTTACCGATGGTGCTCCAGCACCCATGAATTTTGCATCAATGGTGTAGGCATTCGCTAAGCCTATGGAATCTCCAGCGGCAACTAATGCCATAAAATTGGTATTTGCCTCTTCAATTTCTGCCTTGACAATATCTAAATTGAATTCAGTTGTGATGCTGACTTCCTCTTTAGAATCTTTTTTCTCAGAGCAACTATTCAATAGGCTTAGCATTAATACTCCTGCTGCCAGTGTGCATAGGTATTTATTGGTTTTTTTCATAATTATTTATTTATGTGGTTATAGTATTGTTTTCTATCATTACACTCCAACTTCTCTCAGTGTGGATAATATGTTCGTCTTAAACCTTTCCTTAGGTTATAAAATTTTGATCAGGCTTCTTTTATGTTCTATGGTTTTTCATATTGAAGTACAACTTTTAAATATAGTGCCTTCCATTGCACTACATACTTAAGCATAATGATCTATTCCTTACGCTTAAAAATAACATTTAATGTTGCACTAGAACTGATGCTCAAATTTGAAATCCCCTCCTTTATGTTCCGATTAAATCTCACATAAAAACCACTGTTTGATTTAAAAAAATCATTGCCGATAGGTTCTAATCCTAACACACCTTACCAACGCTGAGATAGTCGCAGGGTTTTCCAATTTAAAATGTGGACAAACTCAAAGCGTTTTAACCGCTCCAAGTTTTGCACACACTATCTTTTTTAAAGCTTCTGTTGGAAATCGGGATGCCCACATTGCCACATCACAAAGGCAAACTGGTCTGCAAAATTTGCCCAGGTTACTTCCCGGTCTTCCGTAAAATGGCCATTGTCATAATTTACTTTCATTAAAACGGGTTTATTAGATGCTGTTGCATTTTGAAGGGCTGCTGCAAATTTTCCTGGTTGCCAAGCCACAACGCGCGAGTCTGTCCAACCTGCTACATTAATTACTGCGGGATAGTTAACGCGATCTACAACGTGTTGCATTCCATCCATTTCGTACAGAGCTTTTGCTTCGATGGGGTCTTTAACAGTACCAAATTCTGGCACGTTTACAGGACCATTTGCTGAAAATTCGCCTCTCATTTTATTAGAAGTTCCTACATTATTTATGGCTGCGGCAAACAAATCGGGTCTTTCGGTAATGGCTCTTGAAATTAAGATTCCGCCTGCACTTGTGCCCATTCCAGATAATTTAGACGATTGGGTAAAGCCTTGGGCAATCATATATTCAGCACAGCTAATAAAATCCTTCCACGTATTGGGTTTGGTGGTTTTAAATCCTCCCTTATACCAAGCTTCGCCTTTTTCGCCTCCACCACGCACATGAGGCACCGCATATACCACACCTTTTGTGACTAGTGCATTGTAAAGGGTACTAAAATAAGGATTAGCACTACTACCATAAGCGCCGTAGCTACGCATAAAGCAAACATTAGAACCGTCTTTTTTTGTTCCTTTTTTATAGATAATAGATAGCGGAATCATCACGCCATCGTGGCCTTTTACTTCTACTTCTTCTACCACAAGTTCGTTGTAGGCATCAGGATAAACGTTTGTTTGATTAAAAGGGCTTGCTGTAAAGGTTTCGGTTTCGGCATTCAACATAAATTCTGTCAAGGGTTTGTTCCAAGAGGTAAGGTCTATGATAAAGTCGTTGGTTTTAGTGTCGAGACATTTCGCCCGCGCAATTCCCATAAAGGGTAAAGTGATTTTTGTGTTTGTCTTTGTTTTGGGATTAAATTTAAAAAGATGTGAATTGATCCCATCGCTATAATTGAGTAAGAGGTAATCTTTACTACGAGTATAGCCTGTTAAACTCATATCTTTTTCGGCAACGACGGTTTCGGCATTTGCCCAGTCCGGATTTTTCAAATCTGTAGCAATCAGTTTATATTTCTCAGCACCTTTATAAGTAATGGCATATACTTTAGTGCCAAAAACTTCTGGCAAACCTCCTTGGTCTGATGTACCATTTATTAATTTATTTGATGCTTTGCATAAGATTTTCCACGCAATGTTTCCCGAATTAAATTGGTCTAACGGGGCATAATACAGAATTAATTCTTTGGCAACCGTGCCCTGTCCTGCAAATACAAAGTCTTTGGCGTTTTTTGAAAGCGATATATAAGGATAGGCTTTGGAAGGAATATTCATATCTGGATAGGCTTCATTACTGAAAAAATCAACGTCGGTTTTGTAATCTGTGCCTAATTTGTGCAATTTTGTTTTAGGGTTTAATCGCCCCTCTGGGTCTTTATTGTCGGTAGATTTTATCCACATATACATAAAAGCACTATCATCAAAAGTCCAACCCATGGCACCTGCAGTGGCAGGAATAAGATCTGGTAAAAAGGTGTTGGAATCGATATCCAAAACCTGAAGGACAGAAATTTCTGCCCCACTTTCAGAATAGCCTATCAATAGTTTTTTTCCATCATAACTGGGTATAAAACTTTCGACGGATAAGGTTTTACCTGCTTTGAAGTTTAAGGGGTCAAAAAGTAGGATATCTGGGCTGTCCATTGTTTCACGGTAATAGATTTTACCCACTTTATCGCCAGGCATTCGCTTTTTAAAGAAAATGCGTTGACCTACTTTTTTTAGGTCGCTAAAAGTTGCTGATTGCAAGGCATCTAATTTTCGCCATTCGGCAATGAGTTCATCTCTTCCAGAGATTTTGCTCATTGTGGCATTGGAAAAATCTGCTTGCTCTTTAAACCAGGTTTCTACTTCGGGATTTGTTAAATCCTCCAGCCATTGGTAGTTGTCTTTATAGTCTATACCAAAATAGGTGTCGATTACTTCTACTTTTTTGGTCGTTGGGTAATCCCATTGTGCGAAAACGGTTGTACCAAAAAGGATGACCATTGCAAATACTATTATATTTTTCATGTTGATTGGTTTTTATGTCCGTACTCTATTAAGGTTTTCGGCTTTGCCCTTTTTTAAAATTATTTAATAAAATATACCTTTTGAATTTTCTCGTTTTCAATATGATACATGGCAATGGCTTCTATAACCCGATTGCCAGCTTGCACAAGCTCCTGGTCAATAACCATCTTGCCCTGAACAATGCGATTCACTAGCTCACAATGTAAATTTGGTGTGTTTGCAAACATTTGAGCATAGCTATTTCTCATAGCGTCTTTTCCTTTGTATTGCAACTCATCTGGAAAATTATAAACCTCAACATCCTCTGCATAAGGTTCTAAAAAAGCATCGATATTTCTAAAATTGTAACCGTTCAATTGACGTTGTGCCAAATCTTCTGGTGTATCTTTTAATAGGTCTTCAGGATTAAAAACTCTGCCTTTATTGATGACTTTATCTATTTTGGTAAGATTTTCAAGATCGTCGATTGGGCTGGCATCTAATAAAATTAGATTTGCTTTTTTACCAACGGCAACACTTCCAAATTCTTTTTCTTTGTTTAAAACTTTTGCTCCATTGATGGTAGAAGCCACAAGAATTTGCCAATTACTCAAGCCGCTTGCTTGCATGGCTTTTAGTTCGGCTAAATAAGAAGAGACATGTAAGGTGCCTATATTTCCGGCATCTGTTCCTGTGGCAATAGTCACCCCTGCATCTGATAGTAATTTTAAGTTAGCCCTGCTGATAGAATCCGCTACTTTTAAACCCGCCAACATTTTTTTGGAATTGCCCATTGCCCTGTAGCGATTTACTGTTAAAGTATCTGACAGATGCTTTAGGTCTAGTAAAGTTCCTAATTGATGAGGTTCTGTGGTTTTTAGCTCATAGGAAGAAAAATCAAGGTTCTGACCAAAGGTATTTACATAGCCACCATGCACAATTAACGTAGGACAGATTACCACTTTATTCTTTTTCATTAATTGGACAAAATCTGGTTTTAAGATTTCGTCGTCAACACTATGTACCAAAAAATCAGCTCCGTTTTCTAAAGCTAACTGTGCTGTGATACGCTGGGTAGCATGAACCGCAACTTTTAAATTGTTTTTATGGGCCTCATCAATAATAGCTTTGACGATAGGTAAATTTTTTCGGGCACTTTCTTCTATGGACAATCCGTCAGCACCAACGATATACCAAATCTTTATAAAATCTGGTTGGTAGGGCAGTTGATCTTGCACTGATTTTATCCCATCTTCAATGGTTTGCGTTAATGAAAAAGGCGCATCATCAGCGAAGTTTTTATAAATTTCAGGCTTGTATGTGGTTGATAATGGTCCTGTCATATAGATCGTTGGTGCAAAGTCTTTATCTTCAAAATCTTTACTTTTTTCTAGAAAGTATAGCGTAGAACCCACATCAAAAACAGTGGTGATTCCGTTTTTTAAATAGCGACGCAATTTACCTTCCATGTTAATTTTTGAAATCTTAATTTCATCTTCGTAAGGCCTGAATTTTCGCAAATCAATGGCGTCTGGTCGGGTATATAAGCCGCCATTTTGAGAAAAGTGAATGTGTGCATCGGTCAATCCTGGTGCTAAATATTTTCCTGTGCCATCAATAATGGTGGCATTTTCTGGAATTTTAATCTTTTTGCTGGATTGGATATCACTAATGATATCCTTAGAAATAACCACAGTTTGATTCGGAATCATTTTTTGGTTTTCAACATCAGTAATCGTGACATTTGTAATATAGGTTTGTGAGTATATCACAATTGAAAAAAGGCATGCAATGGCTGTAAGAAGAGCTGTTTTCATCTGTTTTTATTTATATGTAGGTTTTACTGTTTTATACCTATTTGTAATCCTTCATTATTTTGTAAGTTCTATGAGTTCAATGATTTTTTCTGATTTCATTTTTATAGTTTCATATGCTGTGATGTAAGACTTAGACATAAAAGTCATGATGAATAATCCATTTTTATAGGCTCTACTTTTAAACAAAGCATTAAAATTATCTCGAGTTATTTGCTGTTCTTCAATGGTTTTTACACCTATAAATACCGGAAATAGTTGATCTATGCTTATAAGATTGGCTGCTGGTTTTGAAATATATTCTCTATAGTCAAAGGTTTCATGAGCTATGTTTAGAGTATTGGTTTTATAGAGTTCTTCTAGTTCTAACAAAAATATTTTTATAGAATCATTTGTTATAAGGTTAAAATTTCCAGAGTTTGTAAGCTCTAAAAAGGTCGTGTTGTTTGGCGAGAAGTTTTGTTCCATTAATGTGTTGACAACATTTTTAGATACTTCAGCTAAATCACGATTAAGCACACCATTCATTTCTTGAATTAGCTTTTGATCTCCGAGTAACCTGTTTTTTCTAAATGCAACGAGATACTCCAATCGGACGATATCTTTCTTTAAATCCAAAACAATATTGGTGAGATATTTTGCTTCTCTTTTTTTATAGCTCTTTTCTATGTTCCAGTTATTTACTTGCAAGGCAATCAAAATCCCAATAACCACAAGTACAATTTCACCAATTGCATAAAGTAAATATTTTTTTGTTTTTCCTTCGGATATAGAACGATGTCGGATTTTTCTAAATATTTTTACCATATTTATTTCTCGAGATAGCTCGAATCTTTTTTTAATGGTTTTTCAGAATAAAGTAGAACTCTTTGCTACTGCTTTTTTATGCACTCTGTACTAACTATAATGACCTATTCCTTAAGATTAAATGGTAAACCGTTTCCAATTCATCACTCCAATAATTACCCTTAGTTTCTAATAATTCTTATTCACTGATAATCCATTCTTCAATTTTAGGATGAATTTCATTTTTCCTACTTGTTAATTTTATTCCTCCTTTGAACAGGGTGGTAATTTGAATCTGCCCATCACCTTCGTCAACCTTAAAACTGTTCTGTGGTAGTGGAATAAGTTTTGTTCTACAACCCATTATAAGTACACCTTTTGAAATTTTTAATGGAGTGTATGGATTAATATTAATAAACAGTCTTCTGTGTCTTGGAATTACTTTTCGGCATATGCTAACTTCTTAGTGTCCACGTATTGCTGAAATTCAATAATTTTTCCATCCTTTAGATTCCACAAATGTGCTGCCTGTACATCCACTTCTTTTCCTGTTGCTTTTACTTTAAGAGTGTAGCGTAATGTGGCAAAAACTTTATCATAACTCATTTCGTGTAGCTCGATATTGTGTAAAGCAAAAGATTCATACATGCCACCTATACGAGCAAAAACACCATTCAAAACAGCTTCTGAACCTATGTATGGATTACAATCTGCAAGCGAATTGCTTTCCGCTTCGTTCCATATGATGTTTGAATCCATGTGGCCAACTACTGTGGGCATATCTCCAGTTGCAAAGGCTTTATATAAGTTCTCAATAATAGTGAGATTAGTAGAGCCAGATGCGATACCTAGTTGCTCCTTAAACACCATATCATCCATAAAATCTTGGTCGTAGGCACTATTTTCATCTTGCTCGAAAACCTTAGAAATGTTAAACTCAAGATCAGGCAAACCCACCATTAGGTTTTTATAATAGGCGTTAAAATCGTCAACCCCTCCACTGTTTTCAGAGCTTAAAACTGTTATACTTGTCTCTGCAAAATAAATGTCGTTTATACTATCTATTTGCCTTTTATTTATAAATTCATGCCAAACCTGTCCGTACATTTTGATGTCTTTTTTAATCGTATTTGTATCGGTACAGGAAGCTGTTATCCCAATAATTATTAGAATAAATAATAGCTTTTTAGTTTTCATGAGTTTGATCTTTAAATTCTATTAGTATTTTTTCATTAAAATGAATACAAACAGTCTTTGACAGGTTTAAAATCCATATTCAACTCTTTTTTTGCTAAATCGTTTTTATACACAATAGCCGCACTTTCTTTTGGCTCTTGTTGATTTAGCATCAGGTTCATATCCGATATTTTATAGGTTTCTTTAGCCAATAGATAATCTTTTCCATGAAGGCCTTTAGTTGTGGCAGCTTTAAAAATAGCTTTAGCAACATCTTCTACATCTATCAGAGAAAATGGGATATCATTGTCAAATAACATTTTTACAAAATCATCTGGCGCAATTTTATTTTTAATTAAAAACTGTAAACCTCCAGAAGTAGAATCTTCTCGATTGGAAAGTGATTTCCCCATAACGCCCACAGGAGAAACCGTTGTAATTTCGAAGGATAAATTTGGATTGGCTTTTATAAATTTTTCCACCACTTGATTAGCCATAAATTTGGCTTGCGCATACGGATGACTTTCGGTTGAAGTAAACCGGGTTTCTGTTTCATCAAATGTATCGGTAAAACTTTTACCTTCCGCTGGAAATGGAAAATTGGTATTCCAACCCGCAACTGAAGCTATAAAAACAACTTTTTCGATATTTTTATTCGTACTGATGACTTCTAGAAAATTCTCTGTTCCCTTAATGGTTGGGTTGAACAATTGAGCATCTGCATCTTGAAAATTCAATAAAAAGGGGGTTCCGCCATGAATCACAATCTCACAATCCGAAATAAAGGTTTCCAGCTGTTCTTTGTTTTCAACATTAAGTTCGCTAAAAGTTAAGCGATCTGAGTTATTGAGTTGTTTTAAATGTTTGTATTTTTCTTTTTTAGAAAGATCGGTTGAGGACACTTTCACCTCAAAGCCATGATCTAAAAATTGTTTTGTGATATAGCTCCCAATAAATCCAGAACCACCGATAACACCTACTTTTTTCATGAAAATTTAGTTTAAGAATTGATACTATTAGTTTTTATGAATTAGCTAAATTAAGTATCCATAGATTAATTGTCAATCACATATTGATGTGATATTGATAGTTAACTTTATGTATATTTGGAAATTAGCGTTCATAAAACAGTTAATAAGCACGTTTTGAAATTCTTCAGGATCCTGTTCGTTTTAGTATTGCAAGTGGGTTTACTTTTGGTAGTCCATCTTGTCTATGCTCAAAACCCTTCACAAATTGATATTTTTACAACTGAACAAGGTTTACCTTATAGAGACATCAAATCCGTTACCCAAGACAAGAACGAATTTATTTGGATGGGCACAGCGGTTGGTTTGATGCATTATGATGGATATAATATAAAAGTGTATAATTCAAATAAAAGTAATCCCCTTTTTATTGAAGAAGAATATATTAAGGCAGATTTCGATATTGATGATGCTACCAATGAGCTTTGGTATATAGCTAATGAAAAACTATTTAAGCTCAATCCAATAACTGATAAAGCGATAGCTTACAATAAAACTCATAACATTATGGGTTCCGTTTTATGCTTGCTAAAAAATAAAGATGGTAGTTTTTGGATTATAAGCGATGATTACAAAACTGCTAAAAATGGAAACGCAAAACAATATCTTCAAAAATTTAATGGTGATCGGTTCGAAATTAAATATTCTATTTTAAGAGGAGAAGTTGATTACACCGGATTAATTTCAGATTCTCAAAGTCACGTATTATGGAACACCTCTAACGGAAGTTTGAAATTTGATACCGACGGAAATTTAGAAGCTAATTTTGATTTGTCAAGTTTTAAGTGGTTTGGAACCGATTTAAAATTTAATGTATCCTTTTATGATTCTTGCAATATTCACTATTATTTTCCACGACAGGAACGCGGTATTCATATTTTTGATGAAGACAACCTCACTCATAAACGCCTCCTCGATAAACCCATTCAATTTTATAATGCTATAGAAGATTATCAAAAACACATCTGGTTTTCCGGATTAGATGAACTTTACCGGATGAGTCCGGAAGGTGAGTTTACAAACTATACAGACCAACTTAAAGCTCGATTTAAGTATTCGATAATTAGAGATCTGTATATAGATACCAATAAATTACTTTGGGTAGCAACAGATAATGGATTGTTTAAAATAAGAATAGGTGATGAACTTTTTAAACCCTTATTTAAGTCAACTAATGAAGGTTGGGGAAATGCCATGCGCGGTATTTTTGAAGATAAAAATGGAACAATTTTTGCAAAATGCGAAAATAACAACATTCTTCTGTACAAAACCCTAGAGGGTAAGGTGGATACACTAGAAATTCAATTGGATAAAGCGGACCTAGAGGCCATTCAACACACGTCTAATTTTTTTGTTTTAGACGACGAAAAAGAGCATGTTTTTACCTTAGGGGAAACCTTAATAAAAATAAACCTAAAGGATGGCAGCGTTAAAAGTTATGATGAATTTCGAAATTACGTTACTTTTAAAGGTCAAAACCCAATGATTAAACTGAGAAACGGAAAGCTTCTTCTTGGTCAAAGTTTATCACAATTGACACTTTTTGATATAGAAAATGAGACAAGCACGCTTTTATTTAAGGATTCTAAAATAGACGATGATATTTCAGATTACAGGTATTTTGAAGAAAGCAAAACAGATAGCCTTATTTGGATAGGAACTCAAAACAATGGGTTACTTAAAGTTCATCTCAGTGGTCGTTTAGGAAAACAATATACAACAGAAACGACTCCAAATATTTCACGAAATTGTGTCCTAGCTATCGAAGAAGATACGGATGGAAGCCTATGGGCTGGAACCTATGGTGGTGGACTCAACCATATTTCAGCAGATGGCAATAAAGTGAAAACCTTTACCAAATCTCAGCAACTACCAAATGACAATGTGGTTGGTTTGCTATCAGACGATGCTAACGGCTTATGGATAAGTACTTATAATGGCTTATCCCATTTTGATAAAGCTACCGAAATTTTTCAAAATTATTATACCGAAGATGGCTTAACACATTTCGAGTTTAATTATGCCTCTTCTTTTAAAGATAGCAGAGGTCATTTTTATTTCGGGGGAATGAACGGGTTAAACACGTTTAAGCCCAAAGACATATTTAGGGAATCCAATCCACCAAAACTAAGTCTTCTAAGTGCGTCAGGATATAACAACCAAAATAAATCTAGCTTTATTGAGGATTACATCAAAACTAAATTTACAGCTTTAGAATTATCTCCCTACGATCAGTATTTCGAAATCAAATGGACGATGCCAAGCTATTTTCAGAATCAAAAAAACACGTATAGCACTAAACTAGAAGGCTTTGAAGACCGCTGGTTTTACCAAGGCAACTCGGCATCAATTCGCTATAACCAATTGCCGGCAGGTGACTATATCTTAAAAATAAAAGGAAAAGATTCCCGAGGAATTGATAGTGCTTCTATGTTATCAATTCCAATTACTGTACGTCAAATATTTTATAAAAAATGGTGGTTTATGGCTCTTATTTTTTTGACTTTAGCTGGCATAGCTTACTCAATTTTTAGGTATCGATTGCAACAAGCTTTAGCTATGGAAAGACTACGTACAAAAATTTCAAGCGACTTACATGATGATGTTGGCTCATTATTATCCGGTCTCGCTATGCAAACCGAACTTATGGAAATCAACGCCAGTGAAACCGACAAATTTAAACTTCAAAAAATTGCAGGCATTAGCAGGAATGCTATTTCACAGATGCGAGATTTGGTGTGGAGTATCGATAGCAGACGACAAACCATCGAAGATTTATTAGAGCGCATGCGCGAGTTGGCCGAAGAATTATTGCTACCAAAAGACATCTCCTTTCAAATGGATAGTTTCAACGTTAAAAACCCAAATAGAAAATTACTAGCATCCACCAAGCAGCATATATTTTTGATTTATAAAGAAGCGATTACCAATATTTTACGCCATTCTGACGCCACCCATGTCGCTGTGACTATCACCAACGACTTTAAAGGGTCTTGCCTTATTGTAAAAGATAATGGAAATAAAAAGGAGTGCTATACCTCAACAGGATTAGGCTTATCTAATATGACTATGAGAGCTGTAAACCTTAAAGGGAAACTGGAATTTGATAAGGAAAGCGGATTTGAGGTGAAGTTATTTTTGCCATTCACACTCTAAACCACATCTTAATGTGATTGCACAAGCTAGTTTATTACAATATATTTACAAATACTAGCAGTACTTTTTAAAATTAGACCGTTTTGAAGCTTAGAACATGGACAGCATTAGGTTAGCCATTATAGAAGATGATACCTTAATTCAGGAGAGCCTGAAGGACTACTTTAATGCTCAACCCCACCTAGAGTGTTTGCTCATTACAGCTTCGGTTGAAGATTTTATTAAAGTTATAAAACTCTCTAAAAACTATCCCGAAATCATCCTTCTAGATATCAATTTATTAGGAATGTCTGGGATTGATGGGATCCCACTAATTTTGAAGAAATTGCCCGAAGTATCCATTATTATGCTCACCACATTTGAGGATAACGATAGTATTTATAAAGCATTATGTGCTGGAGCCTGCTCCTATTTGTCTAAAAAAACACCTCTTAAAAAAATACTAGAAGCAATTCTGGTCGTACATCTAGGTGGGTCTTATATGTCACCAGCTATTGCACGTAAAGTAGCAAACCACTTTGCACAAAAGCAGATTAAAAGCACTGTGCTTACCGAGAGGCAAAAAGAAATAGTTACTGGCATTGTCGCTGGTAAAAGCTATAAAATGATTGCCATTGATTTATTTATATCCATAGACACAGTTCGCACACACATTAAAAACATATACAAAACACTAGAAATTAATAGCAAAGCAGAATTAATAAGAAAGTCATACGACAATGAACTTTAATTTGACAAGGCTTTATGTTCAAACACAATCCTGATGAGCTATGCTTGTTAGTCTGTAATGCCATATCAACAACAGCTCAATACCATATTTTTATCCTTTTATAATTTGAATTTAATCTCTATTCAATGTGAATAAAGCCTTTTTCTATGGTCTTATTTTTTTCCAACAGTCGCCTACCTAATGATTTAGAGCCTAATGTTAAATTTTAGCGAAACTTTGGAAACTTTTCTTGTATAAAAAGTTTCCGTGCTTAGATTTGCTTTCTTAAATGAAACAAGATATTTTACATAAGGCTGGAGATTTGTTTTTGGAATTCGGTTTCAAGAGCGTCACTATGGATCATCTGGCTCAGGATCTTGGTGTGTCCAAAAAAACCATCTATGGTTATTTCAAAAACAAGTCGGACTTGGTCGAGCAAGTCGCCTATTACATTCGAGATCGCATTCACAAGGAAATAGACGAAGTTCAAATTCTGCAGCTAGATCCTATCGAGGAAATGTTCGAGATTAAAAGAATCGTAATGAAAAGGCTTAAGAATGAAAAAACCTCGCCTCAGTTTCAGTTTCAAAAGTATTATCCAAATATTTACGATAAAATGCGACATTCTCAAGTTTGCAAAATGGAAGAATCCATCAGCAAAAATATTGATCGTGGTGTAAAGGATAATTATTATAGAAAAGATTTACACAAAGTTTTTACCTGCAAGATCTACATCTCAGGCATTTTAAATCTAAAAGATGAAAAACTCTTTAAGGATAGCCAACTTACACCTAAAGAACTTTACGAAGAATTCTTAAAATACCACCTAAGAAGTATTGTAGATACCAAAGGAAAGCAACGCTTAATAGAACTAGAAAAACAACAACTAGAATGAAAAAGTTAATTTTCAGTCTCATAGCCATACTAAGTATGAGCGTATATGCTCAAGACCAATATGAGCCGAAGAGCTATAAATTTACCTTACAGGAAGCTATAGATTTTGCTATTGATAGCAGCTATGCTACCATCAACGCCAGACGCGATGTGGCTATTGCGCTAAAACAAAAATGGGAAACCACTGCCGATGGTTTACCTCAAATCGATGGTGATTTAACTTATGAATATAATCCTATCATTAGGCAAACTCCACTTCCAGCAGAACTTGCAGGTGGCGAGCCTGGAACTTTTGTTCCAGTAGAGTTTTCACCTAGACAAAATATGAATGCTTCGGTGACGCTTAACCAACTTATATTTGACGGCTCTTATATCGTTGCACTTCAAGCTGCTAAAACTTTCTTAGAGTATTCAGACAATAATGAAACACGCACTAAGCTACAAGTAAGAAAAGATGTGGTGAGTGCCTATGGTAATGTTTTACTAACTCAAAACTCTATTGGTATTATAGAAAGTAACCTAGAGACTGCTAAAGAAAACCTAAGAGAAACACGAATCACTTTTGAAAACGGTCTTGCCGAGGAAGAAGATGTAGAGCAACTTCAGATTACTTACCAGCAATTACAAAGTCAGCTCAATAATGCCAAACGTATGAAGGATATTTCAAAAGAAAGCCTCAATATGGTGTTGGGTTTACCTATTTATACTAAAGTCGAATTATTGGAAGATTTAGAAAACTTAGCCAATAGAGAAGCTTTGGAAGCAAAAATTATAACTGAAGATTTACAGGTCGAAAACACCATCGAATTTAAGATTGCAAACAATCTGGTAGAGCAGCGAGAGTTGGAAATGAAACTTGAAAAAAGCAAAGCACTGCCAAGCTTATCTGCTTTTGCAAACTATGGACAAACCAGTTTTGGAGAGGATTTTGAATTCTTTAGTTCACGAGCCGATTGGTTTGAATTCTCCACGATTGGGGTAAGCCTAAATGTTCCCATTTTCAGTTCTCTTCAGCGAAGTGCTCGAACTCAAAAAGCTAAAATTGAAATGGAAAAAGCTGAAACCCAAAAGGTACAGGCCGTCAACCAGATCAAACTTCAGTTAAATAACGCAAAGAGCAATTTTGAATTTGCAATAGACAATTATGAATTATCGAAAGACAATCTGAAACTTGCAGAACGCATTGAGCGCAAAAACCAAATCAAATTTAAAGAAGGAGTTGGTACGAGTTTTGAACTTAGACAAGCTCAGTTACAACTCTACACTGCACAGAACGAATTGCTGCAATCTATGCTAGATATTATCAATTCCAAAGCAGAAATCGAAAAGATCATCAATACTCCATTCACAAATTTTGAAAACTAAACCCATGAAATATCTATCTTACCTCACCATACTTTCCCTACTTATTAGTGTGTCTTGTGGTCCCAAAGAAAAGTCTATCGAAGATATTGTCGAAAATGGATCGAAAGCAGAACTGAATCAAAAACGTGAGGAATTGAATACCTCGATGAGGAAACTCAACAGCCAGATTAAGACCTTGGACAAAAAATTAGTGGAATTTGAAGATTCTTCAAAATATGCCTTAGTAGAAGCTTTAAGTCTAGCTCCAAAAGATTTTAATCACTATGTCACTGTCCAAGGCGACGTGACTACAGACCAAAACATCATGATTTACCCTCAGTTTTCTGGTGTATTAAAAGATATTTACGTCAAAGAAGGTGACCAGGTTAAGAAAGGACAAAAATTAGCCAAAATTGATGATGGCGGACAGTCGAGCCAACTGAAAGAAATGAAAGCACAGCGAGAGCTTTCCAAAACGAGATTCGAAAGACAGGAGCGACTTTGGGATGAGAATATAGGTTCAGAAATACAGTACCTTGAAGCCAAAACAGCCTTTGAGCAAATTGATAATGCAGTTGACCAAATGAAAAGCCAACTCAACAAATCTGTGATTTACGCTCCTTTTTCTGGGAAAATAGATGAAATTATTACAGACCAAGGTCAGGTAGTTTCCCCAGGCCAAACACCAATTTTTAGAATTTTGAATTTAGGAGACATGTACGTTAGTGCAAATGTTCCAGAAAATTATGTCGGTAATATCAGAGAAGGCTCTGAAGCTATTGTAACCCTTGGGGCTATAGGAAAAAGCTTTGTAGGGAAGGTTTCCCAAGTCTCTAGTAATATTTCAGAAAGCAATAGAAATTTTAGAGTGCGAGTCTCTATCCCAGATAGTATTGACTTTGTAAAGCCCAACTTGATTGCTACTTTAAAACTAAATGACTATACCTCCAAACAAGCTATCGTTATCCCAGAAAATATCTTGCAAGAGAATGCATCAGGACAATCCTTTACATTTTCTCTTCAGATGGAAAATGATAGTATTGGCATCGCTAATTTCCAAGAGTTAAAACTCGGCAAAAATTATCAAGGGGAGATCGAAGTTTTAGAAGGTCTGAAATCTACAGATATTGTGGTAGCTGAAGGCGCTAGAACGATCAAAAAAAATGATAAAGTAAGAGTGTTGAACTTTCAAAAAAAGTAAGTAATGGCCAAAAAGAACACTTATAAAGAATTTGCCTTATCGTCTTGGGCAATCGACAATAAGATGACGGTATATGTGATAAGCATCATTATACTCATTGGAGGAATTATGGCTTATTACGGAATGCCAAGAGAGGATTTTCCAGAGATTATTGAAACCAAAATATACGTTAGTTCTATTGAGCCTGGGACTTCTGTAGAAGATGTTGAAAAATTTATTACAGAACCTTTAGAAGAAGTATTTAAAGATGTGAAGGGCGTTCGAGAAATCACCTCTTCTACTTTACAGGACTACTCCATGGTAATTGTGGAGTTTGAAGAAGATGTAGAAATACAGAACGCCAAGCAACTTGTCAAAGACAAGGTAGACCAAGTTAAATCTGAAACTACCTGGCCAACACTAGACAATGGTGCAAAGGTGGAGCCCAATGTGTTCGACCTTAATATATCTGAATTGCTTCCTATATTGAATATTAGCTTTACGGGTAATTATAATATTCAGCAATTAAAAGATTTTGCAGAACACCTTCAAGATAAGGTAGAGTTGCTACCTGAAATTAAAGAGGCCACCGTCCGAGGTGTAGATGAAAAAGAAGTAGAGGTTGCCGTAGACATTTATAAAATGGCTGCTATGAAAGTAAGCTTTACCGATATTATAACCTCTATTCGTAATGAAAACAGAACCATCTCTGGAGGGAACATCATATCCAACGGATTTGAAAAGAACATCAGGATTTTAGGAGAAATAGAATCCCCAGATGAGCTTTACAACATTGTGGTTAAAGATGATGGAGGTGAAGTGTATTTAAGAGACGTCGCTAAGGTAAATTTCCACACCATAGATCCTACGACCTTTGCTAGAAATTACGGTGAAGCGGTAGTCATGCTAGATGTGAAAAAAAGAGCCGGTAAAAATATGATTGAGGCGGTAGAAAAAATTAAAACTATCGTTAATGATGAAAGAGAAAACTATTTCCCAGAAGCCTTAAATATCAGCCTGTCCAATGACCAATCTATAAAGACTGAAAACCAAGTGAATGACCTAGTGAATAACATCATCTTTGGTGTACTCTTAGTTATTATCGTTTTGATGTTCTTTTTAGGCTTTAGAAATGCTCTTTTTGTAGGGGTAGCTATCCCTATGTCTATACTATTATCGCTTATCATCTTATCGGGACTTGGGTTTACGCTAAATACAATGGTGCTATTCGGTTTGGTTATGGGGCTAGGTATGCTGGTGGATAATGGTATCGTGGTTGTAGAAAATGTATACTCGCTCATGGCCCAGGGCATGAGTAGGACAGCCGCTGCAAAACAAGGGATAGGAGAAATTGCATGGCCTATCATCGCTTCTACGGCGACAACGCTTGCAGCTTTTTTCCCATTGGGATTATGGCCAGGAACCATTGGTAAGTTCATGATCTACTTTCCCATCACACTTTCGGTGGTCTTATGTTCTTCACTATTTGTAGCGCTCATCATCAACGCCATGTTAACCTCAAAATTTATGAAAGTTGAGGAAAATAAATTAGAAAATAAACAAACGATTCGATGGAGTCTTATCCTTCTTGGAATAGGTATTCTTTCCTTGAGCTTAGGGTTTTTCTTGGATATTGGAGGCTTACGCGGTTTAGGAAATCTTGCCATATTAGCCTCTATTCTACTTTGGGTTTATAAGTTATTTTTAGTGAAAGCAATTTATTTCTTCCAGTTCCGATCTTTAAAAAAATTGGAAAACTCGTACGAGAAATTACTCAAGTTTGCGATATATAAAAAGAGAGCTTACTTCTTCTTTTTTGGTACTTTAGGTATTTTATTTTCCTCCTTTGTGTTTATTGGCATTGTACAGCCAGAAGTTTTATTCTTTCCCGAAAATCAGCCAAATCAGATTATGGCTTATATAGAATATCCTGAGGGGACAGACATTAATAAGACCAACAAACTGACCAAGAAGGTAGAGGAACGTGTTTTTGAGACTTTAAAAAAATACGAAGATGAGGACGGCTATAACTTTATGGTCGAGTCCGCTATTTCACAAGTCGGCAAAGGCTCTGGAAATCCGAATACAGACGCTGGGCAAGCCAACCAAATGCCTCATCGCGGAAAAGTTACGTTATCTATGCGAGAGTTTAAGCTTCGAAGAGGCGTAAGAAGTAGCCAAGTCCTAAACGAAGTCAGAGAATCTATAAAAGGGTTCCCCGGAGTATCCATTGTTGTTGAAAAAAACTCTGCAGGACCTCCTTCAGGATATCCTATCAATATTGAGTTGAAAGGTGAGAATTACGATCAGATGTTATCTGAAGCAGAGCGCATGAGAGAATTTATCGACGAAGCTGGCATCGATGGAATTGAAGAATTAAAAATCGACATCAATAAATCCAAACCAGAAATGGACATTAGAGTCGATAAAGCAAAAGCTGGTAAACTTGGCATATCTACAGCTCAGGTTGGTCAAGTTATAAGACGTTCTGTCTTTGGAGAAGAAGCGTCCACTTATAAGGATGTAGATGATGATTACCAGATCAATGTGAGATTTAATGAAAAAACCCGGTATGATGAGAACACAATTTTCAATCAGCCAGTAACCTTCAGAAACAAAAAAGGTAAGATCATACAAACACCTATCTCTACCTTAATAGAAAAGACACCAACATCGACCTTTTCCTCTATCAAAAGGAAAGATTTAAAGAGAGTTATTACAGTTTACTCTAACGTCCTCGGCGGTTATAACGGTAATGAAATTGTTCAGCAAATAGAAAGCGAGCTTCAGTATTTTGACTTGAAAGAGAGTATGAATTATAAATTTACTGGGGAACAAGAAAAACAAGAAGAGAACTTAGATTTTCTTATTAAAGCACTTCTCCTGGCCGTAGGAGGGATTCTGCTTATTCTCGTGGCACAATTCAACTCTATTTCAAAGCCAATTATCATTTTGATGGCGGTGATCTTGAGTTTAGGCGGGGTGTTCTTTGGCATTGGTATATTCCAAATGGATTTTGTGATTATCATGACCATGATGGGAATTATCTCACTGGCGGGTATTGTTGTCAACAATGCGATTGTCCTTGTGGATTATACTCAAATCCTTATCGACCGACGAAAAGAAAAGTTAAACATAGAGGATGAAGAGATGCTTACCAGACAGCAGTATTTTGAAGAAATTGTTGCTGGAGGTAAATCTAGACTTAGACCTGTATTGCTTACAGCGATCACAACAGTACTTGGATTAATCCCACTAGCGGTAGGTTTGAACATCGACTTCTTTGGACTATTTGTAGATTATGCACCAAATGTTTATGTGGGTGGAGATAACGTAATTTTTTGGGGACCCTTGGCATGGACAGTGATTTTTGGATTGATTTTCGCGACTTTCTTGACCTTAATTATAGTTCCTGTGATGTTTTATTTGGTCCTTAGAGCCAAATTGAGATTTAAAAAGACACCAGACCCAGTAAATACATTACCCTAAAATATTTGGAAGTTGATGTAATTTAAACTAAGTTTAATAAAATTAAAATTCGATGACGAAATTTGGTGAGATTATCGATGAGAAAAAGCCTGTTCTGATCAATTTTTTTGCAGATTGGAGCGAAGACTGTGAAGGTATCCACGACCGGTTAAAAGACGTGAGTGCTGCTTTAGGAGATAGGTTGAGGATTATCAAAATTGATGCTGAAAAGAACCCTCAGCTGGTTAAGGCGTTAAAAGTAAAGAATCTTCCTACCTACATGCTCTACGATTTGGGTGAAATGGTATGGAGAGAGAGTGGAAAGAAAGAGGCGAATGAACTTATTGTTGATCTGGAAGGGCAGACTCCAAGGAGTTAAAAAGAAACTAGAAAATAAATTCAATTCGCTTTGTCAAAATCAAAATTACAGTTATATTTGCAACCGCAAAAAGAGCAAGTTCTTATAAACATTGGAGAGGTGCCAGAGTGGTAATGGAGCAGATTGCTAATCTGTCGACGCGCATGTGTCGCCAGGGTTCGAGTCCCTGTCTCTCCGCTGATATATTTTAGATGAAGTGAAATCCATCTAAATTCCAATAAAGTCTACACTCGGGGTGTAGCGTAGCCCGGTCATCGCGCCTGCTTTGGGAGCAGGAGGTCGCAGGTTCGAATCCTGCCACCCCGACTTGAAAATGAGAGAGTTACAGATATATATTCTGTAGCTCTCTTTTTTTTTGTGAATAGTTTGTGAATAAAACCCATGTAAAACCTATTTTTCTTCTAAAAATTCAATCATTACAAAAATACGTAAATACATCGAAGTACATTTAATACACCTCTGTTTTTCTCTTTCACCTCTCTCTTGATATTGAAAAAATGACTTTTTGCCAAGATTTTTAATTTCGAGTCAATAAAAAATTGAATCTGAGGTTCGTGATTAAAATTCTATAAAATGCATCTTTAATTGAATATATTATTATTGACAGCTCATATTACATTCTGTTGATTAAAAGGTTTCATCTTCTCAGACATACAAAGAATTTAATTTACAGCCTCCTCCCCCACCTTTTGGAGTACTGAATTAAATTTATTCAAAAAAATCTAATGGAAGCTTAATCCCTAACTCTTTCAAAATTTCAAATAGTTCTTTTTCTTGATGTTCTTCAAGCCCCCATGACTCAATTGTTTGTAATATGGTATAACTAGGTGGCAAATCTTCGGTTTCTTTCAAGCATAAAAAATCTAACTGACCCCTCATATTAATGAAAATTTGAACTTTAGAATTTTGTCCAAATTTTTTATCTAGCTGATAGGTTGCTTCTTTCGCCTCTTCTACTATTTCTTTATTTTTACCCATGGTTCTTCAATTTTATGAACTTCCTGTTTATGGTAACGAAATGAAGTTTTGTCATCTGCATTAAACTTTTAGGAATTCATTGCCTTTCCAGCAGTCATATCCTCTTTAAAATTGAAAAAATAGATGTGATAAAAAGCAGAATGGTTAAAAATAAACAAGAAAATAAATTTTAGATATTACCAAACGAAGTTTACCATAGAGAAGATGATCCAGCTATTGTATATCTTGATGGTGAAAAGGAATGGTGGAAGAATGGTAAATTAAATAGAGTTAATGGTCCAGCAGTTGAGTTGAATAATGGTGGTTAGATAGTAAATTACACAGAGAAAATGGCTCAACCGAATGGCAACAGCCATTTTTCATCCGCACTGCCCATATACACGAAATTTAGCAAACATATGAAAAAACCGAAGTGGCAAACCGAATTTAGAGATTTACCAAAAATCCCAGATACTAAAAAATGGTTGAAAGGAGAACACGAAACTATCGAGCAAAAGATTTCTAAAAAGCTTGCAGTCGGAATGCCAATTAGCAATGCCGAAAGGGAAATAATGCAAGGTTTGGTTCTCTTTTACGGAATTCTTTATAAATCTTTACAAGACTTGGGATTTGAAAGTTTCACGCAAAAGGACTTTAAAAATTTCGAGAATTATATCTTCTATGCTTTTAATTATTTTCCTGTTTTAGCGAACAAGTTGACTATTTACCAACTTTATCGTGTCGTAATAAACGAACAATTGATTGGTAATAAACAATCTTTGACCAAAAAAGGTCTTCTATCATATCCACCTATGCATATCGTTAGAAAAATTAACAAATATAACCGAGCGAACACGCCAAGAACGAATGTGTTTTATGGAGCTGAAACGATTGATACAGCTCTGAATGAAAGTAAGCCACAAATCGGAGATAAAGTAACAGTTGGAGTTTGGAAACCGACTGTCGAAAGAAAATATAACAGTTATCCAATTTCTCATAGCGAAGAAGGTTTTGGAGTAAACGAAAACTCTACAAATGCAATTAGAGCTTTCAATGAATATAAAAAAACTCATGATAAAGTTTTGACTGACCATATGGAACCGTATTTCCACGTATTAGGTTACGAGTATTCAAAACCTATTAAGCATCACTATGAATATTTAATAAGTGCAATGTTTTCAGAAAATATTTTAGACAATCCTCAAAAAGGAACGTCTTTTGATTTTGAATGTATTATTTATCCAAGTGTAGGAAATAAATTTTCGACAAGTAATGTTGCTGTTAGAAAAGACATTTTAAGACACGAATTTGAATTAACCAAAGTTATTGAATTTGAAGTCACGGATTGTCATTATGAAAAAGGACAAAAAACTAATCCTGAAAGTATAAATCTCGTAGATTACAAAGGTTATCGAATAACGGAGAAAATAGAGGACAATAGAATAATATGGGAATAAATACGATTTGCCAACAAAGGATATAATTAATACGGGTTTAGTGTTTAATCCAAAGTTTAGTGATTATTAACTAAGTCCGCCAAATCTTTTGATTTAGCTTTATAAATGAAAAGATAAAACAAAATAAAAAGTTATGGCTAAGTACTTAATCTAAAGTTTATTTACTTTTAATACCCTACTAACCATAGCCGAGACGCTAGGCACAAGCTAAACAAACATCAGTAAATAAATGAACTTACAGCAATTAAAAGAAAAAACGGAACTAATTATTTCGGATTTAAAAGACAACGGTCGTTTTCCAAAAGAAAATAATGGAATTGATTATAAGCTGAAACTTAATATTGCAAAAACAAAAACGCCTTTAGAAAATTTCCTGCTAAATTTCACAAAAGATATATTGTCTTTTTCAAATTCAGATGGCGGGATATTGCTTTTAGGAATAAATGAAGACTCTGCATCAGGAGCTCACACAGAAACAGGTTTAGATATAGATAATCTTGATTTACTAAATCAAATTGACCTTAATGACATAACCCAAAAGTTTGAAAAGATAGTAAAAATCGGTATTTCTATAGATTTACAGATATTTCAAATCGGAACAAAAAAATTCTATTATTTAATCATTGAGAAAAGTAGTCAGGTTCTAATTCCAGTAAACGATTTTCCTGAATATAAAATTACCAAAGGTTCGATATATTATCGTGCTTCAAGTAAAAATGAACACGCAAACAAATCAACAACTGATTTCAATAGGTTTTTACAAATAAAAGCCAATGAAAAAAGTAAAGAATTTATGGAGATTTGGTCAAAGCTTCTTCCCGAAATGGTTGATATAAATCCAAGAGAAATTTTGATTATAAATCCTACACAGCATAAGGTATATGGATTTAATAGTAAAGATAAAATCCTTTCAGGAAGTGATATTGAAATTGACGAAACTCAAAATGGAGTATTTAATATAATTTTGAATGCTATTTCAGCAGGAGAAATTGGAAAAATAACAACAGACGAAGGAAAACCAATTTATAAGATTGTTGGAGAATTCCAAACTGACAGGGAACATATAATTTTAAATAGTCTTGAACAAGAAGTCAAAAAGAAGTCAAAATTTAAGTTTAGTAATGTTCAACTGAAAGTAGCAATACATCATTTAGGTTGGGTTAGTAATTCTAACTTTAAGGTCGTCAATCCACCAGAAGGTACAGTTACACCATCAAAAAGTAAATATATTTGGACTGAAACAATGGACCAAGTTTCTAATCGTAAAAAAGTATATTTTTCATCAGATGCTATAGAGAAATTAGCAGAGTTAATTGATGATGAGACGAAACATACAGAATTATTTAATAAGAAATTGAGTAAGAAAGCCATTGCATAACAAAAAACTGAGGTAAAAAACAACTCTTTTCTACTTTAATTTGAAACACTAGGATTCTAGGTTCATAGATTCATATAACTGATTCTTTGAGCTTTTTTAATTGATTTTTCGCTATTTATTTAGGCAACACAGAAACGTAACTTTTATCATAAGGTCTACCAGATTTTGCGATAGCAAAACATTGCTTGAGTAGCTTGTTGGCTACGGCAATTAAGTTAAGACCCTGGAGGTAAAAGTAAGCCAGCTCACAACCCTGTATAAAGCAAATAGGCCGTTCGGTCTTTTACGAAAGTTCAATGCTCTTTAGAAACACACATGACTCATCAAAGTCTTGGAAAAACTTTAAATATCGAGGATAGAATTTATCGATAATAGCCCAATAAGATAATCCTTTATAGAAATTTCTTATTTAGTATAAATCACTCTGTTTATAACTTCTTTGATGTCGGAATCCTCAATCACTTCAGAAACATTCCTTCTCATCTCCAAAAGCTCCAACTTGACATTTTCAAATTCTTTTTTATTTTCTTTAGTTATATAATTAATTACCTCATTCTGATGTGCACTGCTATTTCTTGTGAATTCTATAATTTGCCTCTCAGCATTTTTAAAAAATCCTATATGTTTTCCTGTCTTAATGGTAGTTAAGCATGTAATGAGCCTGATATTACTCATCATAATAGCTATTTTAAAAGCTTCTCCTAGCTTTAATGTAAAAGAAGCAAACATTATATACTGTAACTGTCTTGAGTCTTTACGGGCTTTAAATTGGCTCATGAATTTGATATCTGAATCCTTTACGTAGTACCCATTTTTGAATAGATGCTGAATTTCATTCTGAAAATCAAAATAATTTCTGCTTAATTCACTTATTGGTAGGCTAAGGTAATAATCAACAATACAGGTGAATAGTGTTTGTTGTTGTTTTACTTGATTGACATCGACTTTAATAGCACTAAAATTAATGAGGTGAGAAACCAATTTAATTTGGTCTTCATCCATCAGGTCAATCAGCGGATTGTTGGACTTTAAAAATTCGTTGAGATTAAACAAAGAGTCCAAATATTCTTGTTCCTCCTTATTAAAACTAAAGTCAATGATAAACTCATGGTCATAAGGATTACCACTTACTTTAAGCTCAAAATTTTTGACATAATTTTCTACAATATATTTTCTCCACTTTATCAAATCCAGGTTTATTTTAAAACAATACTAATTTATTATAGGATAGACTGTGTGTCATATTCTTTATAATTACAATCATCGCTCAATTCTGCTGCTTTATATAAGAAATTTTCTGAAGATTTAAAATACTCATAAGCTTCATCAACATTTTTTGAATCTAAAGAAATTTTAGAATAAGCTTCTGCCTTGTCTCGAAGAATATCGAATCCAGTACAAATATTATGAGGCTTATCATATCGCATTTGTTGTGCAGCAAACAAACAATATCTTGCTCAGTAATTTATTTCCTCTATTAAAAGTAAAATTTCCTCCTTTTTACTTTTAACCTTATTCTTTAACTCAATGAATTTAGGCTCTGTATCAGTGCCGATTGGTTCTTTTTTTTGACACCCTGAAACCACTAAAACGAGTAATATACCCAATAAAATAATTGGCTTAGATACAATTGTATTAATGTGAAATACATTCATTAAGCTAAATTTTATTGTCTCTGTATTCAATGATATGAAATAAAAATTTCAACTTTTTTCATTTTAAATAAACTTTTAATAAACTAATCTATATAACAGTCTACAACATTAAAATATGTAGATATGATTGGCAAAGATAATTTAATCCCAGAACGTTTAACTAGAAATTATTACTTCTGGTCTCTAGGTAAGATGAGTCTTAGAAGAAGAGATATATAAATACTCAATAGCTTATTTGTTAACAACTGGTTTCGAATTAATACGATGATTAAATCACTGCAATATTGCAGAAATCAAAATAACACTAGCAATGATAATAGATTTGCACAAAAAAAATATGGCAACGAAACAAGTTTACAAAAAACAAATGAAAAACAAAATCCTTAAACTCAAACGTCAAAAAGTCGATTATGTATCTTCTGAAGAATTAATGGAGATGAAGCTCAAATGGAATTATAATGAAATGAATTACGATTATCAAAAATGTAGAAAAGCCCTAAGAGAATTGAAAAAAGAAATGGGTTTTGAAGAAATACCAGCGAGATATATTGATTCTAAACTTAGAAAAAAAAATGGATGGCATGGTAACCGAACAGTAATTGATTTGTAACGATAAATTGTCTGCTAAAACAATCACTGCAATATTGCAGAAATCCGAAACCCACCTCCTATCTAATTAAATTTACAATAAATATTAATCTTAAAAACAACAAATTATGAAAAGTAGTATAGTAACTGATAATGATGGTAATAAATTTTGGATGCTACCAAACACCTCTATGTTCCATAGAGAAGATGGACCAGCAGTTGAATATGCTAATGGTGATAAATATTGGTTTATAAATGATGTAAGACATAGGGAAGATGGTCCAGCTATTGAAAATTTTAATGGTGTTAAATGGTGGTATCTAAATGGTAAAGAATATACTGAACAAGAACACAAATTTAAAATGAGGGATAGAAAACTAAAAGAATTATTACAATGAAAAGTAAAATGAGTATAAATAATAATGGAGATATAAAGTGGAAAATTATAAAGGACAATTCCATAGAGAAGATGGTCCAGCATTTGAAGATAAGCAAGGTTATAAGTCTTGGTGGATAAATGGTAAAAGACATAGAGAAGATGGTCCAGCCATTGAAAATAGTAATTCTAAAGTTTGGATGATTAATGATAAATTACATAGAGAAGATGGTCCAGCAGCAGAATATTCTGATGGTTCTAAGTCTTGGTATTTAAAAGATACTGAATATACTGAACAAGAATATAAATTTGAAATGAGGTCTAGAAAACTAAAAAAATTATTAGTATGGAAAGTAAATTAACTATTGATGAAGAAGGTAATAAAAAATGGACTCTTCCCAATGGTAAAAAACATAGAGAAGATGGTCCAGCAATGGAGTGGTGTGAAGGTGCTGCTAAATTTTGGCTTATAAATGGTAAGTACCATAGAGAAAATGGCCCAGCAGTTGAATATCCTAATGATACTAAATTGTGGTATCTAAATGGTACTCGATATTCTGAACAAGAATATAAATTAGAAATGAGGAATATAAAATTAAAAAAATTATTAGGATGAAAAACAAAAAAATGACTAGTATAATGGAATTAAATCACGAAGGCACTAAATTATGGCATATAAATGGAGTGAGACATAGAGAAGATGGACCAGCAGTTGAAACTTGGAATGGTAATGTTAAAGAATGGTGGTTAAATGATTTAAGACATAGAGAAGATGGTCCAGCGGAAACTAATAGTATGTCAAACGATTGGTGGATAAATGGTAAAAGACATAGAGAAGATGGTCCAGCCATTGAACATTGGAATGGTTTTAAACAATGGTATATAAATGATGTAGAATATACTGAACAAGATTATAAATTAGAAATGAGGAGTAGAAAATTAAAGCAATTATTATGAAAAGCATATTAACTTTTTATAAAGATGGTACTAAATTTTGGGAACTTTATAATGGTGAATTACATAGAGAAGATGGGCCAGCGGCTGAATATCCTAATGGTGATAAAGAATGGTGGATAAATGGTAAATGTCATAGAGAAGATGGTCCAGCAATTGAATGTAAGAATGGTGATAAAACTTGGTGGATAAATGGTAAGAGACATAGGGAAGATGGTCCAGCCTATGAAGGTACTAATGGTGTTAAATGGTGGTATCTAAATGGTATAGAATACACTGAACAACAACATAAATATCAAATGAGAGGTAAAAAACTTAAAAAAATATTACATGAAAAGTAAAATGACAATGGAGATATAAAGTGGAAAAATTATAAAGGACAATTCCATAGAGAAGATGGCCCAGCATTTGAAGATAAGGGAGGTTATAAGTCTTGGTGGATAAATGGAAAAAAACATAGAGAAGATGGCCCAGCAGTTGAATGGAATGATGGACGTAAAGAATGGTGGGTGAATGATATTAAATATACTGAACAAGAGTATAAACATAAAATGAGGTCTAAAAATTAAAATCAATTGGTATACGAAAAGTAAGTGTCAATGGTGGTACCAGTTTTTTTAATCCTAGCCATAATGGCGTTAAAATGTAAGTGTAGAAGCTGGTATCGGTTTTTTTGTATAATCCTAGCCATAATGGCGTTAAAGTGTAAGTGTAGAAGCTGGTATCAGTTTTTTTTGTATAATCCTAGCCATAATGGCGTTAAAATGTAAGTGTAGAAGCTGGTATCAGTTTTTTTGTATAATCCTAGCCATAATGGCGTTAAAATGTAAGTGTAAAACTGGTATCAGTATTTTTATAATCCTCGCAGTAGCAGCATTAAAAGTATTGATTTTATAAATAAATTATATCAAAATTAAGTCCTTCTAAGTTTAAAAATTTAGAGGGACTTATTTTTTAGGTGAATTTGAATAAGTAGATAAGATACTTCTCGAATTAACCTTCCTATATCGATTTATTACTTTTTTCATCTGCTAAAATCATCACTGCAATATTGCAGAAATCCAAAACCCACCCCCTATCCAATTAAATTTGCATCAAATATTAATCTTAAAAACAAATTATGAAAAGTAGAATAGTAATTGATGAAAATGGTAATAAATTTTGGATGCTACCAAACACCTCTATGTTCCATAGAGAAGATGGTCCAGCCGCTGAATTGGATTCTGGTGGTAAACATTGGTATATTAAAGGACAAAGACATAGAGAAGATGGTCCAGCTGTAATAGCCGCTGATGGACGTAAACATTGGTATATTAATGGACAAAGACATAGAGAAGATGGTCCAGCTATAATAGACGCTGATGGACATAAAGAATGGTGGGTAAATGGTGAAAGGCACAGAGAAGATGGTCCAGCAACAGAATATCCTGAAGCTGGATATAAAGAATGGTGGGTAAATGATATTCAATATACTGAACAAAGGCATAAACATAAAATGAGGTCTAAAAAACTTAAAAAATTGTTAAATGTGTAGTAAAATGATTATTAATGAATACTGTTTTCCAGAATGGTATGAAAGTGAATTTATAAAAGGTAAAGATGGGGGGAAAGAATGGTATGTAAATGAAAGGCTACATAGAGAAGATGGACCAGCTATTGAAGAGAAAAATGGTGATAAATATTGGTATATAAATGGTGAGTACCATAGAGAAGATGGACCAGCAGTTGAATATTGTAATGGAACTAAAATTTGGTATCTAAATGGTAAAAAGCATAGAGAAGATGGTGCAGCAGCTGAATTGAGAAATGGTACTAAATATTGGTTTCTAAATGGTATAGAATATACTGAACAAGAACACAAATTTGAAATAAGAAGTATAAAACTTAAAGAATTGTTAAATGAAAAGTAAAATAATTCTTGATGAATATGGTGATAAATATTGGAAACTTCCTAATGGTAAATACCATAGAGAAGATGGTCCAGCAGTTGAAGACTCTATTAGAAAACCTTGGTGGGTGAAGGGTAAAATGCATAGAGAAGATGGTCTTGCAGAGGAAATTTGGAATGGTCATAAAGAATGGTACATAAATGGTTTACTACATAGATAAGATGGTCCTGCAAGGGAATTATTATATGGTGATAAAGAATGGTGGTTAGAAGGTATAAATTATACTGAACAAGAATATAAAAAAAGGAAGAGGTATTTAAAATTAAAGCAATTATTATAAAGTCTAAATTAAGTATTGGTAAGTTCGGTACTAAAGTATGGAAACTTCCAAATGGTCAATGGCATTGAGAAGATGGTGCATCAGTTGAAAATAAGGATTGTTAAAGAGCTTGGTTTCTAAATGGTATAAATTATACTGAACAAGAACATAAATATGAAATGAGGACTATAAAACTAGACAGATTATTAAAATAAATCATATCAAAATTAAGTCCTTGTAAGTTTAAAAATTTAGAAGGACTTATTTTTTAGGTGAATTTAAATAAGTAGATAGGATACTTCTCGAATTAACCTACCCATATCGATTTATTCCTTTTTCATCTGCTAAAATCATCACTGCAATATTGCAGAAATCCAAAACCCACCTCCTATCCAATTAAATTTGCATCAAATATTAATCTAAAAACAACACATTATGAAAAGTGAATTTACAATTGATAAAAAAGGTACTAAATATTGGAGATTACCCAATGGTAATTACCACAGAGAATAAGGTCTAGCATTCTAAAATGTTAATGGCTATAAATTCTGGGGTAGAAAGGATAAATTGAATACAAAATATAGTCCAGCGGTTGAAAAAACTGATGGTACTAGACAATGGTTACTTGATAGTCTTATTTTAGTTAACAAAAACATGAAGATTAAATGTTTAATAAAATAATGCCTTTAATTTTTCAATTTATGAGTGATATGTTCTTCTTGTTCAAATCTTGAGGAGCTTAATTATATCAGGAATTAAATTTGCTAACATCAATATTAAAAATCATCGCCTATAAGCTTAACTATTCTTTTAAAAATAAAAAACTCTACCTCATTTTTTTATTTTTCTTCTTTTGTTGTAAGTTTATGATTAAAAAAAGCATGCCTAAGAAGACAATTTTATCAAAATATTATCCAGTCTTAAAGTCAGACCCTGATTATCGTTTTTTATTATATCTACAAAACATAACGTATACATTAAAACCAAGTATTGAAGAAAATGCTAAGGCTTCTAAGCCAATTCTTTCTTATTGTGAAAATCTGGCAAAAGAGGCTGAGGTGTTATTAATTTCAATCGATGACATGGAGAATGAAAACGATAGAGAAAAATATTTCAAATCTGCATCTTCAAAACTTAACCTAACAAGAGAAGAAAAGAATCAATTTGAAGACTTGTGCGAAAGCATACCATACAAGAATAATTTAAGACAATTATTCTCAGAGTCGATTGAACATTATTTTGGCATTGAAAATACAAAAGAAGGTGGATTGTTTTGGATTGAAGCTTTTGAAAATGGATTAAATGCTAAATTTGTTCATATCAATGATATACTAAATCTTGATGATACAAAAAGAAATGACTTCCTTAAAAATTTATTTATTAAACAATTAAACTCTTTTGAACCTTTGGAGATATTTATACCTACTCCTATTTATAAATTTGAGGGTCTGGAAATTAGTGAAGATATTTTAGATAGACTTGGTGATAAAGAACTTACGTCTTTGAGTGCTTTTCTTTATGAGTTAAGAAAAAAAAGACGTGAAGAAAAAAAGATTAAACTAATCATAGAATATAGAAATCTTAGTTATAAAGTGTTTATACCGGATATTGACCAAGAAGTAGAATTGTACCCAAAAGACAAGGCTCTCTACTTTTTAATACTTTTATATTCAAATGGAATAGATTACTATAACTTAGGAGATTACGAGGTTTTCTTAATTGATATTCTTGGAAAAATTAAAAGTCAGGAAAGAGAAGTTACAATAAAGACTGTTAAAAACCTTATTGAAAAGAATGAGATAATGAAACCAACGAAATCGAATACAAACAAAAGTATAAAAAAACTGGTAAATGAGTTTTATAAAGGTGACGAAAGCTATTGTAAGGTTATAACAGAAGAGATAACTTATATTAGAGATAGCCAGATTTTAAAAATACTTGTAGATAGAGATGCAGTTTCGGGAATTTCAAACATTAAAAAGCTACTTGTCAAACCATTAAAAACAGAATGACTATGTTAAATAAAAATCGTTTTTAATTAAAATTTAGTTCTACGGATGCCTACTTTGAAAATTAAAAAATACCTAAACAATTTTTCGAGTTAAAAATTCATTGCACATCAGAGGTAGATTTAGAGGAATTTCATTAAAATTTAAAAATATTGTCTCCTCAAACTTTAGAGGATATATTTGTTTTTCCTAAGTATATAAAACTGAAAATTAAAAAGTTTTACTATTATTTACTGACGTATCGTCCATAAATGATTTAAAATTTAATTTAATAAAATATGGAGTAATCATAAGTGTTGAAGTCAACGAAATCTCTGAAAAACTGTTTATTTAAGAATATCCATTGTTTTGAAATGAGTTTAAAAGTGGAGCTAAAGAGGGCTTATACCTATCTCAGAGTGAAATAGACTTTTTTCTAAATTTTATAAGAATATACTCATCAGTTGAAGATGTTGTGAATAAAATAAGAAATAGAGGTTACCAAAATTTACTCCAACCAGAACTGGAAATTCTAGAATCGAATGAATAATAGCTACTTGACTTAAAAATGAAACCCTTTATCTTAGCAATAAAATCGCTCAACCCTTCCGGTGTGATAAGGTCAGAAAATGGACATCAATTTGTACTTTTTATTTGATTTCGACATTCAGTTTTTGTTCATTACAGACATTTTCCATTATTTTTTTTACTTCATCGACATGTGATTCTTCAACTAACAGTTCGTCATAAACATATATAGTTGTTATCCCTCTCGCTTGACATTTTTTAATAATTTCTGTCATTATTTTGGTTTCTACTGTGAACAACATTCTAGAAGTGTTTTTATAACCCTTTTCTATTTTATCTTTTTCTACCTTACTGAGTAAATCAGGATATTTTTCTGCGTAATAAGAATATATTCTACTGTTTTTCATGTGCTTCACCTCCTTATTGAAAAAAGATAAATGTTCTTTTTTTGCTATTTGTCTTAACTCTATATCAGTATTTTTTGAATATTTCTTTTTTGTTTTGAGAAATTCTGCAACTTCTTCATGCGTTACTATCTGATTATTAGCACCTTGAAATTTACGGATTGCCAAATTTGGATGAAAACAAGAAAAGTCTAATCCAACTAGTTTACCACTGTTTGTCTTCACTTTAAACAATTCTCTTATAAGAGATGGCATCATATTAAACTTAGTTGCTATTCTGTAACCTGCGTTTTCACTCAAAATTTTTGGGTTGTTGAAATTGTTTTTTAGAAGCTCATATAATTTTAAATAATCTTCCACATAAATGAATTGATTTAAACGTTTCTTCTTGCCCAGTACTTTCAATTGCTTCCCTTTTTTATTTGTCCATTTCAATTTGGAATAGCACTTTAGATGCTTCATAACTTCTTTTATGCAGGGTAATTCGATTCTAGATAGATTTTCAAGTTCATTTAAGGCTATTGTACTATAAAGAGAGGATATTAATTTTTCTCGGATATTAATTTCATGGCGTTTCTTGGCATATTCTGAGTTTAAAATGTGTTTTTCAATATTCACATTATAATATTTATTATTAATTTTATATGATGTGGACTTAACACCTCTTTTTGGACCCAATCCTTTTTCAATATATCTTTTATCTATAAGTAGTTTTAAAATCAACTTGTATCTCGTTTCTTCATTCCCACTACCAACATGTTTTTTTAAAATTCTGCTGTTAAGTTGTATGTACCGATTATCAACATAATTATCATTGTATTTTGCTTCTCTTACCCACGTGAATGTAAAGTTAGATAACATCATATAGATTAGCTCTAAAGCAGTTTCTCTGTCTTTATGTATGCTATTTAGGTCTTCATGCTTAAAGTCCTTCTTTATGTCTTTAAGCAAGTTTTTGGGTAGCTTAATAGTAGCTTCATCATTTTGTAATTCATTATATATTTCTTTTGAGAAAGAAATATTTTTTTCATCTAGTAAATCTTTTAAATTTTTCATTATTCTTATCTATTTTTCAATAATTCTACTTTAGAGGTTTAACCGACCTAGAAAGGAATGATTCACTAAACCGAGAACTGAATTACAGTTTTAATGCATCCTATATGGTTTATATATATATTTTACAGAAAGTTTATTTATATACTTAAAACGCCTTTTGAGAAGGCTTTATCACTAATTAATAAGAAAGAAAAAAGGGGGGGGAGTTCTCTAGCGTATAAACAGCATATATCTGTATATCAATTAGTTAATGTATACACAATTGGCACAGTATGTATGTATAGAGATATAAATAATAAAATATAGAAATTTAGCTTTTAGAGCTATCATTACTTTTTTGAGATAGTATAGATGTATTTTAATTATTCAATTAAAGGACACGTTCTCGGAACGTAGTCCATTCTAATTGTTGTTAAATTTTTAAACTTTTTCAAATCTGGCGATATAACATATGTAACAATCAAGTAAATGGATATGAAAAGTAAATTAATAACTCATAGAAACGGCGATGAGTATTGGGAGTTGCCTAATGGTAAAATGCATAGAGAAGTTGGTCCAGCTGTTGTATATCTTGATGGTGATAAAGAATGGTGGATAAATGGTAAATTACACAGGAAAAATGGTCCAGCTGTTGAAATAAATAATGGTGATGAAGAATGGTGGTTAGATGGTAAATTACACAGAGAAGATGGTCCAGCTGTAAAACAAAAAAATGTTGAAAATTGGTATTTAAATGATGTTGAATATACAGAAGAGGAATTCCTAAACAGTAAAGAGTATAAAGCTTACGCAAGGGGTGTAAAATTGAAGCGATTATTATGAGAAGTAAAATGATAATTGATGAATATGGTACTAAGAATTGGGAACTACCCAATGTAGCCTTACATAGGGAAGATGGACCAGACGTAATAGGTGAGTTTGAAAAACAATAGTGTATAAATGATTAACAGTATTATAATAAATACAGGAATATATCAGAACAAGGCCAGAAGAAATTATTTATGAGAATATTTCCAATGAAAAACAGGGATTTTAGGAGAATCAGCACATCATATAGGTTCTGATTTTATGCCTAAAACTGAAGGTATAAACTAAAGTCTGTCTTAAATTTTTAAACTATCTAATTTAACTAAATTTACATAAGATTAGAATGGCGATAAATTTTCACCACTATCTTGATTGTGAAAAGCCTTGTAAATTCTATTTTTAATTCTTGCAATTTAAAGCCCATAAGGACTGTAAACAATTAAAATACATAATGTTTGCTTCTTACGCATTAAAGTTAGCTGAGCCTCGCTTAATTTACATCCTGATGGTTCATATTAGATTAATCACAAGCCTTGCCTGCATTAAAACTGGAAAACATATTGGCTTTTATAAAACTATCGAGAAACATGTTATAGAAACAACTAAAAATAGCAGTGCTTTTCAAAATGAAATTATCATTTATATCTCAAAGAACAGAAAAACAAAATTTAAAGCAATTGAGAATAAGCTTTTGGAGATGAGGAGAAATAAATATGAAGTAATTGAGGATCCCCAAGTAAGGGAAGTGTTAAAGAGGCTGATATAAATAATCTTATCAATTAATATTAAAGAATGAATAAAAGTAAATTTTAATTATAAGACCTTTCAAAGTGGCTTCATGTGAGCGAAACAGCTTGCACCATCACTCCGAAATAGCCAACAAGCAATATTTCAAAAAATTACTGAGTCATAAAGGAGAAATTGAAGATCAGCACGGTAAAGCATGTTTTTAATGTTAAGACTTTTAATACAATCAAAAAATCCCTAAGTTTATATTATCAATAAAATGGGGATAACACAACAAGTTGTGTTATCCCCACGTTGGCAATAATACCTGTGCAGAGCAAAAGCCTGTGTTAAATTGAAACTAATCGCTCTTTGAATCTGAACTAAAAAAAAACAGAAATCAGAATTAAAAAACGTCTGAATAAAAACAGAACGAACGAATTCCAAGCAGAACGTCGGACTGAATTGCGGAAAGAAAAATAAAGCGTTGAACTAACTGCTACCTAAAAAAACTTGGTTGCTGAGCTCGCCGAAGTACTGGACTGAAATCGGAACTGAAAAGCAAAACGCTGGATTGAATTGCCGAACGGAAAATTACGTTGGACTGACTGCGCCCAATGACAAGCTTAATAAAAAATGTCGGAATTTAAAACGCTGGACTGAATTGCGGAGATTTTTTTTGGTTTTTTAAGTGCAACGTCTGATAATAAGAATTGTTGGAATCTGCGTCGCTAAACAGCCGAATTGTGGCGGAATTAGAAACTGAACGAAAACAAAGCGGACAAAAAATAATGTACTATTGCCAACACCGTATAAAATTAATTGCTAAATTAGTACTTTACCAAAGTCCGTTGCACGTTTGCTAAGTCTGAATTTCCGCCGGAAATTCCTCGCATGCAAACACGCAACTAATCTTATACAACAACGTTAGCTGCAAGTTAAAATCAACGAATGGCAATCATTTATCCAAAATATGAAACGATAAAAAATTTGAAAGTTCCTCCAACCGAAGGAGAGCTTAAAATGATTGACTTTCTTCTTGAAAACCTCAATGATGAATATGAGGTCTACTTTCAACCGTTTTTAAACGGAGACTGCCCAGACATAATTCTAATGAGAAAAGGCGGTGGAGTTCTAATTATCGAAGTAAAAGATTGGGACCTTAAAAGCTACCATCTAGACTACCGAAAAAGATGGTTTGTAAATTACAATAACGCTTTAATAAAATCTCCAATTTCTCAAGTTCTGAAGTACAAGGAGAATATGTATGACTTGCATATTCAAAATCTTTTAGAACTAAAATTACGAGATTATAGATATTGGTATATCGTCAATTGTGCAATATTCTTTTATAAAGAAAATGACAATGATGTAAGAGACTTTTTACTCTCACCATTTGAACAACAAAAAGAGTTTCTTAACGAAAAAAATGCACAGAAAGATGCTTACGATAAATTAGAAAAGTCAGAAGAAAATTATCTAACTTTTTTAAATAAAAATATTGAACTGATAGGTAAGAATAATCTAAACTTAAAAGACTTAAAAGACCTTCTATATCGAAAATGGATTAGTCGAAAATCATTCAATTTCTCAAACGAACTATATGATAGTTTTAAAAGGTACTTAAAACCTTCATTTCACTCTCTTGATGATGGAAGAAATTTTAAATACACTAAAAAACAATTAGAGCTTTCAGCTAGTAAACAAGGAGAGCAAAAAATAAAAGGAATTGTCGGTGCGGGAAAAACTTTAGTCCTTGCAAAAAGAGCGGTAAACGCACATATACGAACAAACGAAAAAGTTTTAGTTCTAACATACAACATTTCTCTCAAAAACTATATCCACGACAAAATTAGCAGCGTTAGAGAAGAATTCTATTGGAAAAACTTTCATATTCTAAATTATCACGACTTTTTCAATTCAATGATGAATAATCTTGGAATTGAATTTGATATTCCAGAAGATTTTGACAATTGGGAGAATTGGCAAAAAGAACAATTCTTTAATGACAAATATTACGGGAATATTAACCTATTTAAAGATTTTCAAGACCAAATTGAAAAATACTCTGCGATATTGATTGATGAAGTTCAAGACTACAGAACAGTTTGGTTGAGACTAATCAAAAAGTATTTTTTAACAGATAATGGAGAATTTGTTGTATTTGGAGATAGTAAACAAGATATATATAACCGAGTTTCATTAGTAGAAAACAAGAAGGTGCTTGTTATACCTGACAGTCCAGGAAGATGGGCAGAACTAAATCAATCGTTTAGGTTAACTCCAACAATAACCGCCTTTGCTTCGGAGTTTCAGAAGAAATTTTTAGCAGATAAGCATATACCTGATGAATTTGAAAACGTAGATTTTCAATCTGCTCTTTTTGATAAGGTACACTTCACATATTTCGGAACTCTTGATTTTAAGGTTTTAGCTGAATTCATAAGTTCATATTCAACAAAATTAGGTAGTCACCCAAATGATGTTTGTGTGCTTTCATTATCAATAGAAACCATACGAGAAATTGATTTCCATTTTAGAAAGGCAACGAATGAGAGGTCATATATAATGGCCGAAACAAAAGAATTTTACGACCACTTAAAAGAAAAAAATGGTCAAACAAGAAAATTCTACAAGGAATTAGATAAAATTAGAAAGAATAAGAAACTTCATTTTTGGATGAACTCAGGTCTTACCAAATTCTCGACCGTACACAGTTATAAAGGGTGGGAAATAAAAACACTTTTTCTTATTGTTCAAAAAGACACGCTTGAAGCAACATACAAAGAACTTGTATATACAGGATTTACAAGATGCATGAATAATCTTGTGATTATAGATATTGACGATAATGAACTGTCCACATTTATGGAGAAATTGCCATTTTTAGAAAAAATAGAAAACCCAGCAGCTAGTCGAGTAGGTAAAGGGGAATTTCACCCCTAAACCTCTCACAGAACCGTACGTGAACCTCTCGATTCATACGGCTCTTGTTATACAGTCAATAAAGTCTAAATAAATTTAGACCAGTTTGTACCCCAATTCCCAATGATAGAACAAATTTGGATAAGACTTTGTAATAAACCTAAGCCATTTTACAGCTTTGATTTTGCTTCCTTTGAAGCGTTTATACTTGTTCAATATCCACCTGATCATACGATTATGTAGGTAATAAAACACAGGCTGTAGGCTCCTTCGACTTACCTTTCCATAATACTGAATCCAACCACGAAGCTTAGGGTTCAGCAGATTTGCCAAATCCTGTATCCCACGTTGAGTTTTGTTATGGAAAGCAAGTTTACGGAGTTCTCCTGTGATTCGAACTTTGGACTTTCTGCTCATTTTACAATCAAACTGAAGGAAGCTTCCGCCCTTTTTCAATTTGAACCTTATCGGTTGAAAGCTGAATCCTAAGAAATCAAATTGCACAGGATACCCTTTGAGGTATCTGCCATCCTTCTTGCAGTACACTATTTTGGTCTTTTCAGGATGCGCAGTTAAACCGCACTCTGTTAGACGTTCTTTTAGAACTGCAAGTGTATGAACAGATTCCTCATAGCTTCTACAATGGACAATCAAGTCATCTGCATAACGCACCATCTTTACCTGTGGATAGTATTTCTCTAACCATTTATCCACACAGTAATGCATATATAGATTAGACAACAGTGGACTGATCACCCCTCCTTGAGGTGTCCCTTTGCCAGTGGATATTTTAACCGTTCCATCTTCTAGTATTACTGGAGCTTCCAGCCACCGTTTGATGTAGAGCAACACCCACTTCTCTGAAACATGACGTTCCAAAGCTTTCAACAGAAGGCTATGGTCAACATTCTCAAAGAATTCTTGTATGTCTAAATCTATCACCCAACTATATCGCAGTACGTTTAGACGTACAATTTCAATAGCTGTATGTGCACTCCTGTTCGGACGGTATCCATAAGAGTTTTTAGAAAATATGGATTCCAATCTAGGTTCAAGGTACTGCTTAACTACTTGTTGTGCTATCCTATCGCTTACAGTGGGAATACCCAAAGGTCGGGTTTTACCCCCTGCCTTGGGGATATTAACCCGCTTTACCGCAGATGCAAAATAACTTCCTGATGCTAGTCTGTTCCAAACTTTGTACAGTTCCTTGGAACGTACTCTATCGAATTCCGATAGAGTTTGTTGGTCTATTCCAGCACTTCCTCTGTTACTTTTTACCTTCTTGTAGGATTCCCACACCATCTCCTTGGTTATGGGGATCGACTTTGTTTGTTCTTTAAAAATCATCCTTACAATTTTAAGTTGTTCCTAAATTTAAACTGTATAACTGAAGTCCTTCGCTCCACTCCCATTACAGGAGTTTCAACGCTACTACAACTTCATCCGCAACCTATGTGCTCATTAGTAATCGACTCACAGGTATTTCCTGCTTGTGTTTTCCTTTTCCCATAGCACACAGGATTCCTGTGGTTCCAAAATAAAGCCTAGATAGAAGTCATGCCCGCTTTATGACGGTTGCCGTGTAGACAGTAATTAGGCTCCCTCTACACTTATCCCTGATTCCTCGATATAAGTCAGGTTTTGACAACAACTAGTCTTTTCGTCACTTCATCGCAAGGTTCGCTTTCGCTCATCTCTTCTATCCTTACCTGACTATTTTAAATAGCCTTTTCTTCTATCGCTTCACACATCTTTGTTGCCTTGGATGCGTCATAGAAGTGGTTTGATGAGTTTTCCTAAAAACCCTCATCGGAGGACCTACCTCCATCTTTATTATAGCTTACACAGCACACATCGAGTGGATGGCTCCTCCATTAATTGACGGAGTGCACCCCTCACACCACCGAACATACGGGTCTCGTATACGGCGGTTCAATAATGATACATCATCGTTTGTAGTATCCTACTAGACTAATATAACCCCTCTTTTTCAACCGCTCCATTGTGATGGTTTTGCCAAGTATTGGACTTTGAGCTACTGCCCATCCTCCCATTCTCGTTCTGCTCCAAGCATAAGCTTGTCCTTGGTCTTTCCCCAACCGAATTAGATTTTTCCTCTTCCGTTCGGGCTTTTTCCAATGATGCCAAATACAATATCTCAGTCTGTTTCTTAGCCATTCTTCCAACTTTTTAAGTTTGGCTTGAATGGATGCTTGTTTGTAATAATTAATCCAACCTCTGACTAACAAATTGATTCGATGAATTCGTTCGTTGAATTTAGCGGGAATTGTCTTTTTGGTTAACATTTTAAGCTTTGCTTTAAAGGTTCTCCATTTCGACTTTTCTACTACTAATTGATACTTCCCTTTTGACCCCTTTTTATAGGATGCGACAAAGGAATGTCCTAGTAAACTAAAAGTTAAAGGATTACGAATACGACTCTTCTCTCGATTTACCGGTAACAAAAGTTTTTGCTTTAAATACAGGTATAGATTGTTTCCTACTCGTTTTGCAGCTTTCTTACTTTTTACATAAACACTAAAATCAACAGCATATCTCATGTAATTTAGTTTTCTACTTTCAAGTAATTTATCTAACTCATTGAGTAGGATGTCTGAAAGTAAAGGGCTTAAAGGAGAGCCATGCGGAACCCCTTTCTTTCGTTGCTGTAATTTACCCTTGATAAGTATTGGTGCTCTAAGAAATAAACGCAATAGTTTTAGGGTTTGCTTGCACTTTACTTTTCTGTAAATCAATTCTAACAGCACATAATGTTCTACTTCATCGAAGAAAGACTTAAAATCAATTTTTTACTTGTCCGATGTATTGTTTCCCGTTTGCTTGTAAAGTAGATTTAAACGATTGCACACTGCTCCCTAGTTGGGATAAACATGGAAATAAGCTGCGTATAGATTCTCTTTGATGTTAATTTCTTAATCATTTATACTTCATTCGTTCAGTTGTCTCGCTTAATCAATGGCTATTTTGGTATTAGGCAACTGCCCTTAAAACATACCAACGCTCCATTGTCTATTAAAGACCATTATTGTTCGGTCCTTCATTAATGTTCAGCTCATTAACTACTATGACTTCGGCTGACTTCTCTATTATACCAACTCGTGGTTAAAGAGACCTCCCCAGGTAATTACATCTTCTTTCACTCGATTCCTGCCGTATCTACATTAATACACTTTTGGCATTCTTTGGGCTTTACAATGATTTGGTTGCTTACCCGTGCATAAATGCCTCGTGTACGGTTTCTGTCCGTCAGTACCTAGTTTTGTAGCGGTATTTGCTCATTAATCAATCACAAATAATCTTCAGTCCCAACCTCATGGTTGGCAACCTTGCAGCTTACTAATGGCTCAAGGCGTTGACCATGCCCATAAGGGACTTGCACCCTCTAGATTAATACATTATCTTCGATATAATAAAGACGCCCATGCTGGGCACACACACCGTATATAAGCTATGGCTTGGTCTGTTCTTATTTGGAAAATATGCGGCTTTCCAAAAGATAGTTTATATTTGGAGAGGTTCGTGCTAAAACACGCTACAGCTAATATACATAACCGTCAGGTGCAAGCCAAAAAAAAGCCAACCGCACAAAAAAAAGAGTGGCGAAAAAGGCTCACATTGTTTTTTATCCCGTCGCCACTTCTGACAATACAATGAATATATTGATTATAATTCAATGACCTTTGCTATCTTTCTGATAAATTTAAAAAAGGTTTAAAATGAACCGAATAAAAGAAGGACTAAAAGACAAAGGAATAAGTCAAACTTGGCTTGCGGAAAAAATGGTGAAAAGCTACCAAACTATTAATGAATACGAAAGAAACAAGAGACAACCTAGTTTAGAAGATTTATACAAGGTTGCTGGTATTTTAGATTTTAATATATCTGAATTATTAATAGCTAATAAAAAAGAAAACATTTAAATGCAAAACCTACAACACGAACTTATAGAATTACTAAAAACGCAAGAAAATTTAGTGATAGACAACCAACTTAACAAAAACAAAATAATTGAACTCGGTTTAAAAGTAGAACCACAATTAATTGGTTTGCTAATTAAAAGCCCAACATTTAAAAAACATTTTTTTACAGAAGTAGAAAATATATTGGTTTTTGATAAAATTAAGTTTCAGCGTTTTGTAAATAACAAATCTTTTTTACCAGACAGTTATACTGCTTTTAAAAACAAAATTGGTTTAACCATAAATGACGATTCAACTGGCAATTTTATAAAAACTAAAAATGATGTTGTTTTAGCTTGGCCACACAAAGATTGTATATTGGAAGGTGGACAAACCAAAGAAGACCAAAAAAGAAACGAAATATTTTGGAACGAAACACTTGCACCTGACAGCGTAGATAGATTATTAGATGCAAAAGCATTTACCAACTTCAAAAAATACGACAAAGATGGAGAGCATAAAGTAACAGAAATTAAAGGAGACGAAAACCTAATATTAAAAGGTAATAATCTTTTAGTACTTTCTTCTTTATTAAAAACTCATAGAGGCAAAATTAAACTCATTTATATTGACCCACCTTTTAACACTGAAAATGATAGTTTTAGATATAATGACACTTTTAATCACTCTACTTGGTTAACATTTATTCTTAACAGATTAGAAATAGCAAAGGAACTTTTGACAGACGATGGTTTAATTTTCATACACTTAGACCAAATTGAGGAAGCGTATATGAAAATAGTTTGTGACGAAGTGTTTGAAAGAGAAAACTACGTTAATACAATTACTGTGAAATCATCAACACCAAGTGGAACAAAAACTGCTCATAAAGACAAAACCATAATAAAACAGAAAGATTTTATATTAGTATATCGTAAAACAAATAAAGCAAGGTTTAATCCTCAATATAAAAGAAAAAGTAATTGGGATACACATTTTAATTATTTTTTAAATAGAGATAAAGGAACAGTAAGTTCTTTTTTAGAAATCTTAAAAGAAAACAAAATACTTTCTCAAAAAGAATCTATAAGAGATTTTAATATTAATAATAAAACACATCGTAAGTTTTACTTAGATAATATGGAATTAATTTGTCAAACTCAGTCCCATAAAAACGAAGATTTAAAATTTAAATCTAAAAACCTAAAAAACCAAGTCCTTTTTGTAAATAAAGATGAAGAGAATGAAGCTATGTTCTACAATGGTCGTCAATTAACGCCTCTATCAAAAAGTGTACACGAAGTAATTTACAATGGTTCAATTATTAAAGATTTTGGAATGTTATTATGTGATTTCTGGGATGATATAGATTTTCAAAACACCCAAAATGAAGGTAGTGTAAGCTTTACAAATGGAAAAAAACCAGAAGAATTATTATATAGAATTATAAAAATGGCTACCAACGAGGGTGATATTGTTCTTGATTTCTTTGTTGGTTCAGGTACGACCCCTTGTGTTTCTCACAAAATGAATAGAAAGTATATTGGAATTGAACAGATGGATTATATTCAAGATTTACCATATAACAGGCTGGTAAAAGTAATTGAAGGCGAACAAGGTGGCTTATCTAAATCATTAAAATGGCAAGGAGGCGGTTCTTTTATTTATGCAGAATTGATAGAATATAACCAAAAATATATTGCTAAAATACAAGAGGCTAAAACTAAAGAAGATGTTTTAAGCGTTTGGAAAGAAATGGAAGAAAAAGCATTTTTAAATTTTAAATTCAATAAAGATATTTTTAACGAGCGTTTAGATACTTTTAAGACGGCTGCTTTAGAAATAATGAAACAGTATTTAGTAGAAATATTAGATAAAAATCAGTTGTACGTAAACTTTAGTGAAATAGAAGACGAAAGCTTTACTGTAAGCAAAGAAGACAAAGCACTTAATTATTTATTTTACAAAAAGAATAATTAATGTCAGATTTATTTAGACCAACTCAAAGCGTACAACGTTTAGATAAACGTATTGCCACTAAAATTGAAGATGGCGATATTGATATACAGATATCCGCTACGGTAAAAAATAATTTAAAATTTGCACCACGTCCATATCAAGAAGAAGCCTTCACCGCTTTTAATTATTATATGAACAATCCTAAACTAAGGGCAAAACCTACACAAGTGTTGTTTCATATGGCAACTGGTAGTGGTAAAACCTTAGTAATGGCAGGTGCTATTTTAGAATTGTACAAACAAGGGTATCGTAATTTTATTTTCTTCGTAAATACAGATACTATTATTCGTAAAACAAAGGAGAATTTTTTAAATCCTAAAAGCTCTAAATATTTATTTAAAGAACAAATAAATATTGATGGCGTAAATGTAAATATAACAAGTGTAGATAATTTTGAAAGTACCAATACAGAAGATATAAATATTTTATTTTCTACTATTCAAGGCTTACATTCCAAACTAAATGCACCAAGAGAAAACTGCATTACATTTGACGATTTTGCAGACAAAGAAACCGTTTTAATAAGTGATGAAGCACACCATATAAATGCACTTACTAAAAAGAAACATTCAGCAGGCGAAAAAGACAACATTACAAGTTGGGAACATACAGTAGAACGTATTTTATCTGCAAGTCCTAACAATATAATGATGGAATTTACTGCAACTTTAGAGTTGAGTCATCCAGCAGTTGCAAGTAAGTATGCCAATAAACTATTATACAATTATCCTTTAGCGAAATTTAGAGAAGATGGTTATAGTAAAGAAGTACAAACCAATCAAGTAGATTACGAACCAATACAACGTGCTATTGTTGCAGTTTTAATAAGTCAGTATAAAAAAAAAATATTTGCAAGTAATGGTATCATAGCAAAACCCGTAATATTATTTAAGTCTAAAACCACAAAAGATAGTGCCATAATGGAAAAGGCATTTTTAGACGAAATTAGAAATATGTCAGTTGTTAAATTGGAAAAGTTAATACAATTGGACAATGAGATTTTAGATAAAGCAATTGCTTATTTTAGATGCTTGGATATTTCTTCACAAGGCTTAATAGATGAAATACGAGAAGATTTTTCGGAAGATAAAATTATCTCTGTAAACTCTAAAAATGACAGTAACGACAAACAAATTGTAATAAATAATTTAGAAGATAAAGAAAACGAATATAGAGCAGTTTTTGCAGTAGACAAATTAAATGAAGGTTGGGATGTATTAAACTTGTACGATATTGTTCGTTTATATGATACTCGTGATGCAAGCGGAAATAAACCAGGAAAAACAACAGTTGCAGAAGCTCAGTTAATTGGTAGAGGAGCAAGATATTATCCTTTTAAATTAGAAGAACATCACGAAATAGATAAACGTAAATACGATAATGATTTAGATAATGTATTGCGTAATTGCGAAACGCTACATTACCATTGTTCTCACAATCCAAAATATATTCAAGAATTGAATTCGGCTTTAAGACAAATTGGTTTATTTCCAGAAGAAAAAATAGAAGTAGACTTAATTTTAAAAGACGAGTTTAAAGAAACTTCATTATATAAAAATGGTTTCATATTCTTAAACAAAAAAGTTAAGAATAGCCCTAAAACACTTTTAGAATACCAAGAGCCAGATATAATAAAAAAGCATACGTATGCTCTTAGAACCAATCGTTCGGCAAGTACTACTATTTTAGATAACACTTCTGTAAAGCGAAATAAAGTTCAAGCCAATTTTATGAATAAACATTCATTTCATAATTGGAATACAACTTTAATTCATAAAGGATTAAGTAAAATACCTTTTTACCAATTTGCCAATATTCGTAAGTATTTCCCAAGTGTAAAATCGATGGAATATTTTATTACCAATGATAAATACTTAGGTGGAATAGTAGTCGAAGTTACTGGTTTACAAAAAGACACAAAAGTGTTATCTTCTAATCAAAAATTAGATATTGTAATTGCTATTGCTACAAAAATAGCTAATGAAATTTCTACAATGTTTGGTGATTACAGGGGAACGAAATCTTTTTATAGAGAACCTATTAGAAAGTATTTTAAAGACAAAAAATTATCTTTTTCTGTAAACACCAATACAACGGCCGAAACAGGAAAACCAACAATGCGTAACGATATAGACCAAAAATACTTTATAGACTTAAATAATGCAGATTGGTACGCTTATAATGAGAATTACGGTTCATCTGAAGAGAAATTTTTAGTGAAATATTTTCACAATAATTTAGACGAACTAAAAGAAAAATTTAAAGATATTTATCTACTTAGAAACGAACGATTTTTTAAACTGTTTAGATTTAGTGACGGTAAAGCGACTGAACCAGATTTCGTGGTATTTATGAATGACAAGTTTTCGGATAAAGAAGTTATTTATCAATTATTTATCGAGCCAAAAGGAGACCATTTACTAATGCAAGACGAATGGAAAGAGCAATTTTTAATTGGAATAGAAGCGGAAAATGTAATTGAATTGTATCAAAACCAAGAATACCGATTAATTGGTATGCCTTTTTATAATAAAGTACATAGAGAAAATGTGTTCGAAACTAAACTGAATGAAATAAACAAATAGCCAACGCAAGTGCAAGCATATTTAAAGTTTGCTCGTACCTTACAAATTTAAAAGAGCTTTCACGCCAACGCTACCAAGTTTAAGGAAAGAAAGGCCAGACACCCAATCTATTGGATGGCTCCGCCATTAATTGACAGAGTGCACCTTTCAACAACACTGTACTCTTCGACCTTGCACAGGACAGGCCAAGCGGGTATCTTATAAGGAGGTTCAATAATGATACATCATCGTTTGTAGTATTCCCTTAGGAAGCTTTAATAAATTCTTTCTTGTTACCCCTTATTTTTAGATTAACTGAATTATAATGAGTTATTAAGCTGGATTATTCATTAAATTTTTTTTGCCTATTTAAATATTTCATATTATTTATTTTAAAATATGAAAACTCAATTTTTATATATAGATTAAGAACTATATGAGCAAAGAAGATTTGAGTAAAAAAGATTTAAATGAGCAAACAATAATTTTTCCAGAGTCAGAAATAAAATATTTGTACGCATGTGGTGATGAAAACAGGAAAATTGCAAAGTTTTTTGAATACAAAAATGAATATGGGTCTAGATATTTAAAAAAAATACGGGTATATGCTGACTGTAGAACAGAAAAAGCAGAATTCAAAATAAAAATTTGTGATTTAAATTCTAATAATGAACCTGGTCTTATTGTTCATGAAGAAAGGTTTGTAGCTAAGGAAGGTTCTTTCTGGATAGAAAAAGATGTTATAAATGCTAAAATCGTTATACCAAAAAATGGACTCTTTTTAGTAGTTGATTGGATTAAAAGCGAGGAAAACAAACACAAAGTTAATTCTCTTCGAAAAAATGGAGAAATGAAAATACACATCAGCTACGAACCTTCGATTGGGTCATTCCCTTCTGAGAAGAATAGCACTTGGCTAATGCTAAATGGAAAATGGAAAAAAGATGAAATTATAAACTTACCGCTGGCAAAATATAGAGGAAGCTACAGCGATTTGGCTATCGAACTAGAGTTTTAAAACTTCTTATCCATCTACCCTTTCTCCCTACTTCGACTCCTTTAAAGCCCTTCAAATCCCCCCACTGAGGTGGGGCAACTTCAATTAAATTGGTTCTTAATGAAACATCCATCAAAGTGTTTATGCATCTAATATAAGAATCCTTTCTAAGTCTATTTTCAATTTTAGTTAAGGCGGTAATGTCTTAACGTATTTCACTTGGGTGTCTTAGCATTAGGTCACACTGGTCATTTAATTGAATTTAATCAGTTCAAGATTATTTATATAAATGCAGACTCATCACTCTTTTTTATCAATTCCTAGATAAATAATAAATCACGACACAACTTTTTCATTTCTGACAATATAAGTCAAGGGATTGGTCCCTCTAAATATATATACTTGATGAAAAAATATTACATAATAGTACCAAAAACACTATGTATAGACAAGATTTTGAATCAATCTAAAACCAATAAAAATTATAATGTTGATTATTTCTATTGGCTAGTGAGTCAGGTTTTAACTAAAAACACTTATGATTTTGAAGGGAATATTGAAAATGAATGGAAGGCGTTATGTTCAAAAATATTAGAAAAGCACCCTTATAATTACAAAGAGCATTTAAGGTTTCTTTGTAGTAATCAAGGGACGTTTGACAAGATTTTGTGGCGAAAAGAATACTCTGTTGGTCAATGCTATTCTTACAAATTATCACCTTCTTATTTTATAAGTAAAGCAAGAATTTATGAAATAACCGATAAAAAATTATTGAAGTATTTTAAGAAATTAAGGCCTGATAAGATTGTTTTCAATAATAAATTTAAAAGGAGGTACAAATTCTTGGCTAAGTATTTCAATAATAATGATTTAGAGATTGATGAAAGTGGAGCTATAATGAAGAACGATGAGTTATTTAAAACTGGTTATTTCGACCCCACGAAAAAGGTATTTAAACAAAGAAATAATCTCAAACAAATATGTTCTATTTTAAACCAAGAATTTAACATCAATTACAATAATAAAACTGACGGCAGAATACACACCATTATCACCTCCTTAAGTAAACCACTCCGGCACTACATTACTTATCGTGGAAAAGATTTAGCAGAAGTGGACCTATCAAATTCGGTTCCACTTTTTTGTTATTACATCTTAAAGGCGATAACTAATCCTAATTCGAATAAATATTTGGATACAATTATCAATCAATCTAAAATCAAGTATCCTTTTAAAATGTTTAGCGAAGGAGCAAATATATTGGACAAAAAGGAGGTTGAAGCTTTTGGGAAAAAAGTATTAGATGGAACTTTTTATGATTGTTTTGTTAATGAACTCTCTCTTTTAGACAAGAAAGATAAAGATTTTAATAAAGATGAATATCTTAAAAAAAAGAGCATGAGTATTTTCAATACTGAAAAGATAGAACCACGAAAGATTATGAAAAAAATAATTCTTTCGATGATGAATGCCAAAATAAGCCAGTACAAAATTGAGCAAAAAATATTCAAAAATGAATTTCCGACTATCCTAAAATGGATTAATGAGTTCAAAAAAGAGAATCATAAACTCTTCTCCTATCTTATGCTACAGACCGAGAGCTATTTTATGTTGGATATTGTAGCAAGGAAAATAAACAGTAACCACGGAATTAATATACCTATAATAACACTCCACGATTGTTTGATTACGACTAAAAGTAATTTAGATACATTATACTCTGAAATGCAAAATATACTCAATAGAGAGCTTGGTTTCACTCCAAAATTGACAAAGAAAGAATGGTAAGGGTAGACTTTGTTTTATATCCTATAAACCCTCTCTTTTAGACTCTTTCAATTTTTTTCTATAAAAAAAGACTTCTTGAGAAGTATCAATTATGAATTTAAATATGGTAAACCATTTATATAAATATGTATAGAGTTTTTAAATAGTCTAAACCAAAAAAGATTGCTGTTATTATTCTAGTCTTACTAGTCTAGTCATTATATGTTCTAAGAAAACTCTGTAACCCCTATATATATTGACTTCATTAGATGTTTAATTAAATTTCAAGTTATTATTTTTTCTTTTCTTATATACAAGTCTATAAGTTCCTTTTCAAGGTCAATCAGCATTATTTTTTAAGCATATCTTATTTACCTTATCTTTAGATACTCTTAAGTTAATAACTGAATTAGTAATATTTAACATAATAAATAGATTATGTTAAATATTCAATAAACCGCTAAACTTATTCATATCAACTGACTATAACTTAAAAGAAGATGATATGAAAACAGTAAAAAATGTATTACCAGAATTTCTAACAAAGAATTATTTATACAGCTATCCTGGCTTAAGAGAAGAATACAGAAAAACTAACGTGGAAAAGATGCAACAAACTGTAGAATACTTTTTCATTTCCTTAGGGTTCAAACTTAAAAAAGCAAATGAATTTGAGGTTAAAGGCAACAGGCATTACAAAAGTGAAAAGATTGAATTTAAATTCAGTTATTATGAGATGGAGAGAAGTGTACATAAATATTTTAGTGTTACTAGAAATGGTAGAAGGAGCAACAGAACAATAATCGAAAAAATAGCCCAAACTTTGAATATAGAAGCCTATAAAATAATAGAAAAGGATATTGATTGTATTGTGAAAAAAGATGGCAGAATTAATTGTGAAATTAGACACGATACAATAATCGTTGAAAGTAGCATGAGAAATGATTTGGGTAGACCTTACGCAGCTGTTGTTGAAAATAAGGGAGAAGTTATAGATTGGTTAGTTGAGATAGAAATCGAAACTGGGAATGATTTTAAAACACATACCTACGCAATTAGTCAAAGCTTAATCAACAAAAGAATAGTCGTAACAGATTACATTAAAAATGTACCTATCAAAAAATATGTAAATATAAGGAGAGAGGATTTTTGTTAAAATGCAGAAAAACAGAGATTAGTTTGAGCTAAGTGCTGAAGACATCTTTTTAATTTTTGTAATAGTATTTTGATGAAGACCAGTGATTTTAGCAACTTCTACATTCTTGTAGCCCTTGTCAAGTAATTCAGTAGCTTTCTTATTCTTAGTTTTGGTCAAAAATTTAATTGGGTTTTCTTTAGTCCCTTTATTTCGTCCTCTATATACTCCCCTAGCCTTTGCAATAGAAATTCCTTCTAGCTGTCTTTCTCGAATTTGGTTTCTTTCCATTTCTCCAACAGTAGCTAAAATACTAATCATCATTTTTGAAATTGGATTTTCTTTTCCATCTTGACCTAAAGTCTTCAATCCTTGTTGAATAAAATAAATTGGTGTTTTCAAGCTATTGAATAAATGTATTGTGTTAATTATGTCACGGAGGTCTCTGCCTAGTCTGTCAATTTGATGTACGTGCAGTTCAAATTTTATCTCCTTGTCTATAAAAGTCATTACTTTTTTTCCACCGGTTCTTTCCGAAAATGGAATACTCCCAGAACAAGTATCTTCTATAAGCATATCGTAATCACTACTATTTACTTTTTGCCTATCGGAAGATTGGTCAAGACTCGATATTCTAGTATACAATATTTTCACATAAATAGATTAGTGGGGTTAACACCCTAATTTTGTGACAAAAATACTCTATTTTGATGATTAAAGGACCAATTTCACTGAATTAAAAATCACAATATCGTGTGTACTCTAAAAATGTGATTGATTTAGTCAAAGAACAATAAAAACGACATTTTTTTGGTTAAAATTTTAAGACCATAAAAAATTCACTAGGTTTATATAAATAAAATACGGATAACACAACTTGTTGTGCTATCCGTATGTTGCCTACAATTGCAGAATGCACTCTGACGGAATAAACCAGATTAAAAAAAAATACAACTATGACAGCTTACGAAATCCTTGATAATGGTGGACCCGGATGCCCAGGTGAAACAGCCCGAGTTATGACAAGAAATTATATCGAATTTAAATCTCCATTTAAATCCAGTAATTCAGTAATTAGGAAAATTTTGAATGATAGAGATGTTGTATACAAACAAATAGGAATGGATGTATTAAATTCTGTGTTAATAGAAAAAATTATACAAAAAGCCAATGGCGAAATACTTTTTGCTGCATTTGTAGAAATGGCAATTACTAATAAAACAACAAATAATTTTAACGCAGTGATGGAAAACTTTGACATATTAGTAGAAGTTATGTTAGATAATTATAACAGATTAGTACCTGCTAATAAAGGAATTTATGACTTTACTAGTTTTAAAAATAGGTTAATGTTATTTATGAAAAGTGAACTAATTTAGCAATTCAAAATATGTACAATTATAGTGAGACTAAAGAAGGCATAATCAAAGATTATTTCAGAGAAAATGGCGAAGCAAAAGCACGTAAAATAATAACAAAAATCAATAATTCTAAACATACCGGAAGCTTCATGTACCAGAGTAGAAGCAGAAGAATGACTCCCACAGCAAACGATTTGGGTTCTACAGTTTTAAGTAATGTTTCGTTAAGTTTTGCGAGACCATCAACTGTGAAATTTGCATGCTTGATTTTATTAGATAAATGGAATAATGAAATTAATAATGACCTATACCTTGCTTCTGAAGAACGACTAATAAGTATAATAAGGTCTGTTTATCAAAATATTCATTAACTAGCTATTATCTACAAACTGTATGTCAATTGATTTAAATTAAAGTGCAATTTTTATATTAAGTGTTAGTCTCTCTTAAAACAGAACTGAACGTTGGACGAAAAGCGGGCGATACAAAAACAACTGTAGGCAATAAAATATATAATTTATTGCTTGTTCTCGCCTACTTAAGAAAATCCTTGCAGATTTTCTTGGTCTGTAATTATTTACTAAGTTAGTTGCTTAAATACGCAACAAACCATATACGTTATGGGCAATTCCCCTCTTTTCCAAAAAAAAAATAATTACTTTAAGGTAACGTTTGTATCTTACTGGCTAGCCCATTGCAAGATCGATTTCAAATTGATGCCTTAAAAGCTCGTGCGCAATTCTGGTTGGAATGTGAAAAGCCTTTGATATTGACCTATCAAAGGCTTGTGATAATTACACTGATGAATCCTTTATGGATATCTCGTTCAGAATATTTTCTTGTTTACAATATACATTCTCTTTGGGTTTTTTATTCATCTAAAACCAAAAATAATGGCAAAGAGAAAATTAGAAATGGAAATCATCAATCCTAATGCAGCTGGAATTGATATTGGCAGTCGCTCACATTTTGTAGCAATTAATCAAGACCTCTCAGATGTAAGAGAGTTTGGAGTTTACGCTGAGGATATGAAAGAATTACTCAAGTGGCTACTTGAAAATGACGTGAAAACTGTGGCTATGGAATCTACAGGTTCCTATTGGCAAAATTTATTTACTGAATTACAAAATTCCGCTATAGAAGTAATTCTAACCAATGGAAAATTCACCAAAAATATCCAAGGAAAGAAAACAGATGTACTAGATTGTATGTGGATTCAAAAGTTACATACCCTCGGACTTTTACGGGGAAGTTTTTTGCCTGATTTACAAACAGAACATCTAAGAACCTTAGTAAGGCATCGTGGTAATTTAATTGATACAACTTCAAAAGCCTCTAAAAGAATGGCTCAAAATATGAGACTGATGAATCTTAGATTGGATGTAGTAGTAAAAGATATTGTGGGACTCACTGGTTTACGCATTATAAATGCAATATGTAATGGTCAAACCAGCGGTGAAGAACTTGCAAAGCTGAGACACGGAAATTGTAAAAAATCTGAAAAAGAAATAGCAAAAGCCCTACAAAGTAATAACCGTCAAGATTATTTATTTGTTTTAAAACAAGAACTACAAAAATATCAAGATGCACAAAGATTAATCTTTGAATGTGATATAGAAATAAAAAAGATTTTGGATCAATGTATCAATCAAGATGATGTGAAAAAATCCCTTTGTATTGATAAGAAAGTACATAAAAGAATAAATAAAAACACGCCGAAAAATATAGATTTAAACCTCATTTCTTATCAATACTTTGACGGAATTGATTTGTACGCTATAGAAGGTTTTAGTCACGGCACTGTACTAACTTTAATGAGTGAACTTGGCGAAAATGGCATCTTAAAATTCCAAAACGCACAACACTTTACATCCTGGCTTAGATTAGCACCAAATAATAAAGTCTCAGGAGGAAGAATTCTTAGCAGTCGAACACCTAAAGGTAGTAATAGACTTAAAATTGCCCTAAGACAAGCAGCAAATTCAATTGGAAATCTAAAAGATACCCACCTTTCTAATTTCTTCAATAGAATTGCCTACAGAAAAGGGAGAGCTGTTGCTGTTTCTGCCACTGCAAGAAAATTAGCCACCATACTTTGGAATATGCTTTATAAAAAGCATCAATACAATCCACCTACTGTTTACGAATATCTTGACCAAAAAAGAAAGAGAAAAGTAATCGAACTTCAAAAACAAATTGCTAATTTAGATGCAAGAATGACTAAAATTAAACCCGCCTGAACGCCAGTAAAAACAGGGTGTAAAAAAAACGTTACTCAGAATTAACAAACATCCAAAGTCGGAACAAACTGAAAAAAGACTCAAAACAAAAGTAGGTGTAAAAAAATTCATAAAAATGAAAAAAATATTATTAGTAATGGTAATGGCACTTGGAACAACTTTTTTAATGTCATTTACAAATATAGAAAGTGAAATAATAGAACACGAAGTTACTTTAGAATCTAAATTTGATGAAGGATTTAAAGATGGTTATTGCGAAGGTTGGAAAGATGTAAAAGGAAAATATGCTTATTGTCCATACCCACCATATCCACCTTACCCAGAATATCCACAAAGTTCAGACTCTTACAGAGATGGTTATAACACAGGTTTTAAAGCAGGAATGAAAGCTGCAAGAAAAGATTAATTTTATTATCTGACTTCTTATAAAATAAGGAGTCAGATATTTATATTGTCTAAAAAAATACAATATTCCAACTTGTCTTAAACCTAATCGAAATTATGGAAGGAAGTTTAAAAGAAAAAATAACTAAAATATATTCTTTACTATCTAATGAACAGAAGGAAAAAGATATTATTGAATTGGAAAATAATTCTCAAAATCTTTATAAAAATATTAAAAAACTTTAAATAAATTATTTATGAAAAAATTAATCTTTATAACGCTTTTTCTTATTTGCAATATTGGCTTTTCTCAATATGATATAAAGACAGTAAATAGACCAGATGGAGTAACTATGAAATATTTTAGTCCAGCTCCTGTCGTCATTGCTGATTCACACGAAGCTGGATTGTCATTATATAAAAATGTTAAGACCAAGCAATATTTTTTAACAACAACTGTCTTGTTCAAAAAACAATCTCCATCAAAATTATCAGGAAATTTAGTTATTCAGACAGTCGGAACTGAAGGCTTATCTCTTTCACCTGTTTGGCATAAGTTGATAAATATGAATGGCCAAAACGTAGCAACATCAATGTATTTATTAACAGATAAAGATATAGACCAGCTTAAAATTAACGAAATAAAATTAATTAGTTTTAATGCATATGACCAACTTGTTGGTTTAAATCTTACAAAAAATAAAGATTTATTAATTATTGAGTTGTCTAAATTATCACGGCTGTAATTACGAAAATATGATAAATTATAATTGCAATAATCATAACTCATACATTTATTAAAAGCGGAATTGATCTTTTCAATAAAGAGCAAGATATTCGAGACACGTTGGCAACAAGCTGAAAAAATTAAAAAATAGATATGTTAGATAATTTATGGAATGATATTTTAGATTGGTTTGAAGATAGAAGTGTAAGGTCAAATCTAGTCAGGAGTTTTAATTCATCTGCTAAAAATGCTTTTATAAGTGGGGTTGCTCCGACTCTTTTAAAAGCTGAAATATCAAAAGGTAACAGAAAATACAAACATCAATTTTCTAATTGGACGAACACAGGCTTTAGAATACAAGCTTTTGCTGGTCGTCAGCTAAGTAAAAACGAATTAATTAAAATTGCAAAAGTTGTAATGTCAGATGAAGTATTGGTACGTAGGTTAATAGTTCTAGGTTGGGACACACTAGAAGTACAAACAGATAGCGGAAATTACGGGGTGAGATTTCAGTTAAAAGACCATTTAGCTTTGCCAAAATAAAAAAGATGAATATAATTTTAATAATGCAGAATAGTTTAGAAGCCGCTAAAAAGGCTATTAAAACAAGTAATATAGAATCTAATGAGGAAGTTAATTGGTGGTTTTGGCTTGTTATTATACAATTTGTAATTATCTTATATTTAATTTTTAAACCTAAACTAACCAAAAAACAATCTTTAAAGCAAAAATTAAAAAAAGAATCACTGGACAACCAAATAGATTTTGACAATATAATAAACAGTTCATTTAATTCTAATGAGGTTTATGATAAACTAAAAATTAAATGTCATCCTGACCGTTTTCCAAATGATAAAGAAAAAAATACAATTGCTGAAAATCTATTTCAAGAAATAACAAAGAACAAAGACAATATAAAGCGATTGCTTGAATTAAAAGAAAAAGCTAAAGAAGAATTAAATATTAACTTTTAAATTTTTTATTATGGAACAACTTGTGGGATTAATAGTATTAGTAGGACTTTCAGCATTAGTAGGTCAATTAGGTAAAAAAAGGAAAATTGGTTTTGGATGGAGCTTTGCTCTTAGTGTGTTTTTATCTCCAATTATAGGTTTAATAATAACTCTATTTTCTAAGAAAAAAGATGTTGCCTTTGTCGATGTTACTAAGGATGAAACTGATAATATATAAAAATTGAGATATGAAAATTATAGGAATAATTTTAATCATTATTGGTGCAATAAATGTTATTACTGGTTTTGCAGGTCTCACTTCAAATTATGCTGACCAAGCAATTAGTAGTATTGGGTTTGGTATAGGCTTTATTGTTCTTGGTGCTTATTTAATAAATAGAGCAAAAAAGAAAAAGGAGGAAAAGGAAGAAAAAGACAAATGGGAAAACGAATAGCAAGCCAAACCCAGAAAATTGGCTACAAGCAATTTGGGGTGTATAAACGAAAGGCTAAGCCCAAAGCGAAGGTGAGTGCTAAACTAAAAAGTTAGGGTGGTAAATCCCCCAACTGCTCATAGTGTGCCAAGAATCAACCATGGCAATAAATAAAATGGTTGAATGCTGTAATTAAGATGATGGTAGGTCCATCAGAGTCGTTGTATAGGCGATGGCTCTAAACCCCCTAAAGGTGCTGTTGTAAAGAGCCCCGAAGCCTCGGGGGTGCTGAGCGTTTAGGAGAATCCAATCCACGAGGTTGGCAAGGTGTGAGTAATGGAGTTGAACGAAAGTAAACCACTGACGAGGTGTCGAGAAGTTGCTATTTTCAGTCAAAAGCTACGGAGTATGATACGGAGTGAAAAGTAATGTTAGCAATAACATTAATTACAGAGATAACCTATTTATTTTCTGTAAGGCTGGCGTCATTCAGGTGGCAAGAACTTTACTTGGGCTTAATTATGGAACTTGGGAATCTGCTTATAGATGATAGACTTGTATAAGGCTACCGTATTAGGATTCGCTACAAGTCAAAGGGAAATATTCAATCGAAACAATCGAGAGATAGAATACCGAAGTTATAAGCAGAGGCGGACTCATTCGTAGTAGTGTTGAAGGTTGTGTAATGGAACTGGAGCAAAGGGATGGGCTAATTTTAATTTACAATTTGCCAACTTGATAAAGGATGAGCTTATATTTGTAAATTAAATTAGAAGAGCCGTGTGAGGGGAGATTTTCAAGCACGGTTCTGTGAGAGGCTTGGGGTGAAATCCCTTGGTCTACTCGACCACATCACGTTATGCGTAACCATAAAAAGACGACCAGATGAAAGAGTATTCAGGATATGACACAAAGATGAATGGACAACTTATTGATGATTTGCGAAGAACGAAAAACGCAAATACACTTTACGTTACGCATTACTACTTTGCTTTAAATGACAGACAAGATTTAATTTTCTATTACAACCCTCAACATTATTGGGACAGACGACCAATTAATCAAATTGATAAAAATGTTTGGGACTATTTAGAACACGAAGCTGCAATATTCATGAATTTTGACCCAGACAAGGAAAGCAGCAGTAAAGCAATACACAACAAAACTTCTCACAGTACCTTTTTTCCTGAAACACCAAAAATTGGTAACCACTATTCTTGTTTAGGTAGTAGAATTGTTTCACACCATCGCCATTACTATTTTCTTGGTGATTATGGAGGTTGCTTAAAACTTAATACCAAAGAATTAACAGATTATGATATAACGAACTTGTTGCAATGGGCTGTGATGACAAAAACCCCCCATTACATCAAGTCAATTTCCGAATTAAAATGCTTTAAAACGCCAATTAAATCGAACTCACACACAATAATCGGTGCAGTGATTGGTGATGTAATAGGTTCAGTTTTTGAGTGGAATAATATTAAGACAACAGACTTTAATTTATTCAATCCAAAGTGCGATTTTACAGACGACACTGTCTTAACGATTGCCGTTACTGACTGCATACTCGACAAAAAAGACTTTGCCAAGACTATTTGGGAATATGGTAGAAAATATCGTGGACGTGGTTACGGTGGCAATTTCAGAAATTGGTTGCAAGAAGACAATCTGAAACCGTATGGAAGTTATGGCAATGGTTCGGCTATGCGAGCCAGTGCAGTAGGTTTTGCATTTGACGACTTAGAAACAGTATTGCAATTTGCAAAACAGACAGCAGAAGTAACCCACAATCACCCCGAAGGAATAAAAGGAGCACAAGCTACGGCAACAGCAATATTTCTTGCACGCCAAGGAAAATCAAAACAAGAAATCAGAGACTATATAACTTCAACTTTTAATTACAACCTTGACTTTACGCTTAACGAAATACGACCGACTTATAATTTTGATGTTACTTGTCAGGGTTCGGTTCCACAAGCAATTGTAGCATTCCTTGAAAGTTCGGACTTTGAAAACGCAATAAGACTTGCCATATCAATAGGTGGAGACAGTGATACTATTGCTTGTATTACAGGTGGAATTGCTTCGGCTTACTACAAACATATTTCGACAGAAATACTTGACTTTGTAGTGGACAAATTACCAAATGAATACATAGAGATAATGAATAAATTTGACGAACAATATGACCGAAAAAGAATGGCAAACGCATAACAGCACCTACAAGAAATTGGCGGTTCAGTGCTTAAATGAGGCTTTATGCTTCGTATCAAGTTTTGTGGTAGCAGACAGTTTAGTGCTTCGAAATCGCCAACTTCTTGTAGCTGCAAAACGTTGGCAATAATTAGAAAAAATAATGTAAATACTTAACATAAATATGAATCTATCTACAGGGTTATAAGGAATAAGCCTTTACGATGGAAAAGAAATAACGGATGTTACTAATAAAGAACCTTGGACAAAATAAAAAATAACTGTTGCCAATCGAGTAGACGGGTGACGACTTAAAAGTCGTCACTTCGCTTCTCACACCATCGTAAATACAGGTCTCGTATACGGCGGTTCGCAATCCATCTTTTCAATCGCTCTTTACACCAATTGAAACGATTCCATACTTTTTGAACAGGCTACCTGTTTTCTAGGGAATCGGTCACCCAATAGCAAAAACTATTGCTCCCATCCTAATTTCTGGAAGGATCACGTTCCGTCCTCCCCTACTTGTGAGACATGTCCAGTTTTATACAACTCGTTTCCTGTAGGTACTATGACCTCAGCAGACTTCTCTATTATACCATCCCGTGTTTATATGGATCTCCCCTGGTAATTACACCTTCCCTGCCTTCGAGGGTAGTCAAGTAGGTTCTACTTTTTCTACATAAAACAAATTTTAGGGCGTGGGATTATTAGAGGTGTACCCTCTGTAAAATCCAATTAAAAAATCTACAAGCCATTTTATAGCTAAGAACATAAACCACAATACAGCCATCGAAATACGCCATAAAAATTTAAAAATATTCACGAAAAGACTTAAGGCTAAAAAGATTAATTGAAGCGTAGCTGCATTTTTACCTCTTAACTGTACACCTGCTAATTTAAAACTCGAGTAATTGGGTTTAAATAGATTATAAGAGCCTCTTTTATTTTTTATGGAAGTACTCAAACCACTTTTTGAAACATTAAAGTTGAAAGGACCACTTTCATATCGACCTATAAATTGAAAGTTCCCGCGTTGAAGTCCCATTCTAGCTCCTTTAAATAGTTTTTTATGAAGCCTGACACCATGATTGGTGTTTATGGTAGCTCCATAACCATCTCTTGATAATGTCTTAGTAGCTGAAACCCCTCCTGTTCTGGAAACACGGAGAATCTTACCACGATATTCTATCCTCTTTTTTAGTGGTTTACTATTTTCAGGCATTGATGAATTATTTTTGACTGTTTTTAAAGTTAATAAATTTTCAACTTAAATACTGGTCTGATTTTGTAAAGGTATTATATTTTATAGGCGGTAAAGCCTAAAGTAATTTAGGCTAATTTGTAATCAAACACTATGGCAGGGCAATAGGCACCGACTTTTTTTTATTAAAAATACAAAACTGCAACACATCATAATTTCTAATTTTAATATCTGCTCTGACACCTTGAATTTTTGAGATAAGCCATTAGGTCTTCATGTAAAAAATATATTTTTTTAGAAGGCTTACAATATGCGATTTCATTGTTGTGTATTAACTTCGAATCAATAGTTCTTTATTTATAGTTAAATATTTCGTATATTTATAGATGGAAAAAATAGACTTAAGGAGTGTTTCTGATCAGGAAAGAGGTATAATTCGAAGGGATGCTGTAAAAATGATAAAACGTGGAGATAAAAAAAAAGACATAGCTCTGTTTTACGGTGTTCATGTAAATACTGTTAGAGATTGGTGGAAGCTTTACAATAAAGAAGGTCATAAATCTTTGTCATATCAAAAACGAGGAGTCAAATCAGAAGATCGAAAACTACTCAATAAAGATCAAGAAGCTGCAATCCAAAAAATGATTATTGATGTAATGCCCGATCAACTAAAGTTAGATTATGCTTTGTGGACTACAAGGGCAGTAAGGGATTTGATAGCAAGAGAGTTTAGTATTACAATCGGAAGAAGAGCTGTCGGTAATTATCTCAACGCTTGGGGATTCACGCCTCAAAAGCCAAAAAAGAGAGCTTATGAACAATGTTCCAAAAAAGTTCAAAAATGGTTAGACGAAGAATATCCAGCAATAAAAGAGAAGGCAAAACAAGAGAAGGCAACTATTCATTGGGGGGATGAAACGGGTGTAAAAAACAATAATCATCATGGACGTTCCTATGCTCCAAAAGGAAAAACTCCTGTTAAAAAACATATGTCGAAGCGGTTTTCAATCAACATGATTTCTACAGTTACAAATCAGGGTTTAATTCAGTTTATGATATATAAAGAAAATATGAACTCAGATGTATTTATTCAATTTTTAGAACAGCTCATCAAATCGCAAGAAACCAAAGTATTCTTAATCCTTGATAATTTACGAGTCCATCATAGTAAAGTTGTAAAGAAATGGGCGGAAGAAAATGGCGAAACCATAGAACTATTTTACCTGCCATCATACTCACCTGAGCGAAACCCAGATGAATATCTGAATTGCGATTTAAAGTATGGACTCTCGGATAAACCGGCACCAAAAACACAAGAAAAAATGAAAGAAAATTTAGAGAATCATATGAAAATGCTTCAAAATGATAGCGAAAGGGTAGCAAAATATTTTAAACATGAGAGCATCAAATATGCTGCATAAAATTAAAGATCTTTAAGTGCGAGGTTAATATTAAATTATAAAGGGTTTTTTGCTTCAAGTTTAAAAAGTCTGCTGCTTCACTGAGCGTGTACTTTAATTTACTTTTTCCATTTATTTCAAGATTATCTATCTTTTCCTCTAAGCTTTTTACATATTCCAATATTTCACCAATTTTGGATGGTAACTCATCAAAACTTATATTTTCCATGTCATTCTATTTAATACTTATATGGACATTCATGAAAAAGTTTAGTAGTTTTCAAAAAAAATTACACATTTAATATCTTCTATAAAAGATGTTTTGTTAAATTACTTGAATCATTAGCATCAGTTTTTTTCGAAAAATCTAAAATCTTGTCATTTATCTCTTGAAACGTTTCCTCCTCAAATCCTTTAAAATATAGCATAGTTGTTTCCACTGAAGTGTGTGTTAGTCGTTTACTTACTACTTCAAACCTTACACCTGAAAGTATAGCAATTGTAGCAAAAGAATGTCTTGCCCAAGAAAAAGAAACATTTTCTTGGATACCTATTGAATTAGCAAACTTTAAAAAATGCTGATTAATTTTTCTATTAAAATTTTTTTTCCTTTTGCGTTTTTCCATATCATTCATATCTATGTTCAGAATATCGAAAACGTAATCTTGTGGTTTATCTGGATTGTAGTCACCGTATTGTCTTATAACTTCTTTAGTGAAATCTGTGAGATATACTTTTATGGGAATTCTAGTTTTAACAGTATGAAGTGTTTTCTTTCTCTCAAAATAAAAAAACCCTTCTTCTAAATCCTTATTTTTAATCATGAGAATGTCTTTAAGATTAAGTCCATAGCTGAGGTAAGAAAAAAACCAAAAGTCTTTCGACATTTTTTGATATGGAGTTGCAGATTTTGACTCGTATAATTTTTGAACCTGTTCTTTTATCAATGCCTTTTTAATATTTTCACCTTTTGGTATAATGTAACCGAATTTTCCAAATGGATACTTATCATTTGAGACGGCCCCTTCGTGAATAGCTAGGTTAAAAATAGACTTTAAACACCTTAGATACATGCCTATCGAGCTAGTTGTAAGTAAACCTTTATCGGTGCAATGCTTGTCAAATTTAATCAACCATTTTGGAGTAATTTGATTAAACTCAGGGACTTTATCATTGTTGTATTTCTTTATGAATTTATAGGAACACTGATACTGGTCAGCTGTACCAAGTCCACCACTTTCAGTAAAATCAGTAATCTTCTTATCGTAATAATATTTTAAGTCTTTTTTTTGGGGGCCATTTCCATAGAAAACACTTTTAAATTCATCTTTATCAAACCTGCCCAATTCTAAGATACATGAATCTACACTATCTAGGAATTTTAGCATTTCCATTCTAAGATTTCGAAACTTTGCCTTAGAATTTTTTTTAAGCCACGCTCCTTCAAAGTCGGCTTTTAAAAGTTTGAAGGGTGTTTTAATATAGCATTTATCTTTTGTAATTGAATTAAAAACGAAAAGTCGAACGCTGTGTTGTCCTCGCTTATTTTTATGATTTTTGTTAAGTTCTAAACTAAGTGTAATCGAATCTGTATTTTCCATATCTATTATTTTATGTTGTAGGAGCTTTTTTTTAAAAGTTTAGTGAAGAGTTCAAAAAATATTATTTGTGAATAATTTGTGAATAGGAAAGGAAAATGATGAATAACAGATAGTTTCAAATAAACTATAAATACCTCTAAATGTGATGTATAGGGAATAAACAGATAGTAAGAAGGAATAAGAAAACCATATCCGTCCTGCTTTGGGAGCAGGAGGTCGCAGGTTCGAATCCTGCCACCCCGACCACTAAAAGCCTTACACGAAAGTGTAGGGCTTTTTTGTTTTCTAGAGATTTAAGCTTGCTTCAAAACCGAAGAGAATACAAAAATGCCTTATAAACGCTGTAGGCGTTTTGGCTTTTAATGAGCAACAACCCCATTTTAGGATCACCGACTTTCGGGAGGTAATCCTGCCACCCGACTTAAAAAGCCACTTAGTAAACTAAGTGGCTTTTTTTTATGTTTAAAATTCTTGAAATAAAGATCAAAGTTTCCTCCAATGCTTCAGAGCAGCTTAACAGAAGGAAGATTTGTCATCCTGAATTTATTTCAGGATCTGGCTTAAGCAACAAACTAACGAGATGGAGATTCCGGAGATGAATAGTTAGGTCGTGATGTGTTTATTCGTTGATGCATTGACTGCTGGGAATAGTAATACCAAATTAGACTTATAATGACGCAATAAATCGTTTTACCGATACGAATTCGGCACAGGCTTTTTTCGCCTGCTTTTCATCAAAAATAATTACCGTAGCTAAGGCTATGCTAGTTATTTTTTATTTCAATAAATCAATCAATCAAAAAACCTGTGCTGAGCTACGTCGTAGTATAATTCAATTTATTCATACGGCATTATAAATATAATTTGGTATAATATGGTAAAGTTGTTAATAAGAGATGCTGAAATAAATTCAGCATGACAGAAGGAGGATTTGTCACCCTGAATTTATTTCAGGGTCTGGCTTAAGCAACAAATTACCGAAATGGAGATTCAGGAGATGACTAGTTAGGTCGTGATGTGTTGACTGCTGTGAATAGTAATACAGTGAAGTTGATAATGAGAGATCCTGAAATAAATTCAGAATGACAGAAGGAGGATTTGTTACCATAAATCCGTTTCAGGGTATTGGCTTAAGTAACAAATTGCTGAGATGGTGATTCAGGAGATGACTAGTTAGGTCGTGATGTGTTTATGCGTTGATGCGGTGACTGCTGGGAATAGCGATATAGTAAAGTTGTTAATAAGAGATGCTGAAATAAATTCAGAATGACAGAGGGAGGATTTGTAACCCTGAATTTATTTCAGGATCTGGCTTAAGCAACAAATTACCGAGATGGAGATTCCGGAGATGACTAGTTAGGTCGTGATGTGCTTATTCGTTGATGCGGTGACTGCTGGGAATAAAAATATAGTAAAGTTGTTAATAAGAGATGCTTCAGAACAGGATGACAGAAGGAGGATTTGTCACCCTGAATTTATTTCAGGGTCTGGCTTAAGCAGCAAATTGCTGAGATGGTGATTCCAGAAATGGCTAGTTAGATCGTGATGTATTAATCCGTTGATGCGTTCACTGCTGGGAATAGTAATATAGTGAGGTTGTTAACAAGAGATGCTGAAATAAATTCAGAATGACAGAAGGAGGATTTGTCACCATAAATCCGTTTCAGGGTCTGACTTAAGCAACAAATTACCGAGATGAAGATTATGGAGATGACTAGTTAGGTCGTGATGTGTTTATTCGTTGATGCATTGATTGCTGGGAATAGCGATATAGTGAATTTGTTAATAAGAGATGCTGAAATAAATTCAGAATGACAGAGGGAGGATTTGTAACCCTGAATTTATTTCAGGATCTGGCTTAAGCAACAAATTACCGAGATGGAGATTCCGGAGATGACTAGTTAGGTCGTGATGTGCTTATTCGTTGATGCGGTGACTGCTGGGAATAAAAATATAGTAAAGTTGTTAATAAGAGATGCTGAAATAAATTCAGAATGACAGAAGGAGGATTTGTCATCCTGAATTTATTTCAGGGTCTGGCTTAAGCAAAAAATTACCGAGATCGAGATTCAGAAGATAAATGCTTAGGTCGTAATGTGTTTATTCGTTGATCCGTTGACTGCTGGGAATAGTAATATAGTGAAGTTGTTAATAAGAGATGCTGAAATAAATTCAGCGTGACAGAAGGAGGATTTGTCACCATAAATCCGTTTCAGGGTCTGGCTTAAGCAACAAATTACCGAGATGGAGATTCCGGAGATGACTAGTTAGGTCGTGATGTGTTTATGAGTTGACTGCTGGGAGTAACAATATGGTAAAGTTGTTAATGAGAGATGCTGAAATAAATTCAGCATGACAGAAGGAGGATTTGTCACCCTGAATTTATTTCAGGGTCTGGCTTAAGCAACAAATTACCGAGATCGAGATTCCGGAGATGAATAGTTAGGTCGTGATGTGTTTATTCGTTGATGCGTTGACTGCTAGGAATAGTAATGTAGTGAAGTTGTTAATAAGAGATGCTGAAATAAATTCAGAATGACAGAAGGAGGATTTGTCACCATAAATCCGTTTCAGGATCTGGCTTAAGCAAAAAATTGCCGAGATCGAGATTCAGGAGATGATTAGTTAGGTCGTGATGTGTTTATTCGTTGATGCCTTGACTGCTGGGAATAGCGATGTAGTGAAGTTGTTAACAAGAGATGCTGGAATAAATTCAGCATGACAGGAGGAAGATTTGTAACCCTGAATTTATTTCAGGGTCTGGCTTAAGCAACAAATTGCTGAGATGGAGATTCAGAAGATGACTAGTTAGGTCGTGATGTGTTCATGCGTTGATGCGTTGACTGCTGGGAGTAACAATATGGTAAAGTTGTTAATGAGAGATGCTGAAATAAATTCAGCATGACAGAAGGAGGATTTGTCACCCTGAATTTATTTCAGGTTCTGGCTTAAGCAAAAAATTACCGAGATCGAGATTCAGAAGATAAATGCTTAAGTCGTGATGTGTTTATTCGTTGATCCGTTGACTGCTGGGAATAGCGATGTAGTGAAGTTGTTAACAAGAGATGCTGAAATAAATTCAGCATGACAGAAGGAGGATTTGTCACCCTGAATTTATTTCAGGGTCTGGCTTAAGCAAAAAATTACCGAGATCGAGATTCCGAAGATGACTAGTTAGGTCGTAATGTGTTTATTCGTAGATGCGGTGACTGCTGGGAATAGCGATGTAGTGAAGTTGTTAACAAGAGATGCTGAAATAAGTTCAGCTTAACAGAAGGAGGATTTGTCACCATAAATCCGTTTCAGGGTCTGGCTTAAGCAACAAATTGCCGAGATGAAGATTCAGGAGATGACTAGTTAGTTCGTGATGTGTTTATGCGTTGATGCCTTGACTGCTGGGAATAGTAATATAGTGAAGTTGTTAATAAGAGATGCTGAAATAAATTCAGCTTAAAAGAAGGAAGATTTGTAACCCTGAATTTATTTCAGGTTCTGGCTTAAGCAGCAAATTGCTGAGATGGAGATTCAGAAGATGAATGCTTAAGTCGTGATGTGTTTATTCGTTGATGTGCGTTGACTGCTGGGAGTAACAATATGGTAAAGTTGTTAATGAGAGATGCTGAAATAAATTCTGCATGACAGGAGGAAGATTTGTATTCGAGCGCTCCCATACCGAGATCTGACACATAGGCTAATTGTTCTAATGGTGTTACTTTTTAAATTCCTCTAGGCGTTAACCATTCTTGAAAAATGATATGACCAAAGGTGTCTGGCAACGAATCTGCTATCATAGGCGGCAAGCCTTGAAAGGTACTTCTTAGATATATCATTCTTACTAAGAGTTGATTTGTTGTATGGGAAATACTAATGCCCTGTGGCCACGGTTTTAAACTATAAGAATAAGACCTGAAACACATAAAAGAACCATCAATAATTTTTTAAATCCAGATTCATTAATCTTTATAAAAGTTCGTTTCCCTAAAAATTGAGCAAATAGAAAAACAGGGAAGACCAAGAGTGTCATTTCTAAATGGCTAAATTTCAATATTCCACTTACAGCTAGCGCAGGAACCCGTGTCAAGGTAACAAGCCCCAAAACCCCTATCATAGTTGCTCTTAATGCTTTGATATCTTTTACAGAGTTTTCTATACATATAACATAAAGAGGACCTCCTGTAGAAAATAAACCTGAAAAAAAACCAGCTATAACTCCAAAGCTAATAACACCTCCTTTATTTAACTTTATCTTCTTTTTACCATATAAAACATAAGCTACATATAATAAAATAAAGACTCCAAGTCCCTTTTTTAATACTATAGGTTTTGAATAAGTAAGCAATGTAATTCCTAAAATAACCCCTATTACTGAAGTGATGGCAAGTTTAAAAATTATCTTTTTATCTATATTTTTCCATTCTTTGGTAATTAAAAAAGCACTTGAAAACAAGTAGAAAATTGAGATGTATGCAATTGCATCTTGTAATTGCATGCCCAAGAGAAGAATAGGCAAAGCAATTAAAGACCCTGCAAAACCAATGACTGTTTGGACATAGAACCCTATAAAAACACCGACTGTAAGGATTAAAAGAACTGTTAAATCCATAAAAAAAAGACTATTTATTTAAGTCGAAATTAAACATGCTAGGTTTAATGATAAAATTGATTGAATGGATATAAAGGTATATTTACAAATAAAAAATCTATTTTTGAAATAAAAGAACCGAATCAATGGTTAGCGATCTAGATATTCAAATAATCAAAATATTAAAAAGTAATTCTAGAGCCTCATTTGCGGAAATTGGTCGTAAAATAGCTCTTTCCCCATCTTCCGTACGTGAACGGATTCAGAATTTAGAAGATTTAGGAGTTATAAAATCTTACAACATTCAATTAAACCATGCGATGATGGGGAATGGCCTAGAAGTTTTTATAATGTTAAAAATATTTGATGGGAAGCTTAAATATATCATATCAGAAATCACGACGTATCCAGAAGTACAGGAAGTCTTTAGAATCACTGGTCCTTATAATATACATATGCGTGTAGCACTTCGTGATCAATTGCATCTTCAACAATTTATAGACAAACTCATTACATACGGGAGTCCAACGACACACCTTATACTTTCTGAGCTTAAAATTGATAGTGAAAATTCAGGATGAAACCAATCACTAAACCATTATTTAAGATGCTGATACTTAATAAGTAAAATGAAATATGTTCAACAGCGTATTCAATAAAATAAACAGAAATAGTCAAGACCCCGGATTTTCTGCTTACCAAAATTTATGATCAAAGGGAATCTCAAGGAATAAAATTACTATCTTAACTCTCAAATTTTTAAAAAAAGTGGAGTCCAGACACCACATAAACGGGGCGCAACTGAAAAGCCAAATGAGTAAGACAGATTAATACCAGTATATAATGGGACTATTTTCTTCACTACTCGGCAATGCGGGAGCCGTTGACAAAGAACAATTGGCAAAAGAATATGAACAACTTCTTACAGAACATGAAAATATTGAGATCGGTTTTAAACTGGTTCGAGACACTTTTATTTTTACCAATAAACGCCTTATCCTAGTCGATAAACAAGGAATGACCGGTCGAAAAATTGAATATCTATCCATTACTTATAAGAGTATTTCAAGGTTTAGCATTGAAACAGCAGGTACCTTTGACTTGGAAGCGGAATTGAAAATTTGGATTTCCAGTGAATCTAACCCAAGTATTCAAAAAAAGTTTAATAAAGGTGTCAACGTTTATGATGTCCAAAAAGTGCTAGCGAAATATGTTTTACAATAAAAACCATAAACTCTAAGCCTTCAGCTATTTATAATAGAACATTATTTCCTTAGCTTGAGTGTAATAATGCCCTCCAAAAAGATTGAGGTGTGCCAAAATATAATAGAGCTGCCAAAGTTTGATTCGCTTTTTCCAATCTGATTTGAGTTGAAAAGCTTCGTCGTAAGCACTAAATAATCGGTCATCAAAACCTCCAAAAAGCTTCATCATGGCCAAATCCATTTCGCGAGGAGCATAAGCGACGGCAGGATCTATTAAACAAGGCTTATTTTGTGAATTAACCAGATAATTGCCAGACCACAAGTCTCCACGGATAAGTGCTGGAAACTCAATTAACTGTTCTAGCCATTGGCATGAAGAATCAGACTCCTTAAACACATCCTCTTTATCAGATGCCATTTTAAACTGAGGCATCAAGCTATGGGTTTGGAATGACTAGTTACCTGTTAAAGTTTTAAACCACTTCGTTAGTTACTAAAAATAAAAGTGTGGTTTACGAAAAGAATTATAATCACAAAAACAAAGTCTATTTGTCTACCGATCTAAATATTAAATCTTTTTATTGAAACTCTTTAAGTAAACATCTATTAAAAAGGATGATTTATAAGTCTAATTCATACGCTTGTGGGATTTTATAAAACGCCCTACATCTAAAAGTAAAACACCCCTATACACAAAAGCCCAAAACTGGCAGAAATCTCTGCTAACTAAAATACCATTTAGACTTCCCTATAAAAAAAGTAACTTTACCAAACTGATTCTTTAAAATAATAAGACTAAATATCTCTATCTATTGCTCAACCAAACCCCATGACAGAACCTTCTAAGGACCTAGACGATTATCTACACCAGCATTACATCCACAGGAGTAATTGGTTACGAGCAGCTGTTCTAGGAGCAAACGATGGGATTTTATCAACAGCGAGTCTCGCTATTGGAGTAGCTGCTGCCAGTGATTTGAGGGAGCCTATTCTTATCGCTACTTTAGCAGGATTAGTGGCTGGTGCCTTATCTATGGCTGCTGGAGAATACGTTTCGGTAAGTTCGCAGACAGATGTTGAAAACGCAGACATCGAGCGAGAGAAAATAGAGTTAGAGAAGATGCCAGAAGTTGAACTACAAAGGCTTGCCGATATTTATGAACACCGTGGTCTCTCTAAGGAAACCGCACTAATCGTGGCCAAAGAACTCACCAAAAAAGATGCTTTGGCAGCCCATGTTAGAGATGAATTAGGGATTACGGAGATAAGTCAAGCCAAGCCCATTCAGGCTGCGATGGCTTCTGGAGCTGCCTTTACTATTGGTGGAGCTCTCCCTTTTTTAGTCACCCTTTTCTTTCCCTTAGACCATGTGGAATATGGTCTATATGGCTCTGCTTTGTTTTTCCTTATTGTTCTAGGAGCCCTGGCAGCAAAGACTGGAGGCTTTAGTGTCTCTAAAGCTATCCTTAGAATCACCTTCTGGGGTACCGTGGCCATGGGTCTAACCGCACTTGTGGGATATATGTTTAATGTGAGTGTTTAAAAGCGGGTAACGGGCGTTTTTAGGGTTGAATCATTGACACTTATCTAGTATAAGGTACAAGATTTTAAAATATATTAATTAAATTCACTAAACAATTAAACTTTTTAAAGTAGTAAACTTCATCTTTTAACGATTTTTCTAAGACTAATTGAAGAGGATATTAATTGTTGAAACCAAACTTCATATGAAATTAGTAAAACATCCTAGATCATCTTTGTTTGATATCCTAAAATCGACTCTAGACAAGTCGCTAATTAATAATGTTAACTAGCAACCTCTAATCTATCATATCGGCGAGATCTCTACCCACCAAACTTCCTATAGCGACGCCCATACCACCAAGTCTCACTCCGCAAAACACGCGAAGACCAATTTGCTTGAGGATAGGTTTTTTCTGGGTGTGAACGCCAAGTATACCACTCCAGCGGTGTTCTATTTCAAAATTAACGCTGGGGAGTATGGTTTGCTCAAGCAATTTTTCCAAAGCTTCTTGCACAAGAGTAGTAGAATTCATCTCCGTTGTCGTTTCTCCTTTAAGATCCAAGTGCCTACCTCCACCTAAAAGAATGCGTTGGTCTATATTTCTGAAATAATAATAACCCTCTTCCAAATGAAACGTCCCTTTAATTTGAAGATTATTAACAGGTTTAGTAACGAGCACCTGGTTCCTTGCAGGTTGCACGTTGGAAATTCCTAAGGCAGAAGCAAAGCCGTTTGTAGCAATAAGTAAATTCGCTGACGTAAACGTAAAGGCATTCGTCTCAATTTTTACAGAATTTTGATCTTCAGAGTAACCTTTAACGTCTACCTGATTCAAAATTTTAATGCCGAGTGTCTGAACTTTTTGAAGCAAAGCTTCCATCATCTTGCCCGTATCAATTTGCCCTTCAAACTGATTGAACCCACAAAGGTCTCGGACCTTTTGAAATCCAAAATCATGAGTTTTAAAACTAAACACGTCAGCCCCAAAAATAGGCTTAAGCCATCTATTGATCTCAGGCATTTTCGACTGGCACTTCTCAAAGAGATTGCCTTCTTCAGGAAATAGCTCATAACCACCAAGAACTTGATAATCTAGACCAGAGTCTCCTATAGTACTTCTTAAGAGGTTAAGGCCATCTACACGCTTTTTAACCAAATTAACCACTTCCTCTTCAGTATGAGAATTTAAATCGGACAGGAGCTCACTTAGACTTCCAAAACAGGCAAAACCAGCATTTTTGGTACTCGCCCCTTGAGGGAGCATTCCTTTTTCTAAAACAAGAATCTTAGCTTTAGGAAATCGTCGTTTGAGTTGTAGAGCGCAGTTTAATCCTACAATACCACTTCCCACAACGGTGTAGTCTACATTGGTAAGCCAAGATTTATATTCCCAATAAGATAAATTCATCTAACAAATAAAACTCTTTTCAAGCAATCACTGCCTAAAAAGAGTTTTAATTGTAGTGAAATTAAATTGTATTTACTCGATAATGATTTTTTTAGTCATAGATCTAGAGCCGTCACCCACCTCTAAGAGGTAAACTCCCGACGCTAAATCATGTAAATCTAAAGTTTGATTAAACTGCCCAGAAGTCTCATAGGTTTTCTGAACAAGAGTACGTCCTCGGATATCAAACACCTTCAGCTGGACTGCTGTACTCGTTGCAGTGCCAAATTGAATAGTAAATTCTCCTTGACTTGGGTTTGGAAAAACCGAAAAGTCTTCTAGAGCGAAAGAGTTCTGGTTCAAAGTGGTTTCTACATTAATGGTATAATCTTCTACTTCAGCATCGTGCCCATTTTCGCAAGAAAGTGGGAAGTCATTTGCTCCATTTGGGGTATATTTTGTCGTGACCCGCATAGTCGTATTTCCTAAAACAGCATTGGAAGGGACACTAAACAATAAAGGAGACCCTGAGGTGGGTTGATTAAACAAATTAGCTGAGAGACCCAAATCATATTGCTCACCGGCATCATCAAAACTACAGTTTTGATTCCAGTCTATCCATACATAGGTAATGATCTGAAAGTTCCCATCACTATTAGCATTAACGGTGAGTTCATAGTCAGAATTTATATTCAAATCTGTAATGATATCTGTAAAATCACTGTAGCCAGAAGGCTTACCCGTATCCAGATTGCTTAGAATATCTGTTTCTCCATCATTAATAATAACTCCCGTTGTACTGGTTGCGAAATCAGTATTAGCTACTGATACACAAGCTCCATTAAGGATGTTAAGATTTACACTTACAGAATTTGTAATAGATGCTGATGTTGCTATAACGTCAATCGTATAATTTGCTGGATTAAGTTCTAAAAGGTTAGACACTTCTAACGTAAACGTTCCATCCGCATCCAAACTGGCTGGGGTAAAATTATAGTTAGCTTGGTTAGGCCCGCTAGCAGTAAACGTAGTTGTTTCTGAAAATCCATTGGAAGTAATGAACTCAAACTCGAAACTAGCAAAATCTGAATTACAAATACTTTGATCACCGTTTAAAGCATTAATATTAAAATCTTGTGTGGTATTGACATCAAAAACATCCGATACAGAATAAAAAATATGGTCTACAGCTTCTACTAATATTCTGGCCTCAGTTGTATTTTCAATATTTGGTAATGTGATTTCCGCAGATCCTGAGTTAGGAACTTCCTCTGCTAAAATAGTAGAAAAATCTATTCCATCTTCAGAAAAATAAATAGTAACAGTCTCGCAATTGATTGGAGCTATATTGCTTTCTCCAACCGTCCAATTAACTGTCTGGGTAGACCCTGGCGCCCATGTTGGTGGAGTCTGAACTTCGAATGGTGTAGTATCTACGACCCTAATAACCGTTTGATCTGAACTTGAGTTTCCTCCTAGTATAGAATTATCTCTTACTGTTAGTAAGAAAATCATTGTCCTAGCTACCGATGGTACAACCTCCCAAGTGGAAGATAGTGAACCCGATAGCACTGTACTAAAGTTTGGCATAAATCGATCTGGAGATGTCGTTGGTGATAAGGACCGGAAAGCAGGGCCTACCGTTGAAGTAGATTGAGGAGGCATAGGGGCTGGAGTAGCATCACTTTGCTCCCAAGTATAAGTCAAAACATCATCTGTATTCTCATCGATAGCAGAACCCTTCAAAATAAAGGCTGTAGATTTTGGAATAAAATAATTTGGACCAGCATCGACATTGGGAGCTAAATTTCCTGTGGGAGTTTTTTCTCCACAATTACTTGAATTCCCTTGAGAAATATTAATCCACATTTCTTTAAGGTTATCGCCGTTGAAATAGTCGTCGCTATTGTTTTGAACATTAGGGGCACAAATACCTGCATAGCCCATAATGGTAGAGGCGCTACCTGGTTCTACAGAAACAGAGGATCGATTACAATTATTATTTTGAGTATGATTTCCACCATATTGATGCCCCATTTCATGGGCAACATAATCCACATCAAACTTGTCACCTGTGGGCGACGATTGTCCTGTCACTCCTTGGGCTTTATCATTTGTACAAGGTGATCGTAAACGCGCAATACCTCCACCACCAGTACTAAACACGTGACCAATATCATAATTCGCTGGTCCTATATTAGCATCACAAACTTGTTGGTTTTGACCTAGCATAGCAGGACCATTATTGTTGGTGTAAGGATCAGAATTAGTGTCAGGACCAAGAAAAATAATACTTTCATTCCGAACCATTACCATCGTTAAACCTAAATCCCTTTCATAAATTCCATTCACTCGAGTCATTGTTGTATTCATAGCTGCCATCACATCAGGAAGAGTGCCCCCGTGAAATTGAGAATATTCAACCGTACACGCTAAAGCCAATCTATAGGTTCTTAATTGGCCATCATCTGCATTCTTTAAAGTATTATACTCTTCATCCGAAATAGTAGACTCAGACATTAGAGATTCTGTATGACATTTAAAATCATCTTCCACCGGATCTGAAGCTGAATTAACATAACTGATGTAAGTCCCCAAATTTTCACTGTAAGGCTCTATAAAAACTGTTTTTTTATCGGATAAAACCATAGAACTTAACCCCTTTTCCTCAGATAAACTAAACCGAAGCATTGCTGAGGGATTATCAATTCCTTGGCCTACAAAAGATCTGGTCATAGGGAATTGAGATTGGAGCTCTGCCGTCATTACCGAAGCTTCCATAACTTTATATAATTCTATTTCGCCTTCAGCATTTGGAAATCCTAGTATGGTGGTCGACTTTTTTGTAAGGCCGCGTTTAGGTATATTTTCTAAACTTACTTTAAGACCTTGAAGGTCTAGTTTTAAAAAACTGCTTATCTCTGGAATTGCTTTTGTGAAAATAACCTCTTGAGGGCTAGTTGTTTCTTTTTCAGAAGAACTCCAAAAGGACACACCCTCTTGAGAAAATCCAAAATTTGAAATTAATGCCGCAAAAACGACAAATAATATTTTTTTAAAGTTAAATTGTTTCATGATTTGTATCCTATTTTATTTATATTGTTAGATTATTTAGTAAACTTAATAATTATTAAATTGGTATTAATGAATTTGAGATTTTTATTTTTAGTAGTTATTAGTACTGTATTACTAGCTTGTCAGTCACAAAAAGGTCTAAACGCTGAAGATGAAAAGGGAGAGACCTTATCTACCTTCTGCCCCGAGGACGGAAACTGTACTTTCGAGGTTTTAACCAATTCAAGCTTAAATCTACTTACAGATGGTATTGGTCAACTCTATCCACAGGTTAAAAAAGGAAACAAAACAGTACTGAAATTTGAATACAAGCGCACTGTAGATCCTCGCATTGCTGATGGTGGATATACTGAAATTGTCTACGCCGAAATTGACCCTAAAACTGAAAACCTAAGTCTAAGCGATGAGCAACTCACCTCCGCTAATGTTGTATTTGGACGTTTATGCTTTTGCAAAGGTCAAGCTGGTTATTTTCGAATTGACCAAGGAGCTTTGGTGATTTCGACCGCTAAGGATCTATCTAAAACCTATGCGTTTACCTTTACTACAGATAAAGTCCCACAACGTCTTACTCACTTTTCTGTGACACGATAGTTGACTTATACCAATTTAGCATTCAAATGTCGTATAAAATCAGTTTCTTTTTCACTTACTAATCGTCATAAAACAGAACCATAACTATTGCTATGCTTATATTTTTTTCCTCAATTAAGTAAAAAATAATTCAAATTTTTAATGCAATATTTAAAAACTAAATTAGTATTACAAGACGAACCTGAACTATAAAAATAGATACGATCGATAATTTAGTCGAGATCAAAACCGGAGCTTTTACGTTTAGAGGGGTTTCAGTTTTAGACTTTATCAAAATTCCCTTGTGTAATTTTTCTCACTCTTAAAAAAATTGAAGCTGATAAAATTTTTAAGCTGTTGATCTCAATTCCTTTAAGTGATTAAGGCTTATTAACAGAAAAAAATAAATATCAAGTTCACCAGTAAAGCTTCAACACTAAAGCCTGAGATAAGTTACTATTCCAAAATCATAAACCGTTTCTCTTTACCTCCATCGCTTGGCATCAAGAAACGGTTTAATTCATAAGTGCCATAAAAGGGTTGATATGTAGTTTCCCCTTTGTTGTCCTGAATCTTGTTGTAAGAAACCTCTCCGTTTTGAGAAATCTCAACATCATATAAAGCTGTAGACTCAAAAAAGCCTTTTGAGACTTTGACTCTACCATCTTTTTTCTCCTTAAGATTTTTACCAGAATTTAGTAATACGTGAAGTTTTTCATCTTTATAAAATACATTGTAGGAAGGGCTTGTTGCTACCTTAAAAATACTTCTGCCCCAATCTAGGTTTCCTTCTGAGTTAAATTTGAGAATAAGTATGTTGTCATAATGATAAGTAGTAACCTGAGCCCCTCCAAATTGACCATTTGGAGCATAACTTGTAGTGATATAAAATTCTTCTGCTATTAAATAAGAATCTCCTTGGGCTGTGGTTATGACATGGTCTATATTAAAATTTTTAAGTTCTTTTTTATCCTCATTTTTACGTTTTGATGCTCTTTCATTATACATATCATCATAGACTTGTTTAGGTAATTCATCAAACTTTTTGGACATAACCCTAAAGTTCTCTAGATCTATCGTAAAATTGCAACCGCCCTTAAGCAGGTTTTCATTTCTTTCAGAATAAAATCCCAATAGATGCATTTCATCATTTATATCAGTTATGCTTAAAGATTGAACATGTTTTTGGTCTAAGGTTATATCAATGGCTTGTGAATCGGTCTCGGTGATCTTATTCAAAACAAATTTATACATAGAACCTCGCTTTTGTTCGACTCTTTCTCTTTTGCTTAGAAAACGTTTCCCAACTGAATAGACTACTGCATCGTTGTCAATATAAAGATCGTTGTGCTCGTATCCCCTTTCCTTATCTTTTTGATAGTTTTTTTTATAAATCAACTCATTAGTTTCAACATCGAAAACACGAATATCATAATCGTTCATCTTTTTTGAAATGTTGTCTGTGGCCACAGCAAAATAGGTATTGTTTGGTGAGATGGAAAAGTTAGTCACATGGCTATTCTTTGTAGCAAATAAGTTTTGCTTTTTTTGTATTCTAGCATCAAACAGCTTGACTCTCTTATACGTTTTATGATTGATATCGAGTTGGTGCACATAAACAGTTCGCTCCTTTTTATTGGGCTGATATACTGTAAACACTTTTAGTATCCCGTTGTAATATAGGTCTCCTACATAACTTTCATTTTTATCAATCTCTACTTTTTTTGTAAAAATTTGAATCAAATTTTTATCAAAAATATCGAAGAAGAAATAAGGTTTGTCGAGAACATTTCTTTTCTCATGCTCTAGAACGACACCTGTCACCCCTGTGTTAAGGGTTTTCATGGCTAAAATACCATCGATTTTCTTATCGTAATGGAAGGATTCACTCTCCGTGATATTGAATGAAGTTGGATTATCTTGAGCAAAAACATTGCTCAAGGATAAAATAAAAGTAATGAGGATAATTATTTTCATGAGTGATTGATTGATTGATTGATTGATTTGTTGCTGACGAAAATATCAAATTTGACCAATAAATAAGTCTTTTAAAAAAATCGATTTTTTAGGCCATGACTTTTTAATGTTGATATTTCTAAGATCTTAAAGAAATATCCTGATCTAGAATTTTAAAAGTTAAAATTAATCTTGCTTAAAAAAAGGGGACTAATACCAATTTAGTTTTTAAATGTTGCATTAAAAATTTGAATTATTTTTTACTTAATTGAGGAAAAAAATATAAGCATAGCAATAGTTATGGTTCTATTTTATGACGATTAGTAAGTGAAAAAGAAACTAATTTTATACGACATTTGAATGCTAAATTGGTATAATACTGAAGATGCTTTTGCTTATTCATTCAAAACCAAATCGGTTTCTTTGGAGTTGGTTTTCAGTGTTAAACTCATTTTTAAATCGCACTCAAATCCATTGGTTATCATCCCACTCCAGACGTTACACAAAACTAACCCAAACTTAAAGTTGACCATCTCAAAAGCATCGAGCATTTTCGAGTCAAAATCAGAAGAAATTATAACAACCATTAACTCAAAAAACCCAATTGCTTAGCAAAAGGAGTGAAAATAAAATCCCAAGTCAATAAAAAAACTATTTTTGTGTTTTTAAATTATAGCTATGTCTTTAAAGAAAGCCTCTCTTCTTATCCTACTCATTTTATTGATAGACCAAGTGTCTAAAATATATATAAAGACCCACTTTATGTTGGGGCAAGAAATTGACGTTTTAGGCTGGTTTCGTATCCTCTTTGTTGAAAATGACGGGATGGCGTGGGGAGCTAAAATCCCTGGATCTTACGGTAAAATCATCCTTACCTCGTTTAGAATTGTAGCCGTTAGCTTAATTAGCTATTGGTTGTGGGATACTATAAGGAAAAAATCGCCAAGAATTTTAATCATTTCAGTTTCTTTAATCCTTGCTGGTGCGTTTGGAAATATCATCGATTCTGTGTTTTATGGTGTAATTTTCGATAGCAGCTTAGGTCAAATCGCCACCCTTTTTGCTGACGAACCTTATGGCGAATTGCTAAAAGGTAAAGTGGTCGATATGCTTTACTTCCCTATGTATAGTGACATATTGCCCAACTGGGTTCCCCTTTGGGGAGGTGAGTATTTTGTATTCTTTGCGCCAGTCTTCAATATCGCCGATACGGCCATTAGTACTGGATTTGGACTTTTGGTGGTGTTCAACAAAAAAGCTTTCCCAAAAGATAAGTAGACTATAGAGTTTGAGGTTCTATTTTCAACATGAGTTTGTAGGCTTCTAGTTTATCATCTGGCTTAATTGGATAGGGTTCTATATTTTTAAGATACACCTTATGAGAATCTGTAGAAAAGATTTCCCTGTGGAAACCCAGTGCAGGAATGCTTATTCGATGCTGCTCAGCGTCTGTCCCATCGTTAATTTCTATGACAATATTGGCTTCACCAGGCCAGACACATGTTACTTGTTTTGGACAACGCCCATCGCTTTCTACTGCTGTAAATGTTAAAGTATAAGCCCCCACTTCAATATGATCCAGAAGGTTGACCTTAGTCAAAATCTCTGGCACTTCTATTTTTTTTTCAGTTTCTGTAGTGTTTTTTTCTGAATTTTGAGCATTTAGACTGCAGGTTATAGACAGAACACCTAGAAGAAATAGGTACAATTTCATAAGTCGTGCGGGGTTTACGTTTCTAAAACTAAATATAAGTCAAAAAATTTAGCCTAAGCCTACATCTAAAGTCATCATAACTACAAAACCCCCTATAAACCCGAGGGTGGACAAATCTATATTCCGGGCTTGTTGAGATTCGGGGACGACTTCTTCTATCACCACAAAAATCATAGCTCCAGCTGCAAAACAGAGGGCATAAGGCAAAATAGGTTCAAAAGTTAAAACTGCCCAAGCACCAATGACGGCGGCCACAGGCTCTACGATGGCAGATAAATGACCGTAATTAAAACTTTTCCAACGCGATAACCCGAGTCCGCGCAACGGCATAGCCACTGCAAAGCCTTCAGGAAAGTTTTGCAAACCAATACCGATCGCCAAAGCCACAGCGCCCCCAATACTGGCACCTTCTATTCCTGCAGCAGCTCCTCCAAACAAGACACCAACCGCAAGCCCTTCTGGGATATTATGTAAGGTAATCGCAAGAGTCAATAAAACAGATTTATGCCATTTGGTTTTTATGCCCTCTTTTCTATCTTCCTTAAAATTTATGTGCAAATGCGGAAGTACTTTATCCAATCCAAAAATAAAAAGGGCGCCGAGTGAAAAACCTACCACAGCGGGAATCACTTTTATAAATCCTTCGCCATCGCTCATTTCTATACCTGGCGCTAAAAGACTCCAAAAGCTAGCAGCTACCATAACCCCTCCAGTGAAGCCTAGCATTCCATCAAATAACTTACGATTCATAGACTTAAAGAAAAATACCAAGGAAGCCCCCAGTCCAGTTACCAACCACGTAAAAGTGGTGGCGATTAAGGCAGCAGTTATAGGATCTATTGATTCAAAATAAGCAATGATTTCTTTCATACTATTGTTTTATATAAATATTGACAGCCACCATAGGTGAAACTCTTAAACTTTTTCCATCTGTCTGAATCAACATGGATTCATCAAACTCTTCTTTATCTAAAACCTGAATGGTTTTCCCTAAAGCAATATTGTTTTTATCTAGATATTTTAAAAATTCGGAGGAGGTGTCTTTTACACCTACCAATGTCCCATGTTCACCTTTAGATAGGCTGGAGAGTAAAATTTTATTGGCCACGTGAAAATCACCTTTAGCGTCTGGTATGGGATCCCCATGTGGATCTCTTTTCGGATACTTCAGGAACTTATCGAGTTCGGTGATCAGTTTATCAGATTTGATGTGCTCTAGCTGTTCCGCAACTTCATGGACCTCATCCCAAGAAAAACTTAGTTTATCAACTAAAAACACTTCCCATAATCTATGTTTCCTAACAATCTGTAAAGCGGTTTTTCGTCCACTATCCGACAAATACACTCCTTGGTATTTTTTGTATATAACCAGATTTTTTTCAGAGAGCTTCTTTACCATATCGGTCACAGAAGAGGCTTTGGTTTGCATTTCTTCAGCAAGGGCGTTGGTATTTACTCCAGACTTGGACGTCTTTTGTAAATGTAGAATGGCCTTCAGGTAATTTTCTTCGGATAAGGAAAACATAGTTTAATTATAAGCAGTGCAAAAGTATGGTTTTATTTTTAGTTTTGTCTAAAAATAAATTACAGATACATTAAATTTAAACTTTTAGTCCTAATACCTTTGATCTCTTCGCCTGTACTTTCTCAGTCGGGATCTGTGGAAGGTCGAATTATTTTTGAAGACAACGCAAGACTTTCAGCAACGATGATCCTACAGGAACTGCATGAGAATACCATTCCCAATAAGGAGAATTCATTTACTTTTAAGGAAATTGAAGAGGGTATTTTTGCCTTATACCAGATTAAGCCTATACCGCCATTTATCCATATTAAGAGTATTGAATATTCCGAATCCTGATCAAAATATTATGCTTAGCCTAAGATTTGATTTTTAAGGTTTTTTTTCTATTTTGTGAGGCAAGACGCTTATTTTTTATTGAGAAATAAGTTCTGATACTTAGTTATAGGAGGACAAAACTAGGTTTATTTGGTACTCCTTAATGCATCTGAGTTTATCTATCTAGCAGACCTTACGTTTCAAGATCTCCATAAAAGATAACCGATTAGCTTTGAGTTTCCGTTGGCTTGATATGCTAAACAATCCTGATGCTCCCTGACCGCATAACAAGTCTATGAAACGCTCTTGTTTAGCAGAAAAGCAAAGTTTATTTAACACCCTAAACCTGCCTGAGTTTATCTCTCATACAGGTTTATTTTCAGGGTCTCTATAAAAGTTAACAATAAGTCTTTGAGTAAACATAGATCATTTATCACTCTGTGTCCCCTCGTTTTGGTATTATTTTCAAGTTAATAAAGATGCTGAAAAGATCCCAAAACTTCGAGGCAGCATAACAAAATAGTCCACTAAAACATCCAGAGAAAGATTAAATATCATCGTAATCTACCACCACTTTTGCCGAGGTAGGTTGAGACTGGCAGGTGAGCACGAGCCCTTCTTCTATCTCATCATCGGTTAAGATCTGATTTTTTCTCATCTCCACTGTCCCTTCTTTGATTTTGGCCACACAAGAACTACAAATTCCACCCTGGCAAGAATACGGTGCATCGATATTTTGTGCTAATACCGCATCCAGAATTAAGTCAGTTCGATCCATAGATAACTCAAATTCTTCATCGTCCACGATCACAGTAATTAAGCTTTTGCCATCGGTAGCGGCATCCACATTCCCCTCTGATTTTGAAAAGAACAATTCATGCTTGATCTGGTCACCTTTTACACCAGTGGCTTTTAGAGTCTCTTCTATAGTTTCAATCATAGCTTCTGGACCACAGAGGTAAAATTCTGAAAACTCAAAACCATCGTATTTATTTTTTATAACATAATTGACGGTAGATTTTTCTATTCTACCAAATTGGGCATCCCCTTCTTGAGTTTCACTATAGATAAATTCAGTAAAAAAGCGCTTTGAAAATTCTTTCTGAAGACTGAGGAGTTCTTGCATAAAAATGGTCTGCTCTGGAGATTTATTTCCGTACACCAATACGAATCTTGCAGAATCAGATTTAGATAATACTGTCTGAATCATAGACATGACGGGGGTAATTCCACTTCCTGCTGCAAAAGCTACAAACGTTTTATGATCTAGTTCTTGAGGCAGTAGAAATTTTCCTTCAGCAGGGTGAACCTGTATTGGATCGCCAACCTTTAGTTGAGAATTCACATAATTGGAAAATTTACCATCAGGAATGGCTTTCACTACAATCCCCAAATCCTTTCCCTCTTCAGAAGAAATTGAATACGATCGTCTTACTTCTTCTCCATTAATATTGGTTTCTAGGGTTAGATATTGCCCTGCTTTAAATTGAAATTCTGAATTTAATTCAGAAGGAACGTCAAACAGAATATGAACCGCTTTATCGGTTTGTCTACTGATTTCTTTTATAGAAAGCTGGTTAAAATGTGCCATTAATTTAAATTTAGATCGCGAAAATACAACCTCATAGAAATTAGCTCTAAAAAAGAACACTATTTTAATGTGGATTTAAGTTTTATCATAGAAATCCAGTTTTTAAAATTAAATTTGAATTACAAAACATATACATTTTTATGACCTACAAATCTTTGATTTCCCTGTTTGCTATTTTTTTATCATGTCTTCTCTCTTCTGCACAAGATACTAAGGAGAAAGTCACACAGAAATGGGCTACTGAAAAGGTAGAATTCCACAAAATTACTGGAGATTCTCTGGAACTCATTCTTGAGGATTATCAAAGAAATATGGAACTGGATTCGGTATGGAGATCTCAACTGATCAACCAATCTTATTCTAAACGAATGGAAATAATCATTAAAGATAGTTTAGAGTCCAGTGAAGTCATTAAAGAAATACCCACAGAACTTCTTAAAGAAAGACTAGCTGCCTTAAATGCTAAAACACCGTTCAACATAGAATACAACGAAAGCTTGGAAAGTGTTATCAGTTATTTTTTAAAACGAGAAAAAGAAGGCACAGAACGACTAATGGGATTGAGCAAGTTCTACTTTCCTATGTTCGAGGCCACTCTAGATAAATACGATGTGCCTTTGGAAATGAAGTATTTGGCGCTAGTAGAATCTGCCTTAAATCCTAAAGCAAAATCTAGAGTAGGTGCTACTGGCTTATGGCAGTTTATGTACAGTACAGGTAAGATGTACGATCTAGATGTAAGCAGTTACGTCGATGAGCGAATGGATCCTGTGGCTTCTACAGAGGCTGCTGCACAATACCTTAAGCGCTTATATCTTATGTTTAACGATTGGGATTTGGCTCTAGCTGCCTACAATTCTGGTCCTGGAAATGTGTCTAAAGCCATACGGCGCAGTGGTGGCGAAACCAACTATTGGAAGCTGAGAAGTTATTTACCTAGAGAGACCGCTGGTTATGTTCCTTCTTTCCAGGCGATGCTTTACATGTATGAATATGCGGAAGAACATGGCTTTAAACCTCAGCGACCAAAAACCATCTATTACGGAACAGATACTATTAGAGTTAAAAAGATGATCACTTTAGACCAAATTGCTGAAGTAACTCAAACAGAAAAAGAATTTATAGAGTTCTTGAACCCTAGCTACAAGTTAGGAATTATTCCCTTTGAAGATGATAAGTCATACTACATAAGGCTTCCTTATGCCAAGTCTGGGTTGTTTGTTGCCAACGAAGATAAAATCTATGGGTATGCAGAAGAGCAATTAGCCAAAACTGAAGACTCTAAAGCGGAAGACAAAATTAACTACTATGTGAAATCTGGAGATTTCCTAGGGCGAATTGCTTCGAAATTTAGAGTGAGAATAAGTGAAATTAGAACTTGGAATAATCTAAGAAGTAATTCTCTCAATATTGGTCAGCGTTTGGTGATTTACCCTAGAAATACCTCAGCAATCGGAGAAACGAAACCATCCAGTGAAGAATCCAATACTGAAACTTCTTCCTTAACAGATTCTAAAATTTATAAAGTAAAATCAGGGGATTCGCTTTGGATCATTTCCAGAAAATACTCAAATTTGAGTGTAGAAGATTTGAAAAGCCTTAATCAACTTAAAAGTAACACCCTTAAACCAGGGATGACCCTTAAAGTTTCCAAAGGTTAGAAATAAGCTCTCAACTGAACACTTCCGGTATGAATGGCATTGGCAGTTTCGCTTTTTCTCCCAAAGTAAGTTAAATTGAGGTCTAGGAAATCTGTGATTTTCTTCTGTAAAAAAAGCGACCAAGTGAAATTATCGTTGGGCTGCAACCCCTCTAACAGCTGATAGGCGACAGGCGAAAATGCACTACCTTCAAACTTATTTTGAATAAAATTCACCTCCCCATTAATACTGTATTTCTGAGCATTATTAAGCGTAAAAGACAAGCCAAAGGTTTGCTGGTCTAAGGATTCCATTTCGCCGAGCTGGTTTTTATTTTCAGATAATTCATAGAAGACATCAAAGCGTTTATCACCTAACAGATAGGACACTTTTGGATTAAAATTAAAACCCTCAATTTTAAAATTCCTATTTTCAAATCGATCCGAAAAACTTTCAGAAGAGTTGATATTCTGAGTTAGGGTAAGCAACCAACTTTCTTTAAAATTATGAATAAATTTGAGTTCATGTAAGGTATTCGAATTTTCTTGGAGTCCTAAGAGACTTAAATTTTTGGTCGTGTTCTGGGTGAAATTGTAAGAGGTTGTGAACTTTTGTAAGCTTCTATTAAAGAAAATAATATTTCTAAACGTCGTGTTTTCTCCTAGCACCTCTTGACCATCATCACCAAACGGATTTAAGCTTAACGCATTGCCCTCTTTTCTCAATTTTTTATCCAAAAGCAAAGAGGTTTGGTTATAAAATTTGGAAGCTAACTTCTTAAATCCTTTTTCGTTTTGCCACTTGAGGAAGTTAAGGGTAACCTGCTGGCTTAAGCGAGTTTGATTGGTTCTCACAAACACTTGATTGGGCAAAAGAATTCTAACGTACCTCCCCTCATCTTGAAATTGGGCAATTTCAAACTCGTTGAGTTCTTGGATACCATTTTCATTATAATCTATCCACGTATATTGCCCTAGACCAGGTTCCACCTCAACATAAGAGAATTCTTGCTGGGCAATGCTTCCGCTATTGGTTTCGTAAGTAGTATTGAGATTGACAAGTCTATCCCATAAATTTTGAGAAAAGGTGACTCTGGAGTTAATACTTTGCTCATCGTCTCGATCTTCTTCTGCAAATTTTAGATTTCTTAAATTAGCAAAAACTCTAAGGGCTGTGGATTTAGAATTGACTAGTTGAGAACGCATAAAATAATTGCTGGACGTGTTTACACTTTGCAAGACATTGGCACGTAAACTATCATTTTGTCGATATCTATACCCTAATTCTATATACACATCGGTAGAATCTCCAACTCCAGAATAGACCTCGTAACTTGAAAATCGCTGAGTATTAGCGGTAAATTCTTTACTATCCACAATCACTTCTTCATTATCTTCCAGATCATACCGCAATCCAGACCAAAATTTACCGAAATCATAAATCCCAGACAGAGTTGCCCTCGCAAACTTAGAGGTAAGTCGAGAAGATTCACTATCCAAGTAACTTGCCTTAGCATTTATACTGAGCTTATCTAGAACTTGCCTCGTCATTAAAGAATGTTTTAAACCTTCAAACTCATTTGTGTAGTCTAAACGTTGAAAATTATATTGAGAGTGGCTTGAAGCATTGTTTTGAAAATCGAACCCCGTATCGACAAAAAGCTGATCTCCTGTAGGATCAAATAAATTCCAGTCCCTTATAAATTCAACATTATAAAGTCTTTCCAAGCTAGAATAGGAATCTTCAATAAAGTTCAAATTACCAAACACATCAAGCTTTTTGTTAGCTTTAGATCTATACAAGGTTTGCTTAACTGAAACTTGTGCAGCTAAGCCTCTATTATCCTCTTGATCCAGATCCGAGAATAAATTATCGTCAGTATTACTCGCCGCCACTTCAAACTGGATATTGGTATTCTCAGAAGGGGAATACTTACCGTTCACCATTGCAATTTGGAGCTTGGTGGGAGCAAATAACCTTACAACAGGTTCAAAATTTCCTTGAGAAATTCCATCAACTGGAGGTATGTATTCATAAATATTGGCAATAGCATTTTGACTGGAAAGCACATAATTTCCTTGATTAGATCCTAAGTTGGTAAACCTTACATTAAACAATTCAGCTTCAGAATCATTGGAAAAAACAAAAATCTCTTCTCCGTTTTGAAGTTCCTTGACGTATAAAACCCTATTTTCTGAATATTCTGAAGGGACTGCACTTGGTGCAAACATTTCACTTTGATTATCTCCTGCCTCTTCTAGAGCATTCACCTGCTCATCTGTAAGACTTTGCTGTAAGGGCTGATTTTTAAGGTCATTTTCATTATAAAGAAACCCGTTCAGTTGAAGAGATTCAGACCTAAATCTAGAGCCAGTTGTAGCCACAATTCTAGAGAAATTTCGATCGGAAACTTGGTACTCTACCACGATTCTCATTTCTGAAGTGATAGGAAACGTGGAATTAAAAATTATTTCACCGGCATTATAATCAATGAGATAGTCTTCATTCTCTCCTCGAGAGAGTTGTCTGCCATTCACAAAAACCGCTTCACTACCAGAAATAATCAACACAAATAATTCCCCACTTTCGCCGACTAGTTTATAAGGACCTTGATTTCCCTCCTGAGCGGTCAATTCACTTCTTGTAAATACACCTCTCACCAAAGCGCCAGCAGCGTAAACTTGTGTTTGTCGTTTTTCATTTCCTACATCGGCAGATAGTAATAAGCCTTGTACTCGTTTGGTGTAGGAGGCGAAGAAAGATTCGTTTTCTATTAAATCAATATCACCAGCTCGTATTCTCCATTTGTCTGACTCCAATTCTATAAAAATTTGATCGAACTCATCCAGCTGTTGTGTATATCCTCCAGATTGTGTGGGAGCATTATCATCTTGAATGGAGGCTCGAAGAGTCACATTCTCAGAAATTTTACCAGAGATCTGCAAATCAAGCTCCGACCTTACCACTGCATTTTGGTTATTACCCACACTAATCGCTCTCGAAATACTACCACTCGTATTTAGTCCCGCGAAGGGTACAAAATTACTAGGTTGCCTTTCTTGCTGCAATTCATATAAATTATCGACAGGATTACCGATGTCCACAATAAGCTTTTCATCCAAGCCCTTATAGGTTTTGGTAAGAAACTCAGGGTATTTGAAGTAAGTCACTAATAAACTATCCTGTTCCATTTTCAATTTGTAAGAAGGAATTAATTGGGAGCCCGGAAAATCGATTGTATATAAAGAAGGGTCAATAATAAGGCTATCTGTAGACTGAACTTTAAATTGAAAGGGGCTTATACTTACTTCTTCTAGCTGTATGGTGTCTTTTACGGGGAAAGTTTTTACGACTAGTCCCGACTGTCCAAATAAGGAGGAGAACCCTAAACATAAAAACACACCTAAAAGATATCGCCTCATGTGTGTAAAACTAAAGCTTTACTAAAATATTTTAAAGTCTTGTGAAAAAGAAATCGGAAAGCGGAAAAAAGTTTCTAAAAACACAAAGCCTCGGTTTTTAAAAAAAATCCGAGGCTTTGATAATTAACCAATCTATTATGAAAAACTTCATCCTGCACCAAATATAAGATTTAAGTCCTATTACCGAAACAATAAACAAGCTAAAGTTTTACTAAAATTAAAAATCAACTGTCAAAAACCTCATTTACAGGAGGTTGCCAAAAATACTTTTTAAAATCTTTAATTTGATCGTTCTCTATCTCCAATCCTTCTTCTTCAAGTAACTTTTGCATGACGCCTTGACCGGGAAAATGATGCTTACCTGTTAATACGCCATTTCTATTCACAACTCTATGCGCCGGTAAATCTCGATCTAACTTTACGCAAGCATTCATGGCATATCCGACTGTACGTGAACTTTTGGCAGCTCCTATCGCTTTAGCTATAGATCCATAACTAGTTACTTTGCCTTCAGGAATCAAAGCTACAACTTCATAAACCTTTTCAAAAAAATCTGATTTTGCCATTTATATATTAGATAAGCGAATCCAAGACACAATAACAAGAATCAACATTAATACCGCCATAAAATAGTTGGAGTACCTCTTAAATAATTCTGTCTTCCCATCTATTTTCATAATAAAAATCACATATAGGTAAAGAGTGGTTAGCGTTCCTAAGGCCGCGGTTATTGCAAATAAAATATCGTTCATAAGACTGAACTTTATCTCGAAATTATTGCTCAATAAAGTAGACATGAGGACAAAGTAAGGTATGGGAAAAATATTAAGGGATGATACTAAAATCCCAGTAAAAAAACTCTTGGTCCCTGTTCTTTCTTTAATGCTTTGCTTATTTTTCTTACGGTTGGCTGAAAGCAGGAAATAAATGAACATCAAAATTAATATCGCAATACCAGTTTTAAGAAACATGCTTTTCACATAAGGATGTGAAAAGATATATTTTGAAATTAGAACAGCTAATAAAGCTTGGAATAATACTACAGAAGAAGCCCCTAAAGCCATCAAGGTTCCATTTCTACGCCCTCTTTCTAAACAGGTTTTAGCTACGCTCATGTTAACAAGACCTGGCGGAACCACACCGACAAAGGCGGCAAGGTAAGTTAATACATAGATTTGAAAATAGTCCAAAATTAAGGTTATGGTTTAAGTCTAAATTTCAAGTAAGTTATCAATTTATTCTTATCCAGATACTGCTGCTCATAAAAAGTCTTGATCCCTACTACTTCTTCTGGAGCTTCATGATTTACATAAATATTATGGTGAGCATATATGATCTCGTGGCCTAAGCCTTCTAAAATTCCTAGCGTATAGCCATGCATAAATTCGCTATCTGTCTTCAGATGTATAATCCCTTCCTTAGTTAAAATATGCTTGTATTTCTTTAAAAACTCAGGATTGGTCATCCTATGCTTGGTGCGTTTCCATTTGATTTGTGGGTCGGGAAAGGTAATCCAGATTCCATCCACTTCGCCTTTAGCGAAAACTTGATCGACTAACTCGATTTGAGTTCTTAAAAATCCTACATTGGGCAAATCGCCTTCCAAAGCGGTTTTAGCTCCTTTCCAAAATCTAGCGCCTTTTATATCTATACCTAGATAATTACAGTCCTTGTTTCTTTCAGCAAGCCCCAAAGTATATTCCCCTTTACCACAGCCTAATTCTAAAATTAAAGGCTTATCATTTTTGAAAAAATCACGTTTCCATTTCCCTTTAAATTGGAACTCCTCATCTACAATTTCAGATCTGAGAGGTTGAATGACATTATCAAATACCTCATTATCCTGAAATCGCTTTAGTTTATTTTTACTACCCACGTTTTTGCTGAAATTTTCAGGTAAAATTAGTTAAATTTACCGATACACAAAATTAAAACCCTTGGCCTTTCCTACTCATGTTCTTGTTGCCCCTCTCAATTGGGGATTGGGCCACGCCTCAAGATGCATTCCTATTATAAATTACTTTCTGGAACAGGGCGCTATTGTTAGTATAGCCTCCGATGGGGCAGCCTTAGAGCTTTTAAAAGGAGAATTCCCAAACCTAAACAGCTTAGAGTTAAATTCCAGCCAAGTCGTTTATTCTAGCTCTGGTTTTTTCTTTTATCTGAAATTGATTCTGCAAGGTCATGGTTTAAAAGAAAGAGCAAAAAAAGATGAGATACTGGTTGAGAGTTATGCTGAAAAAAATCATGTCGATTTGATTATTTCAGATCACAGATTTGGAGCTTTTTCAAAACTGATAAAATCGGTGATTATTTCTCATCAATTACAGTTTAAAGCTGGACTATTTTCCAGAGCATCATCTTTTATGAATGCAAAGTACCACAATCGTTATGACGAAATCTGGATTCCAGATGCTGAAGTCACTTTTGACTTAAGTGGTGTTTTAAGCCATTCTGAACAAGTGAAGGTCCCGACCCAAAGAATTGGTGTTTTAAGTCGGTTTTCTAAAATAGAATCTCCCAAAGATATTGATTATCTAGCCGTGATCTCTGGACCAGAGCCTTTGCGAACCTCTTTGGAAAAATGTTTGATTACAGCTTTCCAGGGTCTTTCTGGTAAAAAAACAGTTATAGTAAGAGGAGTTTATAACACAGAGTCTTTAAAGGACTTCCCCAACATTAGCTTTTACAATCATTTAAAATCTAAAGAACTCAATGCACTAATCTGCAGAAGCAAGCTAGTCGTTTGCAGGTCTGGATATTCTTCGGTTATGGACCTCGCTTGCTTGGGTAAGAAAGCCTTTTTTATACCAACACCTCACCAAGGAGAGCAAGAGTATCTGGCTAAGCGGCTTGAAAAACTAGGCATTGCTCCTTTTTCAGATCAGGAAAATTTTAAGGTTTCAGATCTCCAAAAGGTAAGTCAGTATTCAGGCTTTAAAGCTGACGAGCATCTTCGATTTCCTCTTCAGACATTTCGTCGGACATTGGAAGGGTAAAGGAGAACTCGCTACCAATACCATAAACGCTTTCTACAAAGATTTGTTCATTGTGAGCCTCAATAATATGTTTCACGATAGATAAGCCTAAGCCAGAACCTCCTTCTCGTCTTGAGCCTGTTTTATCTACCCTAAAAAAACGCTCAAAAAGGCGTGGAATATTTTCCTTCTCGATACCTTCTCCGTTATCGGTAACTCTAAACATGACTTTGCCTCCTTCCAGTTGTTCTAAACTGATTTCAGAAGTGCCCCCTTTTTTTCCATATTTGATAGAATTCACAATGAGATTGGTAATCACTTGTTGAATTCGTTCTTTATCTGCTTTAACAAAAGTGAGCGGGTAGTCTTTATCGAATGTAAGACTGATTTCTCTTTTGGTAGATTTCATTTCTAGCAAATCAAAGGCATTCTGGGTTAGCTCCAAAATATTAAAAGTCTCGATATAAAGATTGAGGTCACCAGTTTCTAGTTTGGTGATCATATCCAAATCTTTCACGATATAAATTAATCGGTCTACACCTTTACTAGCCCTGCTAAGGTATTTTTTTCTAACTTTTTTATCTTTTATCGCTCCATCAAGGAGGGTTAGAATATAACCTTGAACGGTGAATAAGGGAGTTCTAAGTTCGTGAGAAACATTTCCTATAAATTCCTTTCTGTAGTTTTCTCTTACTTTAAGGGTTTCAATCTCCAATTTTTTTCCTTTTGCAAATCGTTCTACTTCCTCGGTAAGAGTCTTTATATCTGATGTGACCCTTTGATTACCAACTGCCGTTTGGTCTAAGATAGAAACACTATCATAAATAGATTTTACCCGTTTATAGATGAAATACTCTATCCTCAATTGTATAATTAAAAAGGAAAATAAAAAACAAACCAAAGCAAAAATAAAAATAGAAGCCGGATCGATTTCTAATTTGATATACTCGTATAACGCAATAAGGCTGGATAGAAAAATGGTGATATACGTAGAGGTATTTAGCGCAAACTTATAAGACCTTTTTAATTTTTTACTCATTCATGTACAAACTTATAGCCAACGCCTTTCACTGTTTTGAATTTATCGTCGCCCAATTTTTCTCTCAACTTTCGAATGTGAACATCGATGGTTCTTCCACCAACCACAACTTCATTTCCCCAAACGGTATTCAAAATATCATCTCTTTTGAATACTTTGTTTGGTTCTGAAGTGAGTAAAGATAGCAATTCAAATTCTTTTCTTGGCAAAGTCATTTCTATGCCATCACTGGAAATTTTATATTCATCGCGATTGATAACGATTCCTCCAATTTTATAAATATTCTTTTCGGAAGCATTAGACTTAAATCGTCGAAGCAAAGCTTTTACTTTACTCATCAACACTTTAGGCTTTACAGGTTTGGTTATGTAATCGTCTGCACCCGCATCGAATCCTGCCACTTGAGAATAATCTTCTCCTCTAGCCGTTAAAAAGGTGATGACGGTATTTTCTAGGCCTTTGGTCTCTCTAATTTGCTCGCAAGCCTCTATACCATCCATCTCTGGCATCATAACATCCAAAATTACCAAATGAGGCTTTTTCTTTTTAGCTTTTTTTACAGCCTGGACGCCATCTTCCGCAGTAATCACTTTGTAGCCTTCAGCATTGAGATTGTAACTCAATATTTCCAAAATATCCGGATCGTCGTCTACAACAAGGATAGTGATGTCAGATTTCTTCATGTAGTTTAAGTTTTGATATTGACAAATTTAGCAAATTGAATATTAGCATAAAGTTAAGGTTAGTACCTATTTAAAATTGTGGTGCCGCAATAAATCGTTTTTACAAAACAAATTCGACACCCACCATTTTGCTTGCTTTTTATTAAAAAATAACGCCGCTATCCTAATTAATTCTAGCTTCAATGAATCAAAAAACCTGTGCCGAGCTACGTCGAAGTATAATTCAATTTATTGACACGACATTATAAATTTAAATTGGGGTTAGGAATAAAAAAAGCTGCTCTAAGTGGAGCAGCTTTTGGCTAATTGGTAGTAAAAAAACAATTAGTTAGTTGCCCAACTGAAATCTGATTCCACAACAGTTGCTGTGTCATAAGTAACACTTGGATCTCCTGTAGCATCATCAATTACAACATTTTCTAATGGCCCATCATCTCTCATATCAATAATTGTCTGATATCCTGTAAGAGACAAACCAGTAATTGTTGCTCCTGAATTAGCTTTAAATTGTAATGCTGTTCCCGTATTTGTTTCTGAAACTGCTGCAAAGTTAACAATGGTTGGATTTCCATTTAAACCATCAGCTTCTATAGCTGTTGAAAAGTTCTCTTTCGTATGTTTTACAAATGTATTGGTTAGAACTCCATTCCAGCCTTCAGTCCAGTCTACTGCATCATCTTCAGTATCTACAGCATAAAAATTGGTTAGATTAGCAGATCCTCCAAAGAACTCTACGCCGTCATCTTGCCCACCAATCACTGCAATGTTTTCTAAGGTAGTCATACGGCCTACAGCATAAAGCGTCAAACCATTGAACTGAGATTCAGCATTAATTTGAGAACCAGTTTGTCTTAAAATTAAGTAAGTGATAGTTCCTGAATTATCTTCAACATCAATACCACCATATACTATCCCTCCTATTTCTGCGATTGCATCAATACCTTCAGTAGTTTCTGCTTTTCCAGCAATCACCAAACCTCCCCATGCTCCTTCTCCACTTGGAGCCATAACTACTGGGCTAGTTTCAGTACCATTAATATTTATAGTTCCTCCTTTTTGAACTACCATATAAACATCTGTTCCAGTACCAGTTGTAATTGTTGTTCCTGCTGGGATAGTTAATGTAGCTCCAGATTCAACACTTAGGACACCTGGTAAGCTATAGCTAATGCTTGAATCTAAAGTGACAGTACCCGTAATCTCACCACTTAACACGTTATTTACGTTGCTATTGGCCTCAGTTGCCCAATCAAAATCACTAACATTTACAGTTGCTGGACCAGTATAGGGCAAGTTAAGATCAGCACTTTCGCCTTCAATTTGCACGTTAGACAGTGCACCATTGTCTCTCATGTCGACAGAAGTACCGTAACCAGATAAAGAAAGTCCTGTAATAGTAGCTCCAGATTCTACTTTAAATTGCAAGGCTGTTCCTCCAACTGTAGATATTGCTGTAAAATTGGTCAACGTTGGATTTCCATTTAAACCATCAGCTTCTACTGCTGTAGAAAAGTTTTCATCGGTATGAAGTACATAAGCATTTGTTAGGACTCCGTTCCAACCTTCGGTCCAGTCTACAGCATCATCTTGTAAGTTTTCAGCATAAAAATTGGTTAGATTTGCAGATCCTCCAAAAAACTCTACACCATCATCTTGACCATTGAAAATGGCAATATTATTTAATGTGGTTCCACTTCCAACAGCATAAAGCGTAAGACCGTTAAATTGAGAATCCGCATTAATTTGTGCTCCCGTTTGTCTTAAAATCAAATACTCAACGCTACCAGAATTATCCTCCGCTTTGGTACCTCCGTAAAGAATTCCACCTACTTCTGCTACAGCATCTATACCTTCAGTAGTTTCTGCATTACCGGCGATTACTAAACCACCCCAAGACCCTGCACCTACCGGACTCATAATCACTGGATTAGATGGAGTCCCCGCAATATCGATAGTCGCCCCTTTTTGAACGATAATAAAAACATCAGTCCCTGTTCCCGTAGCAATATTTGTTCCTGCAGGTATGGTTAAGCTAGCTCCCGCCTCTACGGTAAGCCTTCCATTTAAAGTATACTCTAAGCTAGAATCTAAAGTTACATCGGAGGAAATACTCCCTTCCAGTTCGAGTTCAGAACCTGGTTCAGGACCAACAGGAGCATCATCGTCACTAATACAGCTTGATGCTACTAAAGTAAAGCAGGCCAATGCAAAAAAATAAGTTAAAGATTTCATTGTTGTTTTCATGTTTCTAAATTTAAGTGCTGTTTTTATATTAAGTTTAAGTTCAAAAATTATTAAGTTTTAAAAATTATAATTAAATCCTATAGATAGTTGCGCCCCTCTAGTATAAGATCTAACTACTTCTTCTCTTGAAACACCCGTACTAAGGGGTTTTATGGTTTGAGTCCTTTCAATTTGAGGATTCAAAAGATTTTTACCTATAAGTTGCACACTTAGGTTTTCATTGATGTCTTTTCTCAATACTGCATTAAGAACGACAAAGCCTTGCTCCCGTATCTCTTCATTAAAAAACTCGTCGGGATTAACTTGGTTGTCTGGATTTCCTAAAGCAAATATTTTCTCAGAAGCATAATTAGCTGAAATATTGGCTACAAAAGGATTCTCCCCAGACGTCTCAAAAGTAGTGTTGGCATTAAAAATCCAATCTGAAGCTCCCTGTAGATCTGTTTTGGTTTTACCGTTGTATCTAAAAGTTCTAGTCAATCTATTTTCTCCATTTATAATTTCAAAAACTTCTTTGAGATCTTGCTCATGCCACATTCTAGTTGCATTAAAGTTGACGTTAACCATATAACCTAAATCTTTATCTTTAGCTATCACATCCAGTTTTGTGTCTAGCTCTAGACCGTAAATTTCTGCTTGTTCGCCAGAGTTGAAGTATGAAAAAATTCCTGCAGCACCTCTCGTTAAGACTCTGTTGATAGGGTCATTGATTTGCTTATAAAAACCAGCGACAGAAATAAGCTCCCCATTGGAAGGGAACATTTCCCACTTTAAGTCTAAGTTGTAATTTTCACTGGCCTCTAGGTTTGGATTCCCTCTAGTCACTTGTCCATTTGGTGAAACATATTCGAAAGGAGAAATTTCTTTAAATTCTGGTAACGTGATGGTTTTACTAGCAGAAAGTCTTAAGTTGTTATTATCATTAAGCTCGTATTTTAAATTCAAACTAGGCAGGAAGTTTTCGTATTCCTTTGTAGCAGCTCCTATTCTTCCAGGAAAATTATTAACATTCCAATTGACCTTTATCGTATTGGATTCAAAACGTCCACCAAAATTGAAATTCCATTTTTCCATTTTGTAGTTAAAAAGTGCATATCCCCCTAAACTTTCAAGTTTGCCTAAATAGGAATCTGGCTTTTGCGATACGTAAGACAACAATCCATTTTCTACATTGTCTAAAGTAAATACGGATGATAAATCATCGATGCTTGGTGGGTTAACGTTGTTCAAATTGGTTTCTTGGATCCCATTGAACTGCGATTCAAAATCTCTTTCTTTAAATCTATAGTTTCCTCCAACATCCACTTTTAATCCAAAATCGTTTTCCTCTTCTTTTAAATTTGTAATTTTAAAGGAGTCATTAATTTTTCCATTTACTTCGTAATCGTCTATGATTTGATTGCTTTTACGTTGTTGAAAACCGCCTGTTCTCCCTAACTCTACTCTGGTATCGGTAAAGTTTATTTCGTTTCTGATTCGGTTAGGTTCATCGGCATTGACGGTGTTTAGACCAACAGCCCAATCAATATTATGAACTCCTATTTTACTTTCGCCAATAAGTTGGTTTACCCATAACTGAGTTTTCTTGATATTTTGATCTCTTATAAATTGATTCAAATCTGACTGAGGATCTACTTCATCGAAGACAACACCCTCTCCATTTCTACCAGCTTCAAAAACCTGCCCAGATAACTTATTGACAAATAAGCTAGTAAATTTGACTTTGTTTTTATCGTTAAATCTGTAACTCAAATCCAACAAAGCAGAGGTTGTGACCTCTTTCCTGAACTCTTCAACATCGGTAAAACCGTCTCTAAAGTTATTGTTATCGTATTCCTGAAAAGTTCCTGATCTAAACTCGAAATTAGATTTTTGAGAAGCCGTCACTAAAGTTCTAAACTTATCTCCAAACTTTTTACCAGCAGTTAAGTTGAAATTTTGATTGACAGGAGCATCTACTGATTCTGTATTCCAGCTTTGTTGAGTTAACGCATTAAAATTATTGGGATTGTTATTGTAAAATCCTAGATTAACATCACTTTGATAGGCTCCTAATTTAAAGTCATTTGCTCCAATAGCTTCAGTGTTAATCCCCGTAGAAAAACCTAGTGAATACTCTTCATTACCAACTAATTCTCTAGAGGTAATATCTACATTTCCCGAAGCCTGATCACCATACATATTGACAGAATATGACTTGCTAATGGAAATATTCTGAACCAGTCTAGTAGGGAATAAACTCAAATCAATATTCTTCTTTTCTACATCGTCTGATGGAATAGGAAGTCCATTTAGAGTGGTTAGTAAGTACCGATCTCCCAAACCTCTTACGTAGATATCTCCTGAGCCTTCACTATTGGATACCCCAGAAATTTTAGTGGTAGCCACTGCTGCATCGGAAACTCCCAATTTAGCTAACTGCTGAGACCCTATACTTTCCTTAATACTTATTGCTCCTCTTTGCTCTAGCAGAAGAGCAACTTCAGAATCTTTTCTAGATACAATAGTGATGATCACTTCTTGAAGAGAGGCAGCACTAGATGTTAAAGATGTATTCACTTCTGTGACTTTATCAGCAACAATTTCTACATCGGAAACTTCCACAGAAGTATACCCAACAAAACTAAAAACAACGGTGTAGGTTCCAGGATCTAAGTTTTCAATTTTATATAAACCATCAAAATCCGTTGTAGCCCCTTTTGAGGTTCCTTTTATTTGAACATTAGCAAACGGCAAAGATTGGTTCCCTAAATCTATATCAAGTAATTTTCCGACGAGAGTCCCTTTTTCAGGATTTTGTGAAAAACCAATTGTGGTTATTAAGCTTAAAAGAATAATTAATCGTTTGTGCATTACTGTTTCAATTTTGACGCAAATCTAAGTTTCAAGCCCACCGTCGATGTTATCTCGATGTTAACAAAAGATTTCATTTAGATTAATAGATTCTTGATTTATTAATACTGGCTTAACCTTGTCTATTTTGAATTTTAAAACTCCAACATATACTGGGTTTAAAGTTTACCAAAGCGTTAATTGATTGATATTGTGGTAAAAAGCTTTTTATTTTTTATAAAATTTGTATCACTTTTAGCTGGCCTCTAGAAAAAATATTATAAAAAAATACTTTTATATTTGTTTTAATATTCTCATCTCTTGCTTTTGCACAAAATCCTGTTATAACAGGTAATACCAAATTATATTTATAATGCCGTATGAATACATAGAATTATACAACGACGTAGCTCAGCACAGGCTTTTTACTTAGTTGAGGAAAAAAAATAAGCATAGCACTAGTTATAGTTCTATTTTATAACGATTAATAAGTAAAAAAAACTGATTTTATACTACATTTAAATGCTGAATTTGTATCATAGAGTATTGACTGTAGAATCTTCAACATCTTATGATTTGGAAGTTCAGCTCTTTAATATGCTTGGATAACGCGTGTTAACTTCAAAAGCTTTGGGATCTATAAATGTATCAAACCTCAATACAGGAGTTTACCTTATAAGAGTGATTCTAGGAACCTCATTTGTTACGAAAAAAAATGTTATAAACTAAACTGAAATACTTTTAAAACTAAAGCACCCTTTCTACAGGGTGTTTTTTTATTACTTTTGAAGTCAATTGATATATATGACTTCTGTCTTTCCTTTTTCAATACAATCAGAAAAAGATTTTCAAACTATAGCTCTAAAGCTTTTTAAGGAACAAATTCAGTATAATTCTGTTTATAAGGAATTTTGCAGTTATTTAAACATCAGAGAACAAGAAGTTCAAACCTTAAATGAAATCCCTTTTTTACCCATTGAATTCTTCAAAACTCACCAAGTCAAAACGAAAGAGTTCACTCCTGAAATGACTTTTTTGAGCAGTGGAACCACTGGGCAACAGCAAAGTCGACATTACGTTAAGGACCTTAGGGTTTATGAGGATAGCTTTATCCATACTTTTGAGGAAGCTTATGGTTCTATCGAAGACTATGTCATTTTAGGCTTACTACCTTCCTACTTGGAAAGAGAAGGATCTTCGTTGGTATATATGGTAGACCATTTTATAAAAAAAAGCAAATTTAAAGAGAGTGGCTTTTATTTAGATGAAATAGAACAGCTTTCGGAAACACTTCAAAAAATAGATGATGCTGGACATAAGGTATTACTTATAGGAGTTTCGTTTGCTCTATTAGATTTAGTTGAAAATAAAAAATTTCAATTGAAGCACAGTATTGTGATGGAAACAGGAGGAATGAAAGGCAGACGTAAAGAAATGATTCGTAAAGAACTTCATGCTGTTCTATCTAAAGGTTTCGGTGTAAAGAACATTCACAGCGAATATGGTATGACAGAGCTCCTGTCTCAGGCCTATTCTCAAGGACAAAGCAAATTCCAATGTCCTCACCACATGAAAATTATGATAAGAGATACAGAAGATCCCTTTCACTATCTAAGCTTTGGCAGTACAGGTGGTATTAATGTGATTGATCTTGCCAATTTCAACTCATGCCCTTTTATCGCCACTCAAGATCTTGGCAAGCAAATCAACGATACAGAATTTGAAATCTTAGGACGCTTCGATCAAAGTGATATTCGAGGTTGTAATTTGCTGGTTCTCTAATGAGATAAGATTTAGTCCTAAACTTTTCAACACGTTAATTTATCCCTAAGAAATCTTGTAAAATAGAATATAGAATAAGTAAATAGATCATAAACTTGTATATTTGCATTTAGATTAAATCTTAATTAGAATTTTTATAAGTGTATGAAACTCAATAAAGACGACATAAAAAAAGCTCTTGAAACTATAACTGTTGCAGGAGAAGGGCAAAATATAGTAGAAAGTGGAGCTCTACAAAATATTGTCACTTTTGGCGATGAGGTTGTTATAGATCTAAAACTATCTACTCCGGCCTTACATATTAAGAAACGTGCAGAGGTAGATGTAATGAAAGCTATCCACAAACATGTTTACGAAAAAGCCAAAGTTGAAGTAAAAATCAGTGTGGAGGCTAAAGAGAAAAAGGCCACCAATGAAATAAAAGGTAAACCCATCCCCGGGATTCAAAATATTATTGCCGTAGCCTCTGGTAAAGGAGGTGTAGGGAAATCTACAGTCACTGCAAATCTAGCGGTAACTCTAACTAAGATGGGATTTAAGGTAGGACTTTTGGATGCTGATATTTATGGCCCATCTGGTCCAATGATGTTTGACGTAGCTAATGAAAAGCCGCTTTCGGTAACTAAGAACGGCAAATCCAAAATGAAGCCCATTGAGAATTATGGTGTTAAAATATTATCGATAGGATTTTTTACCAAACCCGATGAAGCCGTGATTTGGAGAGGACCTATGGCAGCAAAGGCTCTCAACCAAATGATTTTTGATTCAGATTGGGGAGAACTCGACTTCTTATTAGTTGATCTCCCCCCAGGAACTGGAGATATTCATTTATCGATTATGCAGTCCATGCCCATTACAGGAGCTTTAATTGTAAGTACCCCACAAAATGTGGCTTTGGCAGACGCAAAAAAAGCAGTGTCTATGTTTCAACAGGAAAGCATAAACGTTCCAGTTTTAGGTATCTGCGAAAATATGGCCTATTTTACTCCAGAGGAATTACCTGATAAGAAATACTATATCTTTGGAGAAAAAGGAGCTAAGTATCTTGCTGAAGATATTGGAGTGCCTTTTTTAGGTGAAATTCCATTGGTACAAAGTTTAAGAGAATCAGGTGATATCGGTCGACCCGCAGCCTTGCAAGATGGAACACCACTTAGTGAGTCTTTTAAGGAATTGACAAAAAACACTGTACAAGAAGTAGTAAATAGAAATAAAAACTTACCGCCTACAGATGCCATTAAGATAACAACCATGGCGGGTTGTAGTGCGATTAAAAATAAGAAAATATGATGACTGGTCAAGAATTAAGAAAAACAGTAGAAATTGCTTTAGATGAAATTCGTCCTTTTTTGAAAAGTGATGGTGGAGATATCGAGCTATTATCTATTGAAGACGACTCACTGGTTAAAGTTCAACTTTTAGGAACTTGCGTAGACTGCACAGTCAACCAAATGACCTTAAAGTCTGGAGTAGAGATGACGATAAAAAAATATGCTCCTCAAATAAAAGAGGTGATAAATGTGACGGTAGGTCAATTTGCTAAAAAATAAAAGTGAGATTTTTTAATTTTTATTCAAACGTTACTTTTAAGTATGATTAAAACTGATATTCTAATTATAGGCGCCGGTCCAACGGGACTTTTTGCAGTATTTGAAGCCGGTTTATTAAAGCTGAAGTGTCATATCATTGATGCCCTACCACAACCTGGTGGACAATTATCTGAGCTTTACCCAAAGAAACCTATTTATGACATTCCGGGATTTCCTGAGGTGAAAGCTGGGCAACTAGTCGATAACTTGATGGAGCAAATCAAATCTTTCCAGCCTGGATTTACTTTGGGCGAAAAAGCTCAAGATATAGAAAAGCAAGAAGATGGGAGCTTTATTGTCACAACAGACCAAGGGACAAAACACCATGCCCCTATCATTGCTATTGCTGGAGGTTTAGGGAGCTTTGTACCCAGAAAGCCACCTATTGCTAATCTTTCTTTATTCGAAAATAAAGGAGTTCACTATATGGTAAAAGATCCTGAGAAGTTCAGAGATAAATCTGTGGTTATTTCTGGCGGTGGAGATTCTGCTTTAGATTGGAGTATTTACTTGGCAGATATTGCTTCTGAAGTAACTTTAGTCCATAGGCGAAATGAATTCAGAGGGGCTCTAGAGTCCGTAGATCGTGTGAAAGAACTAAAAGATATCGGTAAAATAAAATTGATCACCCCTGCAGAGATTGTCGATGTTCACGGAGGCGAGCAATTGGAGTCCGTGTCCATAAGGATGAACAATAATCCTGAGGAGGATTTCGAATTAGATACAGATTATTTTATTCCATTATTTGGTTTATCTCCTAAATTAGGCCCTATTGCCGACTGGGGATTAGAAATTGAAAAGAATGCTATAAAAGTCGATAATACCTTAGATTATCAAACCAATATTCCTGGAATATACGCTATTGGAGATGTGAATATTTATCCTGGAAAATTGAAGTTAATTCTATGCGGTTTTCATGAAGCTACACTTATGTGTCAGAGCGCTTTTCGGAGAATCCATCCCAATAAACGCTATGTGATGAAATATACAACAGTAGGCGGTGTGACTGGATTTGATGGGACCAGAAAAGAAGCCCCTAAGGCCGTAGTTAGAACTATTGATTGATAGTATGTCATAAACAATCTCACCTTGCTAGGAACAATCTTAGCAAGGTGTTTTATTTAAAATCATTATGGAAGTACTAAACATGTATCTACAGACCAAGTACTTTTGTTGACCAAATTAACCTTTGATTGGAGAATTCTTATGGATGTGAAAATTACAATAGTCGATCGGGAAGGAACGTCCCACCTAGTAGATGCTCCCACAGATATGGCTATGAATCTCATGGAGATTATTCGTTCTTATGAACTTGCTCCTGAGGGCACTATTGGTATCTGTGGTGGTATGGCGATGTGCGCCTCTTGCCAGTGCTACATCCAATCTATAACTCCGCTTCCAGAAAAAGGAGATGAAGAAGAAGCTATGCTAGCTGAAGCTTTCTATGTAGAAGATAATAGTAGATTGAGCTGCCAACTCCCTATTACTGAAAGTATGGAGGGTCTTAAAATAGAGCTAGCTCCTAGTGAAGAGTAAATTGACAATTCTATAAGCCTAATAAAGACAGCTTCAAAAGGCTAAGCTATAGCCTTATAATAATTTATTTCTTTAGCGATCCCGTTCCATAAGCCTAACCTCTTTTCTAAAGCTTCTCGAGAGCAAATCTCTACTTCCTCCCACTTCTGCTTATCTGAACCACACAACTCGGTGATTAATTCTAAGGCCATAGGACCATGTTCGTCTGCATCCAATTCAATATGTCTATCGAAATAGTATTTAAACAAACTTAAATCCTCTTTTGGAAAGTTCTTTTGTATTTCACCTATGATAGAGGTAAACATATCTGGAATCAATTCTTCTCTACCAAAAGTAAAACAAGCAGCAATCTCATGAGGTTTGTTTCTTTTGATAACATTAAATGTAAACAACAGAAATTCTTTGACGGAAATCGGTAAATCGCTAGTAGAGATTACCGAAAAAATGTCAGTCCCTTCTTGTACTTGGCTAACAAACTCATGAATGGCTTTGGTTGAGGATTCAGCCTTTTTCATGGCATCCAAATACATCTCAAAATGGCTTTGACGCTCACCATAAGAATTGAGGTCTGTTTCTTCTGCCAAGACAATTTCATTTATAAGATATCTATGCTTTGGATTTCCTATAGGAACCCATGGTGAAGTCGTACAGGTGAGTTGTGTTTGAAGCGACTTTAATAAGGACATAAAATCCCAAACTGCAAAAACATGGTGCTCCATAAAGATTTTTAAATCCTGTGGACTCTCTACATCTTTATAAAGCTTGTGACCCATAAGTTGGTCTCTTAACTCTTTTAAACTTGCTTGTACTTCATCAACCTGCTTCATCTTTATATTATTTTTTACAAAAATAAATAAACCAGTCAAAACAAGTTCAACTGGCTGCAATTTTTATATTTTCTTTAAAAAATATTCTACCTATTTGAAAGCAGATAGACCTGTAATGTCAAGTCCTGTAATCAATAAGTGAATATCGTGAGTTCCTTCGTAAGTAATTACACTCTCGAGATTCATCATATGCCGCATGATGCTATATTCTCCTGTAATTCCCATTCCACCAAGAATTTGTCGCGATTCTCTCGCGATATGAATAGCCATTTCTACATTATTTCGTTTAGCCATAGAAATTTGAGCAGTAGAGGCTTTTCCTTCGTTTTTTAACTGACCTAATCTCAATGCCAAAAGCTGTGCTTTTGTGATTTCAGTAATCATTTCGGCTAGTTTCTTTTGTTGCAATTGATATCCCGCAATAGGTTTCCCAAATTGAATACGTTCTTTGGCGTAACGCAAAGCAGTATCGTAACAATCCATAGCCGCTCCAATAGCACCCCAAGCTATACCATATCGAGCTGAATCTAAACATAACAATGGTGCTCCTAAGCCACTTTTCCCTGGAAGCAAATTTTCTTTAGGGACTTTAACATCTTGGAAAATCAATTCCCCAGTTGCAGAAGCTCTAAGCGACCATTTGTTATGAGTTTCAGGGGTGGAAAAGCCTTCCATACCTCGCTCTACGATAAGTCCATGAATTCTACCTTCTTCGTTTTTAGCCCAAACGACAGCAATATCACAAAATGGAGAGTTGGAAATCCACATTTTCGCTCCATTAAGTAAATAATGGTCCCCTTTATCTACAAAATGAGTTGTCATACCACTTGGATTAGAACCGTGATCAGGTTCGGTTAACCCAAACGATCCCATAAACTCTCCTGAAGCTAATTTTGGTAGGAATTTCTTACGCTGCTCTTCAGTTCCGAATTCATATATAGGAAACATGACCAGAGAAGATTGAACAGAAGCTGTAGACCTTACGCCACTGTCACCACGCTCTATTTCTTGCATGATTAAACCGTAAGAGATCTGGTCTAGTCCAGCACCGCCATACTCTTCTGGAATGTAGGGACCAAAAGCACCAATATTTGATAAACCTTTGATGATTGACTTTGGAAATTCTGCTTTTTGTGCAGCCTCTTCTATAATTGGACTTACATCGCGCTTTACCCAGTCACGAGCAGCTTGACGAATCATCCTGTGTTCTTCGGTAAGCAAATCGTCGATTTCGTAGTAGTCTGGAGCTTGGAAAGTATCTTGTCTCATAATTTTTTTTCAAATATTGTTCACAAATTTAATGAATAGAATTATGAACATCTGTGAAGCTTTGTTATTATTTTGATTAAATCGTAAATAATCACATCTTTAAATAGAAATCTTTAACTAAATCTATATAATCTCGGGTATAGACATGTCTTTCCAGCTCAATAACCAATTCGTTTTGAATAATAGTCTCTTCTTTATTTCTTCTGAAATTAATAAGCGATCGCTTCAGCGGTGAAGATGAATGGCCTCTTACATTTAGAATTTGGTTTGGATACAAATCAAATTTAGCTGCTATTTTTATAAAACCTTCACTAGCAACGTAAGGCACTATTACAGATAAGTTTCCCTCTTGGTGTAATAGGTGGTTAACACCCAACACTAGAGTTTCAAAATTTAAGTCAGTTTGGCTTCTGGCTGTTGACCTTCCTTTCGTTGAAAGATTCTTAGAAACTTCAAAAAAAGGGGGATTGCTAATAATGAGATCGTATGTTTCTTCCATTTCTTCAGCAAAACTATGAAAATCTGAATGGTAACAATACAATCTATCTCCCCAAGGACTATTCTCAAAGTTATCAACACATTCTTCAAAAGCATCCGGATCAATCTCAACAGCATCGATAGTTTCAGCAAAACTTCTTTGAGCCATCTGCAGGGCTAATATTCCAGTACCAGCTCCAACATCTAATATACTTTGGACCGTTTCAGGTATTTTTGTCCATGCTCCTAAAAGCACTGCGTCCGTGCCTATTTTCATAGAGGATTGAGATTGGCGAACTTCAAAATCTTTGAATTTAAATATATTTGACACTGTATGAGTTTTAAATAAAAAAGCACGCTTTTTAAAAAAACGTGCTTTTGTGTTAATAATGAATAACCTTATTTAATAATCAGCTTTTTAGTAGCTTGGAGAGTTTCCGAAGAGAGTTTAACTAAATATATACCAGAAGTCAGAGCTTTAGCATAAACATCGATCTGTCCCGAATCTGTTTTATAGTTTTCTGAAAAAACATTTCTACCCAACATATCGTAGACTTCAACACTTACTTCTTGACTCGTAAACTTAGGTAAAGAAATAGTAAAGCGATTATCTGTACTTGGGTTGGGGTACAATTTAAAACTTTCCAGCTCTATGGGATTGTTAACCGAAAGCGTTGTTTTTCCAAAGACTAATTTAAATCTATTGAAATCATAACTATTTGGGATAGCACTATAAATTTCGAAACTATAATCAGTTGTTTCATCATTTTGCGCAAGCTCGATAATTTGCTCGGTGTAATTGTCCACAAGACTAACAATCTGGTTGAGTTGACTTGCTTTTATACTTAAAGTATAGCTCGTGGATCTTAAAGTATTGTTTGGGGTGAAATAATTCCAAATACTTAATTGAACAACTTCACCTTCTATAGGCGTCGCTCTTTTTTCTACAGACAAGTAGTCCTCAATCCCATCTAGAGAATTTAATAATGCAATGGACTCTTCACTATTGGAAAACTTGAGCGCATCTTTTTCATTTACTTCATTGGAATAATAATCGTGCATTACAAGTCTAGCCCCATCTACCACGAAACTCTCGAGATCTACATTCCTTTTCAAATTAATATTTAGCTCTGTGTTCAAAGAACCATTAGACGGTGGTGTTCTGAAAACAGCATTACCTACGAATGCCAAAGCGCCTGTCTTTTTGTAAATCTCACCAAAAGTTACTGATGGATCAGTAGCACTAGTCTCAGCAAAAAAGGCTTGATGGGGTTGCAAATATTTATCAGCGGCAGACCCAGCAACGTTGTTCGTACCGTTGTTTGTTGATAAGTCCACCGTAACATAGCTACCAGAGGTTCCTATGGTTGGATCAAAAACATAAACATAATCTGTTCTTAGACCACTTACGTTATTACTCTCCAAGAACGCTTTTAAGTCAATTTGTGCTTGATAAGGATTTCCTATAAAACTAAAATCTACTAGATCTGGACCAAGATCACTGGACAAAACATCCCAATTTCCTGTGGCTAATTCTCCTGTAAATCTCAATCTTGTTTCTGGTCCAGATTGGATGTTATCAACAGTAAGGTCTAAGGCTCGACTTCCCCTTATAAGGGCTAAAAAGGACTGTCCAGAGGAAAGTCCGCTGCCATCATCTGTATTGGGAATATTCTCCCAATCTTGTGTTGATTCATTGAATGTAAACATAGATGGATTTCCTGTATTAGTGGCATCAAATCCATTTGCGCCAGTTGTAGATCCCGTAATATGGATTCCATAACCTGGATTTGGATCAACAACAGGAGTATTTTCAATATCAGTTATTTGGCCACCTTCCTGCAAATTATCTTGTATCGTTGGCTTTCCACAAGAAACAGAGGTGGTGACTGGTGAAGATAGAAACCTAAACGCTCTCTTTCCACTTGGTATAAACCGCTCTATCACAACACAGCCACTTATACTAGAACCAGACGGCACTCTATCAAGCACAGCTGTTTTGGTAGCTGAACTCTTGAAGGTAAATGTTGATGATGAAGCAATGGTGAAATCGCCGTCTTTTAAAGTAAACACCTCTAAAAGAGAGATATCTGAGTTTGTGGTGACACCATCTGGGTTTTCTACAGTTAAGTTGGATAAATCTCCAGAAATAAAACCTGATGGTATTGTTTGGGCAGCCTCCTGATTTGAAAAATACAAGGTTGAGCCTGTTACAGAACCGTCTACAGTAGCTCCAGAAGCTACATTTGCCATAGAACCGTTGATGGCAAAAAGGCGTCCATTTAAGGTGATGGAAGTTCCATCTCCCATTTCTAAATTATTGGCACCAGCATCTGAAACTAAAACCGGGTATCTAAGGCGTCCATTAGGAATGATAACATTAAAATTGGCATTAGGAATTTCTGTGCCGTCCCAGTTGCCAACATTGTTCCAAGCAGTGCTAACCTCTCCCGTCCACTCTACGGGAACTCCTGAACAAGATGCCGAAAAAGTAATTTCAGTTGTTGTTGCTGAATCTAAACTAGTATATGAAAATTCTATAATATGTGTACCACCAACACTAAGCTCCAAATCATTAAAAGTGGCTAAACCACTTTTATTTGTTAGTTCCTTAGTGGTTCCCAGTAAATCTCCGGGACCAGAAACTTTTGTGGCTGTTATTAAAAGATCCTCTTGTAGAACACTAGCACCATCTGAATCTTCTACTTGAACTAAAATTGACTCTGGCAGAGTACCGTCGCACTCTTGCTCTGTAGGTTGAGAGTTGACCACAAGTTGACTCGCTACCCCAAGAGAAGGCTCGTTAAAGGCTATAAAAGCAGGGTCTGATGATCCTCTCGGTTCGTAAATAAGCGCCACCGCATCGCTCGCATTGGCCGATGTTATGCCAAAATAAGACAAATCTTCAGCAAAAAAAGATAAAGGTTTCTCAATATTAACTAAAGCGTCTCTTTCTTGTGTACTCTCAAACTTATAAAAATCAGTCTGCCAATTTCCAACAACTGGGTAATCAGTAGTGCTGGATAAATTAATTAATACCTCTTCCCCTACAATTTCATCGTTATCATCCACAAATCTTAACCTATCTGTTTTATCTCCAATACGAGTAGGTTTAGCTGTCTGACTAATCAATATATCTGGTAAACCATCACCAATTTGAGAAGTCTTGATACCGCCAGTACTCAAATTGAATCTAGAAGTTGTCCCTGAGGGTATATTTGCTATACCTGTACCAAGGTCTAAACCATTAATTCCGTCGGTTAAATAACTTGCAACTTCTGAACCTTGGGTAATTGGTGCAAAAGGATTTGTAGGGCCATCATCTGCACCGTTATCCATACCATCTGCCAATTGTCCTAAAACAACTAAATAAAATGTTTCTACAGGTATCGGAAGTGGAAGTGTAGGAATGGGTAAAGCTCTTATATTTAAAGGAGTAAAAGAAACACCGTTTGTGTTAAGCTTGGCATCATCCACCCCCGTAGAATAATTAATTCCATCGGATCTAAACGCCAACAAGTTGTGAGAGTTATCTGGTTTTACAGAGTTAATACTGGTGGAGGAAGAAGTCCAAAACCCACCGTAATCTGTCCAGATTTGAGTCACCTGTGCTTGGGTGGACACAGAAAGGACTAGTGCTAGGAATAAAATAATTTTTTTCATAATTCAAGCAATTATATAGTATACAAATTTTAATATGGTTAAAACAAATATAATATAAATAAAATTTAGAATTGTTTAGTTTAATTGCTAATTAAAAAATAAAGTTTAATGAAGCACTAATTAAAAATCTTTAATCTGTGTTATCGCTAGATTTACGGTCATCTACATCATTATCAATGATTTGCATCTGTGGCTCTTTCATTGTTTTTTGGTTGGCAATACTCCGTTCCAATGACAATAATAGTGAAGGTAACAACAATAAATTTGCTAGCATAGCGAAGAGGAGCGTGGCAGAAACCAAGCCTCCTAGGGCAACGGTTCCTCCAAAACTTGAGATCATAAACACTGAAAAACCAAAGAATAAAACGATAGAGGTATAAAACATACTTACAGTAGTTTCCCTTAAAGATAAATATACAGACCGCTTAATCTTCCAGTGGTTAGCCTTTAACTCTTGCCTGTATTTTGCCAAAAAGTGTATGGTATCATCTACGCTTATCCCAAACGCTATACTAAAGACGAGAATTGTAGACGGCTTTATAGGAACACCTAGAAAACCCATCATACCAGCTGTCATTAATAAAGGCAGCAAATTGGGGATAAGTGAAATCAAGATCATCCTAAAAGAACGAAAAATCCAGGCCATAAATAGAGCAATAAGCAAAATAGCTAAAGAAAGGGATAACACTAAATTGTCTACCAAATAATGTGTCCCCTTTTGATAAACCAGAGCTTTTCCTGTCATAGTCACTTCATAACGGTCTTCTGGAAATATCTTTTGAATTTCGGGTAAAAGCCGCTCTTCAATTTTTTTGATTTCCTCTGTCGTGACATCCTTCATAAACATGGTCATCCTCGCGTATTGTCCGGTTGAATCCACGTATGAACTTATTCCAGCTCCTTTCATATTTTCCATACTTTTGAGGTAAGGCGACATAAAAGTTTGCTCTTGAGAGGTTGGTAATTGGTAATACTTGGGGTTATTATTATAAAAGGCTTGCTTGGAATATTTAGCCAGATTAACAACCGATAATGGCGCAGAAAGCTCTTTTATATCAACAATTTCAGAGGCTAATTGATCCATCTTTTTCAAAGTTGATAACTTAATCACACTATTAGGCCTTTTAGTGTCGATCATTATTTCTAGTGGTAAAACCCCATCAAACTTATCTTCAAAGAATTTAATATCCTTGAAGAATTCAGCATTTTGTGGCATATCCTCTAGTAAGCTACCAGAAATTTTAATATTGAAAATACCTATGATGCTTATCCCTAAAACGGCAACAGAGGTAAAGTAAATAGTAATTCTCTTATCCCTTACCATTTTCACAATCCATTCTACAAAGCTTTCTATCCATTGTTTACCAAGATGTCTTAAGTGCTTATCATTGGGCAGTGGCATGTAACTATAAATAATAGGTATAATAAGAAGACTCAAAATAAAAATGGCAATAATGTTGATGGATGCTAATATCCCGAACTCCTTTAGTAATTCACTTTGAGTGAAAATGAAGGTTGCAAATCCCGAAGCCGTAGTCACATTGGTCATCAGTGTAGCATTTCCAATTTTAGTGATTACACGCTGAAGAGACTTTGCCTGGTTACCATGTTTTTTGATTTCATGCTGGTATTTATTGATCAAGAAAATACAGTTAGGAATCCCTATAATAATGATAAGTGGGGGGATGACGGCCGTTAAAACCGTAATTTCGAAACCTAGAATACCCATAAATCCAAAGGCCCACATCACACCAATGATAACGGTTAACATTGAAATTAATGTGGCGCGAAATGACCTAAAAAAGAAAAAGAATATAAAGGAGGTTACCAATAAAGCCGCTAATACAAACCATTGGATTTCATCTACAATATTTTGCGAATTGAGAGTTCGTATGTAGGGCATCCCAGAAACATGAAGCTCGATAGTGTGGTTTTTCTTAAACGACTCTATCAAGGGAACAAACTTCTCCATGATAAATACCTTCCGCCCTTGAGCGTTGACTATGCTATCTTGCATATACGCTACAGTTTGCACTGTTTTATTTTTAGAATTGAAGATCAGTCCATCATAAAAAGGATAATCTGTAAAAAGAGACTTGCTGTAGGCTTCCAGTTGTTGTTTTGAAAAATCAGTACTTTTACTTAAAATCTGTTGCATTTCAAAACGCTTAGGATTTTCAAGTTTTATCAATTCTTGAAGATTATGAATCCCAATAACGGATTTTATTTCAGGAAAAGTAGCAAGAGTATCTGATAGTGTTTTCCAAGCTTTAAACTTTTCCAACGTAAATAAATCCTCATCATCTGTGGCTAGCATAATCACATTACCATCAGATCCAAATTTCTCTTCAAAGTCTGCATACTGTTGATTGATAGGGGCATCATCTGGAAGCAAATTAGCTTCAGAATAAGAAAACTGAATATGTTGCCACTGCATACTTAGAAATACAGTTAATCCTAGAAGAATAAGAATAATGACAATCCTATTCCTAAGAATCCTACTAGCGATAAAATTCCAAAATCCAAAGCTAAACACCTTATGCATAAGTTATAATCTGAGTTTGCAAATGTAAAAAATCAAATGTGTAAACCACTTCAAAATTAGAGCTTTAGATAGAAAGTAAATTTAAGCGAAAGATTATCTTCAAATTCTGGCAAATGGTAAGCCCCATAGCGATAGGCAAAACTCAAACCAAACCCAAAAAACAATTTATTAATTTCTAGTGCTGCTTCGTTATACCCTTGGGATAAGGTGTTGAAAGCAATATTTTGGTGAAGTTCTGGGTTTTGAAAATCACCAATAGCATGTCGAGAAATCAAAACTAATTCTGGTTGGATTGTATTCGAAAGTTTAAAAGGAGCGAGTCTATGTTTAAGATGAAGCGTTGCTAATTTGGTGCTGAAAAACTCGTTGAAATACATAGTTTCAAAACTTTTTACACCAGCTACTGAAAATCTATTCAACACTGTCGGCTTATTTGGACTATTAGGGAAAGCATGAAACGTGTGCATTAAAGGGATGTCGCCAAATCCCAGATCACCTCCAAGCTCTATGCTAGATAGACTCCCCCAGCTGTGTTGAAAATCATAATCTATTTTTGCACTAAGCTTTGTAAAACTGAAGTCACCGTCCAAAACCCCTTCAATACTTTGGCTTAGCTGTGCCGTAATTTCTGGGGTGAATTCATCATCGATATAGATTCTTTCACCAACTTTAGAATAGGTAGTGTTGGGCGTCCACCTCAACCCAAAAGTCGCTGTTGTTAAATTATAATTCTCAAATAAATTCCCATCGTTTTCAAAAGCATATGCTCGTGTTTGGGAGATGTTATTTTTATCCACTTTCAACTCCGACATCAACTGGGGTGTAAAGTTGTGCTGCAAACTTAGCCCGTATTTTTTATACTTATAAAAAAAGGTAATATTAACCAGCCTCGGTTCAAAAAGGGAATAGACGCGTTGGTCTGTAAGATAACTATTAGCACCGACTTCTTCAATATCGTTATCGTAAAAAGCATTTAGCCATGTGCTTGTATCGGCATTGAGTAATTTCCCTACATTAAGTCCGTATTTAAAATTACCATCTTGAGTTCCATAGGCTGTAAACCCACCTATCCTATACTTTTCAGAAAAAGATTGATTGGTCTGTAAACCTAACCCAAGACGCAAGCCTTCGTAATTATTCAGCTTTATTAAGCGTGTTAGATCCACATCGACACTACCTACAGGAAAATAGCCTGCATCAAATGCTGAAATTCTCTTAACTCGATTCTTTACATTTTCCTTGTCGACATATAGCCTTAAAGCTAATGTATCAAGAACTTTTCCTTTTATGAAGTCATAATTCAATTCCTCCCAATACGCATATGGAACAGTATAATCTCGATCCTCAAGGATTTTACTTAGTTGCTTAAGGAAAGGGGCTACAGTATCTCCGCTTTTGTAGTCAAAGTAAATCTGCTGGTGGACTAATTCAGCCTTATCGTGTTTAGGATTTTTCTTTTGTATACGGCCAAAATCTAAACCTCCTTCAAAAAATGATACTTTTTCCCCTCCATCTCCTGGGGAAATGGATAGCTCTGTGGATACTGGTAATCCTAACTTATCATCAAATTCAGTTGACAGCGACAACTTGTAATCTGCATTGAGAGTGACTTGAATTTTTTTGAATTTCAAGGAAGATTTATCTAAAACTAGCACCCCTTTAAACGATCTTTGAAATCTTTTTGATAGGGGCTCAATACTTATGATTTCTAATTGAGCATCTTCATAAATCGAATAAAATTCATAATTGACTTTGCTCAAGGTATTGAATGGAGAGACAAATTGCTCTTCGAAAATTTTAATATAAGTTTGAAACCAATTAAAAAAGTGGATGTCTTTATTTACCATTTGTGGAACTACCCCTTCAAGACCTTCTACTCCTATTGCATTTATTTTTTGCTGAAGACCCCTACTCTGAGTTAATCTAAAATCCAAGTCTTTTCTTAATACAAAATCTGGAGCTCCGTTACTGATTACCGTCTTACTAAAACTCTTGAACTTAAAGTTCATAGAAGCTACTTGCCGTTTGGTTACTTCAGCTATTTTTGACCCTTTAAGAAGTGTTCCTGTTGAGGCTTCTGAAGGTTGCATTTTGATAAGAGAAGAGAGATTTTCCTGATTATAAACCAAAAAGCCTTTCGCCAAGATTTGGTCGACATGCTCACTGGGATTCAATTCAAATCTAAACTCTCCCGCATGGTTGGAAAAAAAATAACGCTGTTGACTGGTCATCAAAACAGCGTTAGAGATGGGGGACTCTTTTATTGTGTTTTCAACAATTTTTCCTGAAACTATAGATTGAGCATTGGAGCTCAACACAAAGATGAATAGTGAAAACGTGAAGAGATATTGAATTTTCAAATGCTGAACTTATAAAACGAATTGTCCGTTGAGATTAAACGGTCATGATTTCTTTTTCTTTACTCGCGTAGATTTTATCAATCTCTTCAATAAAAGAATCGGTTAATTTCTGTATATCGTCTTCAGTATCTTTTTGAACATCTTCTGGAAGGTCTGCTTTTTTAATCTCATTCATAGCGTTTCTCCTGTCGTTTCTAACACCAATTTTAGCCTCTTCAGCTTCAGCTTTGGCTTTTTTAGAAAGTTGAAGACGCCTTTCTTCTGTTAGTGGAGGTACGTTTATGATAACACTTTCCCCATTGTTCATCGGGTTAAATCCTAAATTAGCATTCATAATACCCTTTTCAATATCTTTGATAATGCTTTTTTCAAAGGGTTGGATGGTCAACGTCCTAGCATCTGGAGTATTGATATTACTCACTTGACTTATAGGTGTTTTAGCCCCATAGTATTGAACCATTACCGAAGATAGCATCGAAGGATTTGCTTTCCCTGCTCTAATGCTTGCCAACTGTTTTCTTAAATGTTGGATAGCTTGCTCCATGGATTCTTTGGTACTATCTATAATAAATTCTATTTCTTCATTCATGACATTTAATTCTATAAATTAACTTTAGTTCCAATATTTTCTCCAGAGATAATTCTCAATAAATTTCCTGGGGTGTTCATATCAAACACTATGATGGGTAATTTATTTTCTTGGCTCAAGGTAAATGCAGTGGTATCCATCACTTTCAAGCCTTTTTTTAATACATCATCAAAACTGATAAAATCAAATTTTGTGGCATCAGTATTGCTTTCTGGATCTGATGTGTAAATACCATCTACTCGAGTTCCTTTCAAAATCACATCCGCTTCCATTTCTATAGCCCTGAGCACAGCAGCAGAATCTGTCGTAAAATATGGATTACCCGTTCCTCCACCAAAAATAACTACTCTTCCTTTTTCTAGGTGTCTTATCGCTTTACGTCTTATAAAAGGTTCTGCAACTTCATTGATTTTAATAGCAGACTGTAACCTAGTTTGCATTCCATTATCTTCACAAGAGCTCTGTAAGGCAAGACCATTAATTACAGTAGCAAGCATGCCCATATTGTCCCCTTGAACTCGATCCATACCTTTGCTAGCTCCAGCTATACCCCTAAAAATATTACCTCCACCTATTACAATCGCGACTTCCACCCCTTTATTGATTATACTTTTAATCTCCTTAGCGTAATCGTCTAATCGCTTAGGATCAATTCCATATTTACGATTGCCCATAAGAGCTTCTCCAGAGAGTTTAAGTAAAACACGTTTATACTGCATGGTAAATTTTTAAATAAAGTTTTGCAAATATAGGGATTATCTTATTCTGATAAATGAGTTATGTTCCTCATTTTTACCCACAAAAAAAGCCCTTCCGCAAACACGAAAGGGCTTTTTGTATTTATACTGTAAGATTATCCTAAAGCAACTCTCTCAAAAGCTACAATTTCAACATCACCCAATGTTTTAACGTGTTGGGCAACAGACGTTTTATTGTCCTTGATAAAATCTTGATTCACAAGAGTATTGTCTTTAAAGAAACGCTTAATTTTTCCTTCAGCAATTTTGTCTAGCATATTTTCAGGTTTCCCTTCTTGCCTCAATTGATCTTTTGCAATTTCGATCTCTTTATCTATGGTAGTTTGATCGACTCCTGCTTCATTTAGTGCTACTGGATTCATGGCAGCAGCTTGCATAGAAACTTCTTTAGCAACCTCTTCTGCACCTTCAGCGGACTTAGAAAGACCTGTTAAAACTGCAATTTTATTACCAGCATGGATATAAGACCCAACGAACGCTGCTTTTAAAATTCTAAAATCTCCAATTTCAATTTTCTCTCCAATGACTCCGGTTTGTTCAGTTAATTTTTCTTCAACTGTAATTCCGTTGTAATCTAGTTTAAGCAACTCTTCTTTCGTCTCAACACCAAGTGCTAAGTTTGCGAAATCATGAGCCATTTTTGTAAACGAATCGTTTTTTGCAACGAAATCAGTTTCACAGTTTAAAGAAACGATTGCACCTTTAGTAGCATCATCGTTTACACAAGCAATAACAGCACCTTCAGAAGAATCTCGATCTGCCCTTTTTGCTGCTACTTTTTGACCTCTTTTTCTTAAAATTTCGATAGCCTTGTCAAAATCACCCTCGCTTTCTACAAGAGCTTTTTTACAATCCATCATTCCAGCACCAGTGCTTTTTCTTAGCTTATTGACTTCAGCAGCCGTAATTTTTGCCATGATATATGTATTTTGTGTTAACATGAAAGTCGCTTAAGCATAAACCTAAGCGACTTTTTATAGTTTAGTCTATTTTATTCTGAAGCTTTATTCTCTTCTCCAGCTGGTTTTTTGGGCTCAGCTTTCTCAGTTGGAACTTCTTCTACTACTGCCGCTTTTTCTTCAGCGTTTGCTGGTTGGGCTTCAGTATTAGTTTCTTCTTTAGCTTTATTTTCAGGAGCTTCTTCTACTGCTGTTGCTTTTTTCTCGGCTTTAGCTGGCTTCTCATCAGCATTAGCTTCTTTTTTAGCTTTAGCAGGTTTGTCTTCTCCGCTGTCTTTACCGTCTTTACGTTCGTTTAAACCTTCAAGAATAGAGTCTGTCATATAAGACATAACTTTATGGATAGATTTTGAAGCATCGTCATTAGCAGGGATAGCATAATCTACATCTCTAGGATTAGAGTTAGTATCTACCAATGCAAAAACAGGAATGTTTAATTTTTGTGCTTCTTTTACCGCAATATGTTCTCTTAAAGTATCTACAACGAATATTGCAGCAGGTAATCTAGACATTTCTGAAATAGACCCCAAGTTTTTCTCAAGCTTAGCTCTCATCCTGTCAACTTGCAATCTTTCCTTTTTAGAAAGAGAATTGAAAGTTCCGTCTTTTTTCATACGGTCTACAGTTGCCATTTTTTTGACTGATTTTCTAATGGTGACAAAATTTGTCAACATTCCACCAGGCCACCTTTCAGTGATATAAGGCATCTGAGCTCTTTGAGATTCTTGAGCTACAATTTCTTTAGCTTGTTTTTTGGTAGCGACGAAAAGTATTTTTCTTCCGCTTGCTGCAATTCTAGAAAGAGCTTCTCCAGCTTCTTCCATTTTAGCAACTGTCTTGTAAAGGTTGATGATGTGAATACCATTACGCTCCATGTATACATAGGGAGCCATGTTTGGATTCCATCGTCTGGTAAGGTGTCCGAAATGTACACCAGCGTCAAGTAAATCCTTGACTACTATTGGGTTTGCCATTTTTGTTTTAGTTTACGTTCTTCTGTTGGGATAGCAATAAATAAGTTGCAATTAATAGTGACCTTATTCATTTAGATGCTAAACTAACTCTGGGTTTGCACTCCAGATAACAACAAAAAATTGAACTGTTAATAATTTCAATTTGTGAAGGAAATTCTCGATTAACGTTTTGAGAATTGGAATTTCTTTCTTGCCTTTTTCTGACCGAATTTTTTACGCTCAACCATTCTAGGATCTCTAGTAAGTAATCCCTCTGGTTTTAGAGTAGTTCTATTTTCTGGGTCTAGCTCGCACATTGCTCTGGATAAGGCAAGTCTGATAGCTTCTGCTTGTCCGGTAATACCTCCACCAAAGACATTTACATTGATATCAAATCTATCCTCATTCCCTGTCAATATAAGGGCTTGATTTATTTTATAAAGTAAAGGTCCTGTTGTAAAATACTCGCTAACTTTTTTCTTGTTAACTGTAATTTCACCTTTACCCTCAGAAAGATAAACTCTAGCTACGGCTGTTTTTCTACGGCCAATTTTGTGAATTGTATCCATTTACACTAGTTCGTTTATATTAATTTCTTTTGGTTTTTGAGCACTTAAACTGTGCTCCTCGCCTGTAAAGACTCGAAGATTTCTAAACAATGCTGAACCTAATTTGTTTTTAGGCAGCATTCCCTTTACAGATTTTTCAACAAGACGCTCTGGGCTCTTGTCAAATACTTCTTGAGCTGTTAAACTTCTTTGTCCACCTGGATATCCTGTATATCGGATATAATTTTTTGAGTCCCACTTCTTACCTGTCAAGTTGACTTTTTCAGCGTTAACAACAATTACGTTGTCTCCACAGTCTACATGAGGGCTAAAACTAGGTTTGTACTTACCTCTCAAAAATTTGGCAACAATAGAAGATACACGTCCAAGAGATTGTCCGGCGGCATCTACAACAACCCATTGCTTATCTGCAGTTGATTTGTTGGTAGAAACCGTTTTGTAACTTAATGTATCCACACTTAAATTTTTAAATAATTAAACATTCCTTTTACTTTCAATGTCATGAAAATAAGTTTGCAAATTTACGATTATAAATTTATATAGCAAGGTATGCTCTAGAATATTTTGTTAAGTGTATTTATTTTCAAGTATTTAGATAGTACTTTAGCTTGAAATAAATTGACTTATGAAATTAATAAAGTGTGTTTATACCCTTTTAGTAAGCTTTATTCTTTTGGGATGTAGCAACGACGATAACACTCCTCAAGCATTATCCAAAAGTGATATTCAAGGGGATTGGTTTTTGGTTGAACTAAATGCAAATGAACCTACAGACTTAAATAACGATGGAATTTCAAATACAAATCTAAGGCTTGAAACCGATTGCTTTTCAACCATGGCGATTAATTTTGAAAATGACACCTTTACCTTTACTTATCCAAAACTTGATTTTATAGGAGAAAATAATAATGAAATCAGCTGCACAGATACTCTCAACACCGGTAGTTATGGTTTAGAAAATGGAATTTTGACAGCCACTACCACCATCGATAATTCTACAACAACAGAACGTGTTTCTGTTCAGCTTGACAACGACCTTTTAAAATTTACTATCACTAGAGCTCAGGTGAACGAATATCTTGACCTTGGGAGTAGTGATAATGAAAATGCAGATCTAGAAACTTTGGAATTTATATTTGAAAAATAGACATGACAAATGAGGTTTTGGTCAAACTTTTGATGAAATAATTATTATAAAAACTATAACGAAATGATGGGATACTATATATTAATTGGAGCCATACTACTTGTGAGCTGGTACGTGAGTAACACACTAAAGAAGAAATTTAAAAAATATTCTAAAATTCAACTTCAGAATGGAATGAGTGGTGCAGAAATCGCCAAGAAAATGCTAGAAGATCATCATATCTATGATGTGAAAGTCATTTCAACACCAGGACAATTAACCGATCATTATCATCCCACAAAAAAAACAATCAACCTCAGCGAAAGTGTTTACAACGAAAGAAATGCCGCAGCTGCAGCTGTTGCTGCTCACGAGGTAGGTCATGCTGTACAACATGCTAAAGCCTATTCTTGGCTGGAAATGAGGAGTCAACTTGTCCCCCTTGTGAGTGTAGCTTCGCAATGGAGTCAATGGGTCATTTTTGGAGGTCTTATATTAATGACTATGGTTTCTGTGGGTGTTGGCCAAATGGTTCTACTAGCTGGAATTATCATGTTTGGACTGGGAACTCTTTTTAGCTTTATTACATTACCTGTAGAGTATGATGCTAGCAATAGAGCCCTTGCTTGGCTAAAAGATCACAATATAGTGAATCAAGAAGAGTACAAAATGTCTGAAGATTCTTTAAAATGGGCTGCTAGAACTTATGTAGTTGCAGCAATAGGTTCGTTAGCTACTTTATTATATTTCATAAGTATTTATCTAGGAAGAGACTAGAGTTATCTTGCTATAACTAAAAAAGGCGTATTGAAATTTCAACACGCCTATTTTATTTATTGCTTACAAACTCCAACTTTTTTAGAGCTCTTTTGTTTTTTATAAACTCCCTTACTCTTATACCTTGACCAACAGTGAATACCGACCTGCAGAAATGCTGAGTGTAAGCCATAAAGTTGCGTACGTCTTGTTCTGAAATCGTATAAGGTGTTCCTTTACAATCCACTAGATTTCCAACGTATTCACAATGGGTGTCTATTAAGTGGAACTTACCATAAAGACTTGGTATAGCGTTAGTATCTGTAACTCTATCCCCAGAGCATCTGGCATTGTAATCTGGATCTTCTTCATCTCTAATAACCTGTTCACAATTAACTGCTTTTGCTCCTGCATGTGTGTGCAGTAGCCCCAAAATATGACCCACTTCATGAGGGAGTATACCCGTATTATAATTTAGCATATTAACTGCAAATTGATTTGCGGACCATTTTCCTCCTCTTAAGCTATTATCATTATTAGTAAATCTATAGGGGATATAAACATTCAAAGCTGCAGGTTTGGAATAGTCGTTTTCACGGATATATTTATTAAACTTGTAATAATCTGTCCAATAGATTTCAGAGTCATTGACATACTTCAATTCTTGAAGTTTAAAACAAATCTTCATGTCTGCGAAAGCAGAATTTAAGAGATCCACCGACTCTCGAACTTTAGATTCAGTCAAAAAATCATCATTACTTCCATCATCTTGATTAATTCCCCAAAACACTAAAGGCACAATTAATTCTGAAAAGTTGTTTAAGTAGTCTGGATCTGTGGAATAGCTGTAATTCGGATCTGGCTTGCAAGTCGTTTGAGGAAATCCTACAATTTCACTCAAATCGTAAAAACAATCTCCAGCTATATTCTCCTTAGAAGCTGTAGACCCTAGTGTGAGACTCAGTAAAAAAAAACCTAAATTCTTCAATGTCCAATCCATAATTCATCGTTTAATAATGACTAAAATACAGAAAACAGATCAATCTATAAAAACCAACGTTATACCCTTTATCAAATTGAAAATAACAAGAAATTAAAACCCTACTCCTTTCTGGTCAACGTATACAGATCGTTTCTAATATCCTTTAGGTTTTTGACACTCCCAAAGTTATGGAGTTCTCTTAAAGCTAATAGGTCTACATCGGCAATCAATATCATTTCTGTATTTGGCGTAGTCTGAGCTTTGATCCCATCACTAGGAAACGCAAAATCTGAAGGGGTGAAGACTGCAGACTGAGCGTATTGAATATCCATATTATGGACCTTAGGTAAATTACCTACACTTCCTGCTATAGCCACATAGCATTCATTTTCTACTGCTCTAGCTTGAGCGCAAAGTTTAACTCGAGAAAATCCATTTTGAGTATCCGTTAGGAAAGGAACAAAAAGAATATCCATCCCTTCTTTAGCCAAAATCCTAGAAAGCTCCGGAAACTCAACATCATAGCAAATCAAGATCCCTATTTTACCGCAATCGGTATCAAAAACCTTAAACTCACTTCCTTTTTGCATACCCCAAATCTTGGCTTCGTCTGGAGTAACATGTATCTTCTCATAGCGCTCTGTGCTGCCATCTCTCATACACAAATAGCCGACATTATATAGCTTGTTATTAATCATTTCAGGCATACTCCCTGAAATAATATTAATGTTATAAGCAATAGATAATTCGGACATTTTATTTTTGATAGGTTCTGTATACTTAGCCAATTCTCTAATTGCCTCAGGCTCGCTCAAGTGATTATACTTCGACATCAAAGGCGCATTAAAAAACTCCGGAAACAAAGCAAAATCCGATCGGTAACCCGAAAGCGATTCTACAAAATACTCAACCTGATGAAGTAATTCTTCCAAGCTGCTATAGGAACGCATCTGCCATTGCACCAACCCAATCCTTACTTCACTTTTTTGGTTGGTAGGGACTTTGGTTTGTTTTTCATAATAGATATTATCCCACTGCATTAGCACTGCATATTCTTTAGAGTCTTTGTCTCCATCTAGATAGTTCGATAAGATCCGTACAGGCCTAAAGTCGTTGGACAATTGGAAATTCAAGACGGGATCGTCTATTTCCTTAGTTCTCACTTTTTGGATGTACTCTTTGGGAGTGATTTCATGAGAAACCTTATAGTAATTAGGGATTCTCCCACCAAAGACAATTCCCTTGAGGTTAAGCTGCTCCGTCAATTCTTTTCTGTAGTCGTAAAGGCGTCTTCCAAGCTTTAAACCTCGATATTCTTTTTTTATGATAACATCAATTCCATAAAGCATATCCCCAAATTCCGTGTGGTTTTTAAATTTACTATCCCCAGCAATATCATCGTAAGTATGGTGATCAGACAACTTTCCATAGTCTACTATTATCGAAAAAGCACAACCAGCTAAATCTCCGTTGATTAAAATCACCACTTGACCTTCAGGGAAAACATCTATCAAACCCCTCAACTCATCCTTTTTCCAATACGCATCTGGAGCATCTCCATAAATTTCAATAAAGACTTCTTTTAAAGCTTCAAAATCTTTTAAGGAGAGATATTTTAACTCAATTTGTTCAATTTTGGGAGAATTCTCGGCGGACATATAAAAGTAATTTGGGTTAATATCAATTAACTTCAGAAGAAAATCTTGACAAAAAAAATTAAATAGATTTAGTGCAAAGTTAATTATAAGCTCTCAGGAAATAAGCATCAAAATACCCCTCCATTTAAAATCAAGATCAATAGTGAAGATGAGTTCTGAAGGTCTTGTACCAAATTAAATTTATAATGTCGCATAAATAAATTGGTATTAAGTACGGTTAGCAAGGAGGATAACTAAAATTACATCTCTAATAGGTAAGCAAAAATTAACGGTGCTACTATAGTAGCGTCACTTTCAATAATGAATTTCGGAGTATTTATATCCAGTTTTCCCCAAGTGATTTTCTCATTTGGAACTGCTCCAGAATACGACCCATAACTTGTCGTTGAATCTGATATTTGACAGAAATAGCTCCAAAAAGGAGTATCGGTTCTTTCCATATCTTGGTAAAGCATTGGAACTACACAAATTGGGAAATCACCAGCAATACCACCACCAATCTGGAAAAATCCTATACCTTGTCTAGAATTTTCGGTATACCAATCGGCTAGGAACGTCATATACTCAATCCCAGATTTAACCGTAGATGCTTTAAGCTCTCCTTTCATGACATAGCTAGCAAATATATTCCCCATCGTACTATCTTCCCATCCTGGAACTACAATAGGCAGGTTCTTTTCCGCAGCTGCATACATCCAAGAATCTTTAAGATCGATTTCGTAATGCTCCTCCAAAACATCAGAAAGCAGAAGTTTATACAAATACTCATGAGGTAAATAGCGTTCTCCTTTAGCTTCAGCCTCTTTCCAGATTTTTACGATATGCTTCTGTATACGTCTAAAGGCCTCTTCTTCTGGAATACAGGTGTCGGTAACTCGATTTAAACCTTTTTCTAGTAAATTCCACTCATCTTTGGGGGTTAAATCTCTGTATTCTGGAACACGCTTATAATGAGAATGAGCCACCAAGTTCATGACGTCTTCTTCTAAATTAGCCCCAGTACAAGAAATGATATGTACCTTGTCCTGACGAATCATCTCAGCAAATATTTTACCAAGTTCGGCTGTACTCATAGCCCCAGCTAAAGATACCAACATCTTTGACCCTCCCTCCAATTGCTTTCCGTATGCTTTAGCAGCATCTACTAGGCTTGCCGCATTAAAATGGAGAAAGTACTTTTCAATAAAGTCTGTAATAGGTTTACCCATATTTTTTTTATATAATTTAAACAATAGAAAAGATAATAGAACAAAGAAAAAGGACTTTAATAGTTGTATTTAAATTTCAAAAAGATGTAGATTTTAGCCATTCAATATCTTTTTAAAAAACTCTAATTTTTTTATTGGCTAACTTCTTTACTCTATTTTCTTTATTCTCTGTCTTTCTTTGTCCTTGTTCTCTTCTATTTTCTCTTCTATTTGTTCTTCCACCTTTTTTCTCTTCTAGTCTTTGTTCTTTTCTCCTTGGTCTTTCACCTTTGCTCTCTTCTCTGTTCTTTTTTCTATTTTCTTTGTTCTTTCACCTTTGCTCTCTTCTCTGTTCTTTTTTCTATTTTCTTTGTTCTTCCACCTTTTTTCTCTTCTAGTCTTTGTTCTTTTCTCCTTGTACTTTCACATTTGCTCTCTTCTTTGTTCTTTTTTCTCTTCTCTTCTCTTCTCTTCTCCCGTCCTTCTCCCTAACTTAAAGTTGATTTTGAAAACCAGATGCCATTCGTTGAAAATGCTCAATCTTAGCCTCTATCATTTCAAATTCGGCTTCTGTAATATATGCTCTATGTTTGGCAATAATTAATTGTGTGACTAATTCAAAAGAAGAACCCATTGCTATATTTACATAATATTTAAAGCTTTTTTGACTTCTAGCGGAGCCTTCTGCTATATTACTCGGTATAGAAATCGAACAACGATTCATTTGATCAGAGAGTGCAAATCTTTCAATTTCAGGGAACTTTTTTATAATATCAGAAATATTGAAAGCAATTTCAAGACCCAATTTCCAAATAGTCAAATTTTTATAGTTGTGCCTTTTAGCCATTAGAAGTGATTTTAAAATAATACACTCAACTTTAAATTTTCATCAGTACTTAAATCATTTCTTACTCTTTACACACCTTTTTCTATTTCCTCCTTGCTCTTTTCCCTAAACTCCTTGTTCTATTTTCCTCTATTCTCTCTTTGTTCAATTCTCTCTCTATCCTCTTTTACTATTTCCTCCTTGTTCTATTCTCTTTTTCCTCTTTTTTCTATTTTCTCTTTTCTATTCTCTCTTTGTTCTATTCTCTCTTTGTTCTATTCTCTCTTTGTTCTATTCTCTTTTTTCTTTTTCCTCTTTTCTCTTTTCTATTTATCAAACCTTTAAAATCTACTCCTCATCCTCTTTATATCCATCTTCATATTTAAACTTATAGCTCAACATTTTATAATAAAGTTTCGCAGCAAGAAAGTCTGAAGATTTATCCTTTTCATTGGGACAGAGCTCAACAATATCAAATCCGACCACATTTTTCTTTTTGAAAATTTCTTTTAAGAATTCTAAAGTCTCATACCAAAAAAGTCCACCTGGCTCGGGAGTTCCTGTAGAAGGCATAATAGAAGGATCAAAAGCGTCTAGATCTATCGTTATAAAAACATTAGGGGTCATTTGCCCAATGGCATCTTCAGTCCAATCCTCATATAAGTCATGAGCAAAGTAAACGCGATTTTCGTCCATATGTTCTACTTCAGAAACATCCATAGACCGAATACCTACTTGAAGAAGGTTCCCTTTTTTGCTGGCTTCATGAAGAGCACAAGCGTGATTACAAGTACTCCCTTCATAAGAGGGCCTCAAATCTGCATGAGCATCTAATTGAAGAACAGTAAGGTCTGGAAAATGGTCATGAAAAGCCCTTATGGTTCCTATTGAAACCGAATGTTCTCCTCCAAAAATAGTGACGAATTTATCTTGATTGATGTAATTCTTAGTGGTTTTATGCACTGCCTCAACCATTTTTTCTGGAGAGCTATTCTCTGAAACTGCTGGCGCAAGATAAATACCCTTTTTATAGACTTCAGTACGGGTTTCAATATCGTACAACTCCATATTTTCCGAAGCTTTTAAAAAAGCCTCAGGGCCTTTATCTGCTCCTTTTTGCCAAGAGCTTGTTCCATCATAAGGAACTGGAATTAGAATAACTTTCGCCTCGTCGATACGGGCATACTTGTCTGGAATTCCTGCATAATTTGTTTTAAACGCCATGATAACCTAAAATTTTGAGTAAATCTTCACTTTTTTGTTGTTCACTAAATAGTTTCGTTGACAGACTTCCGTCATCGTTCTTTTGAATTAAAATATGTTTTGGACTTGGAATCAAACAATGCTGCAATCCGCCAAAACCACCTATGGTTTCTTGATAGGCTCCAGTATTGAAAAAGCCTATATATAGTGGGTTTTCCTTTTCATACTTAGGCAAATAAATAGCATTCACATGTTGTTCCGAATTGTAATAATCATCACTGTCACAGGTTAAGCCGCCCAGTAGGACTCTTTCGTATCTATCGTTCCAACGGTTTAAAGCTAGCATAATAAAACGCTTACTAATCGCCCAAGAATCGGGTAAAGTTGTGATAAAAGAAGAATTAATAATATTCCATTTTTCACGATCATTTTGTTGTTTTTGGTAAAGGACTTCATAAATGGCACCTCCACTTTCACCAACCGTAAAACTACCAAATTCCGTAAAAATATGAGGGACAGGCACCTCTTCTTCTTCGCAAGTTAATTTAATTTGACTAACAACCTCTTCAATAATATATTGGTAATCATATTCAAAAGCCAGTGAATTTTTTATGGGAAAACCCCCACCAATATTGAGACTATCTAAACTTGGGCATACCTTCTTTAGGCGAGTATATACACGTAAACACTTCTGAAGTTCATTCCAATAATACGCATTATCCCTTATACCTGTATTGATAAAGAAATGAAGCATTTTCAACTCCACTTGATCATTGTTTTTGATTTGATCTTCGTAAAACGGAATAATATTTTTATAGCCTATTCCTAACCTTGAGGTATAAAACTCAAACTTTGGTTCTTCCTCTGATGCAATTCGAATACCTATTTTAAAATCTTTATCAATCGCCTTGGTTAACAAATCGATTTCCTCATAGTTATCTATCACTGGAATACAATTCTGATGTCCATTATTGATGAGATTAGCAATATTAGAGACATATTGATCTCTCTTGAAGCCATTACAAATAACATAAGTGTCTTTGGTGATTTTACCCCTTTCCTTTAAACTATTGACAATATCTATATCAAATGCTGATGATGTTTCTATGTGAATATCATTTTTAAGGGCTTCATCTAGAACATGTTTAAAATGAGAACTCTTGGTGCAATAGCAATAATTGTAAGTCGCTCTGTAATTATTCTTTTCAATGGCATCTTTAAACCACTTTTGAGCCCTGTGAATATTTTCAGAAATCTTTGGTAAGTAGGTAAATTTAAGAGGGGCGCCGTATTTTTCAACCAATTCCATCAAATCGATGTCGTGAAATGTCAGGTGATCGTTTTTAAGTTGAAATTCGTCCTGAGGAAATTGATAAGTTTGACTTATGAGGTCAATATACTTTGTATTCATTTATAATAGGTAATTATTGGTTTAAAGTTAAGTAAAAAAATAGTTTTAAAAATGAACACCTATTTCAATTAGTAATAGGGAATAAAAATAGACAAAAGACTAATAATATTATGCAAAATAAGTTTATTTATGAATAAAAAAAAACTGATAATTTGTTAAAATTATAGATCTCTTTTTAAGATTTAAAGGTCCAAATTTGTTTAAGATTAAAGAGGTCAGTCAACAAATACTTAACTCTAGGCTAATTAAAATTAATAAATTTGAGCACACTTAAAGATCAAAATCTTCTAGAGTTCTCTGATCGGTTTAAAACGAGTCTCGAATGCAAGGAATACCTCTCTAGTTTGAAGAATTAGAACAAATGTATGTGTTTAAAATATAACCTTACCGCCTGTCAAATTAAGATGGATTTTGCTCGCCAATATAATATCTGCATACACCTATGGTCTTCTACTTCAAACACTTGTATCGCGTAGTACATGTTGTAGAGTTTGTACTTGGGGCTATAAGGAAGTGGAAATCTTTCGTAGCTGTGACGTCAAGAAAGAGAAAGAAAGCATCGAAAGCTTTACAACTTACCGATCTGGGTAAGGTCAAACTTTGTATATGGTAAGCATAATGGACTTTTCGACAAGTTCATTACAATTATATATCTGTGGACCACATCTAAAGAGATGCGCTCATCACGACAGACCCTTGGAGAAGATACGGATCTTTTGCCTAAGCTTTCAACATTGCCCAAATACCAAGCAACATTAGGCAGAACTTTAAAGCATTGCACACCATAATTCATCAGGTAAAATCATAGATAAAAGAAACATATTTATGGGTAAGCGAGTTCAACATCAATCGGTATTTCAATGAGTTCTGTCATAAACAAAACCACTTGCGGAACAAGGTCGCGATTTTCAATACTCTAATAACCAAAATGCTTGATGATAAAATTAATCAGAAGGGAATTATAAGTAATTAGCGGTAACCTCCATAACTTTAACTACTATCACTTATACGCATCTTTTTTACATTACCCTCAGCAGCATTGTATTACCTAAATCGGAAAAGATACTAGAAAAGTTTTACCTTTCCATAAATTCAATGTTGTCCATTTGGTGATCATAAGTTGCTTTGCGAGCTGTTATATTTTGAGCCGAGTAATCAAAAAGACAAGACAATTCAAAACATTAAAATTATGACAAAGATTGCCAATTAGAGTGTTTTAAACCATTCCTAAATTGATGACCTCTTGTCTGGTAAGGTGACGATAATGACCTCTAGGTAAATTTTTCTTATCGAGATTTGCATAAATCACGCGATCCATTTTTTCAATCTCATAACCCAGTTTTTTAAATATACGTTGAACGATATGAGCACGTTGACTCCTTAGTTCAAGTCCTACGATGTTTTTTGGTCTATTGTCGACAAAAGCCGCTTCTTCAATTTTTACTTTAGAACCTTCGATAAACGGACCATCTTTAATCACTTCTAAATCAGATTCTCTTAAAGGCTTAGTTAATTCAACTTGATAAATTTGTCGAATTCCATTTTTATGACCCGAGAGTTTTTTAGCCAGCGTACCATCGTTTGTAAAGAGGATAAGTCCCATAGCACTGGTGTCTAATTTGCCAACCGGTGCAAGTTTAGACTTAGAGGCATTTTGGACTAGGTCTAAAGCGGTAAGCTTCCCTTTTTCGTAACTACCCGTGACATAAAAGCTCTTGGGTTTATTAAGCAAAACATATGCTTTAGGCTCTGGATTGATTCTACGTCCGTCGAACTTAACCTCATCCTCTAGCTTCACATGGTGTCCCATTTCTATAATCACCTCTCCATTTACCGTTACGTTGCCAGATTTTATATAGATATCAGCATCGCGACGGGAACAAACCCCTGAGTTAGAAATGTATTTGTTAAGACGCATGCCCGCACTTGGATTCTTAATTTGCTTGTCTACTTTGGACTGCGCAACTTCTTTCTTACTGAATTTATCTTTTGGAGACGTCTTTGGATTGGTTTTATTTTTTTTAGGATCTTTCATTTTCAAATTTTTTGCAAAGGTACTGTTTTTTAGACTCTTGAGTATTTAGTATTATTTAAAAAAGTATTGAAAACTGAGCTGTCATATAATGGTATTGAGTTGACCTGTCTCTGGGTTATTTCCGTTGTTGATAACGATAAAATTTCTATCATATCTAAATCCAATAGTAAAGCCTCATTCCATTTTATAATTGACCTCCACTATTAGCTCTATAATTTACGTCCTTAAATTGGTCTGAAATTTATTAAATAGAAGACTTAGACACTACTATAGTTTTGTGTTGAGAATTGATAAGATAACTCATTCCAGACCCCAATTTCAAAGTTAAGCCTTCCACAACAAAGTATTTAAATAAAATCGGCAGATTTAGATGATCTAATTTCAAAGAAAGATCAAATTGAGTTCTATTGGGGTTGCCTCTTTTACAATACCTCACTTGGTATAAATTAACTCAGGTTGACTACCAACTTTTTATAAATTTATATTCCGTCTGCACACCACTCAATATCGGTGTCCTGAAAGGATTAATTTTCTCAGCACCTTAAACTTCTGAAACAGAAACCCCGAGTTTAAGCCTATAAAAAAACAGAACTAATTTGTCTTGAGCTTTCAAGTATGTCACAGAAAAAATAACCAATACGCAAACAAAACACGATTCCTAATGCTTATTTGGGGGAGTAAAAGTAGTTATATTCAAAATAATGTTCTTCTCAAAATGTCAAATAATACTGTTAGAGTAGTTATTAACCTTGATTGTTTTTTGTAAAAACAAATGATAAATATCCAATCAAAAAATTACGCTTTCTACGTAAGAATGTTTACAACTGAAAAGAAAAACTAAAAGTCTCTCGTGTTTTTGGAACCTTAACTATAACTGTTTCATCAACACTGATTTCTTCCAGATTAGTTTCCAGTCTTTAATCGGTAGGATGTGTTTTTGCACCAAACTATCAACGTTTAAGATGTAAAACTAGTTTATCAAATAAGTCAAGAGCCTTAAGGTAAACAAAATCAGTTGTTAATGTGCTTCATATAGAAGCTATAAAGCTCATCTGATGAAGCCCCACTCCATTTTTTTAAATAAATTATCCAAAAGAGAATCTGTAATTTCAAAATGCCTTTATCTTCAAAACGTCTTGCAGATGTTGAAATCGAATGCTGAATCACCTTAAAACCAGAAGAGTCATAAATCGGTTTTAAAATTTCATGATCTTCATAAATCAGAAACTCTTCATTGTAGCCTCCTACCTTTTCAAAAAGAGATTTTGTGACGAACAAACTCTGGTCACCACCTCTACAAAACCTGGCATTGAATTTTGTAAACCAGCTAATAAATTGAAGCCAGGAATGTCGACTCCTAAATTTCATTTTAAAACATCCAGCTTGGTGTCCATCTCGAACAGATTCTTCAATTAGCCTATCAAAATCTTGTGGTGGAAAAGAATCGATATGCAGAAAATATAGGATTTCTGCAGTAGCTTGTTTAGCACCATGGTTCATTTGCCTTGATCTTCCTCTTTTACTTTCCAAGCATTTGATACCGTCAAACTGATTAATTAAAGCTAAAGTTCCGTCGTTACTTCCGCCGTCCACAACGAGAATTTCCTTAACATACCCAAAAGAACTTATTCTATTCTGAATTTGTATAAGGTTGCTTATAACCTCTTCAGCTTCATTATAAACAGGAATAATGATACTAATCATGCCAGCTACATTTCATTCAGTTCCCAAGAGTATGACAAATAATTTATAAATGCTTCTTCGTCTATAGTTTCATCTGCATAGATATTTATGAATCTTATTACTGACCCAAATTCAGATTCAAAATCTGAAGCATACCATTTGAAAATTTTAGAGAGCTCTGCTTTAGTTTTTGATAATTTATTTTTATCAGAATTTACGAAGGTTTTTGCTGAAGCATCAAGTTGCTTTTCGAGTTTTGCAGCTACATAAGCTTCATTCAACAATTTGGGACAAGATTCTGAAGCGCAGTTCACGGCAAAATGAACGCGAGGATCTCCCATTTTCAAAAGCATCCCTTTTTCAATATCATCTAGGGAATATAATTTACCACCGATTTTTGCAAATTCTGTAGTAAAAGGACTGCTAAAAAAACCTCCAATATTTTTAATGCTTTCTATGGGATAGTGATCTAAAATCAACTTTACGGTAAACGCATTATACGCATTGATAAGGTAAGCTTTCTTTTTATTTTTGGTCCAAGAGTCTTCAGGAGGGTTTTTAGAAAGAAGATCTAAGTAGGCGTCGAGTTTCTTTTCATTTTGTTTCAAATTCTTATAATCAACATCTCCATGAGTATTCACATAAGTTTCAAGTAAATCCTGCCATTGATGATGCTGATGGATATTTTGACTCAAAGTAGTCCCCACTCCTAAAACAGAGAAAAAAAGACCAAAAAAAAAGGTGTTGATGGTTTTCATAACTTTTTATTTACATGCTTGAATCTAAGAATCAAAGTTTCGATTTTAATTGTCGAAAGAAAGAGTAAATAATTACAATTTTACTTCAGAAAAAAAATTAACATAAAAAAATTCTGTTTTCAAATTTGAATAGTCTACTAAATTGGTAGAAATTGTATACTTTTATCAATTATTATAAAAAATAAAGATAAGTGTTTGAAATTCATGTTTTAGCACAAACATAATCAAATGAATATCAGGACTTAAGTTAAAATAATTACTTATATGCATAAAAATAAATTAAAGGCAATTGAGGCTTCTATAAAAGCAGGTGAAGCTATTATGAACATCTACAAGCAAGATTTTGCAGTAGAATATAAAGAAGATAATTCTCCGCTAACTTTAGCAGATCAAGAAGCCAATAAAGTGATCATGTCTTATTTGGAGACGACTTCTATCCCAATTATTAGTGAAGAAAACAAAACTATAGACTATAGTGACCGAAAGTCCTGGAAAACTTGTTGGATTGTGGACCCACTGGATGGGACTAAGGAATTTGTAAAAAAGAATGGTGAATTTACCGTCAATATTGCTCTGATTGATGAACAAAAGTCAATTTTTGGAGTTATTTATGTTCCTGCGCAGCGCATTTTATATGTGGGAGATGTTGAGACCCAAACTTCCTATAAAGTAGAAGTTCCGCAAGGAGAGTTTGATGTGGATACTTTACTGAAAAAAGCAAACCCTTTGAAGCCGAGCCAGAGCTCTAATCCCATTAGAGTGGTTGGAAGCCGATCTCACATGAATCAAGACACTTTGGACTATGTAGAGAAACTGAAAGACACACATCACAAACCAGTAGAAATTGTTTCCAAAGGAAGTTCTCTAAAATTTTGCCTAGTCGCAGAAGGAGAGGCAGACGTATATCCTCGATATGCACCCACAATGGAGTGGGATACCGCTGCAGGACAAGCTATTTGTAAAGCTGTTGGCCTTCGAGTTATAAGCCTAGATACAAATGAAGAAATGCTTTACAATAGAGAAAATCTTTTGAACGGTTATTTTCATGTCAAAACAACATTATGAGTAAAAACATTGTCATACATGACTACGATATAACTAGATCGCATAGAAATAAAGTCAATGGTCACGATTCTTTTGTGCTTTGGTTTACCGGGCTTTCGGGTTCTGGAAAATCGACCATAGCAAATAAAGTTGAAGAAGAATTATTTTATAAAGGAATCCACACCTATGCTTTAGATGGGGATAACATAAGAAGTGGAATTAATAAAGGGCTTGGATTTACTAAAGAGGATCGCTACGAGAATTTAAGGCGAATCGCTGAAGTTGCAAAACTCTTCGTTGACTCTGGAGTGGTAACTATCGCTGCATTTGTGTCTCCATTGATTTCAGACAGAGATCAAGTTAAAGAAATTGTAGGCCATGAAGATCTTATTGAGATATATGTAGATACCTCCTTAGAAGAATGTGAGAATAGGGACGTAAAAGGCTTATACAAAAAAGCAAGGGCTGGAGAAATAAAAAACTTCACGGGCATAGACGCACCCTATGAAGCTCCAAAAAACCCACATCTTCAGATTTCTACAGTAGATATTAGTATAGAAATGAGCGTGAAGCAAATTATAGATTATTTAGAAGAAACACGAAGAATATAAAACTATGAGCACCTATTATTTAAATTATTTAGAAGAGTTGGAATCAGAAGCCATCTTTATTTTAAGAGAAGTTTGGGGCCAATTTCAAAATCCAGTTATTTTATTTTCTGGAGGGAAGGATTCCATTCTTATAACGCATTTGGCCAAAAAAGCCTTTCATCCTGCAAAGATTCCTTTTGCTCTAATGCATGTAGACACCGGGCATAATTTCCCAGAAGCTATTCAATTTAGAGATGATCTTGCCAAACAACTAGGTGTCAATCTTATTGTAGGTTCTGTCCAAGAATCGATAGATAAAGGACGTGTTACCGAAGAAAAAGGTAAAAATGCAACTAGAAATGCTTTACAAATCACAACGCTGTTGGATAGTCTAGAAGAGCATAAAGTGGATTGTGCTATTGGCGGTGGCCGTAGAGATGAAGAGAAAGCAAGAGCAAAAGAACGTTTTTTCTCGCATAGAGATGAGTTTGGGCAGTGGGATCCTAAAAATCAGCGTCCTGAACTGTGGAATTTACTCAATGGGAAATATTTTGAAGGAGAACACTTCAGAGCCTTTCCTATCAGTAACTGGACAGAAATGGATGTTTGGAACTACCTCACCAAAGAAAAAATAGAAATCCCCTCTTTATATTTAGCTCACCAGAGAGACGTAGTGAAGAGAAATGGGTCTTGGATTCCAAATTCTGAATTTTTAAAACTAGAGCCTAATGAGGAAATAGTCTCTAAAAAAATAAGATTTAGAACCCTAGGAGACATCACCATTACAGGAGGAATAGAGTCTGACGCAGACACTATGGAAAAAATCGTTGAGGAGGTTTCTACGATGAGAGAAACCGAAAGAGGAAATAGAAGTGATGATAAAAGATCAGAAACTGCGATGGAAGATCGAAAAAAAGACGGCTATTTCTAGACTATAATTTCTCTAAAACACCCAAAATTCTGATTACAAAAACTGATGCATATCATGAAAATAGATAAAAACCAATTGCTAAGATTTACCACTGCTGGAAGTGTAGATGATGGTAAAAGCACACTTATTGGAAGACTGCTTTACGATTCCAAATCCATTTTTGAAGACCAACTAGCCGCTGTAAAAAATTCAAGTAAACAAAAAGGAATAGAAGGTGTAGACCTTGCTATGTTCACCGACGGACTTAAAGATGAACGGGAACAGGGAATTACTATTGATGTTGCTTATAGATATTTTACAACACCAAAGCGTAAATTTATTATCGCAGACACACCTGGTCACATCCAGTACACTAGAAACATGGTGACTGGCGCATCTACTGCCAATGCTGCTGTTGTCCTTATTGATGCAAGACACGGAGTTATTGAGCAAACAAAAAGGCATACCTTTATAGCTTCTTTATTAAATATTCCTCACATTATAGTGTGTGTAAATAAAATGGACTTGGTATCTTATTCTGAAGAGACCTTCAACTCCATTGTGGAGCAATTTGAAGAGTTTTCTTCGAAACTACTTATCAAAGACGTGCGTTATATACCCATAAGTGCATTAGATGGTGATAATGTAGTCAACCGCTCAGAAAATATGACTTGGTTTCAAGGTTCGCCAATGTTGCATGAGCTAGAAACCCTACACATTAGTAGTGATATCAACAAAATTGATGCTAGATTTCCAGTGCAAACCGTTCTTAGACCTCAACGCAAAGGCTTCGAAGATTACAGAGGATATGCAGGAAGAATAGCTAGTGGGATTTATAGAGTGAACGAAGAAGTAGCTATATTACCTTCTGGTTTTACGTCTAAAATTAAAACCATAAACGTTGGAGAAACTGAAGTTGAAGAAGCTTTTGCTCCTATGTCTGTAGCAATAACCTTGGAAGATGATGTTGATATAAGCAGAGGAGATATGATTGTGAAAAAGAACAATCAACCAAAACTTTCACAAGAATTTGATGTGATGTTATGCTGGCTAAATAACGCTCCTTTAAAGTCTAGAACCAAATACACTATCATGCATACCTCCAACGAGCAAAAAGCTGTCATTAAAGAGGTGGTTTACAAAGTGGATGTCAATACATTCAAACGAAATGAAGAGGATAAGGATTTAACAATGAATGATATTGCTAGAGTAAAACTTAAAACTTCTCATCGATTGATGATTGATAGTTATAGAGATAACCGAAGCACAGGAAGCATAATACTAGTAGATGAGTCTACTAAGGAAACTGTCGCTGCGGGGATGATCGTTTAAAATAGTAGTGTCCAAAATTAGAATATAAAGTCCAGCAAAAGCTGGGCTTTATATTTCCTGATTATTTGGTGTTCATCGTTTAAATATTCATTGGCAATGTTCTACATTTGGGACGTTAACAAAACGTATCTTAAATGGCCCAAGAAAAAGAAATAAAATCCGCTTTAATCTCAGTATTTCACAAAGAAGGCTTAGGGCCTATTGTACAAACCTTAAATGATCTAGGAGTACAAATTTACTCTACTGGAGGGACTGAAAAATTCATCAAAGACTTAGATATAGATGTTACTCCCGTAGAAGATATTACGTCCTACCCTTCTATCTTAGGAGGTCGAGTTAAAACCCTTCACCCAAAAGTTTTTGGAGGGATCTTAAATCGAAGTGATAACGGGCAAGACCAAGAGGAATTAAAATCTTATGATATTCCACAAATCGACTTGGTTATTGTTGATTTATATCCTTTTGAGGATACCGTAGCATCTGGCGCGAATGAAGAAGATAGTATTGAAAAAATTGATATAGGAGGCATCTCCTTAATAAGAGCTGCTGCCAAAAATTTTAAAGACGTGCTTTGTGTCTCTTCAAAATCAGATTATGAAAGCCTTCTGGGAGTTCTTAAAAACTCGAAAGGAAAAGTAAGCCTTAAAGAGCGAAAGAATTTTGCTGCAAAGGCTTTCCAGATTTCTTCTCATTATGATACCACCATTTTTAATTACTTCAACACTACAGAACAACTTCCTTCTCATAAACAAAGTTTTGAGAAAGGAGTAGAATTACGATATGGAGAAAACCCTCACCAACAAGGGTTTTTCTTTGGTGACTTTGATGAAGCATTTAATAAACTTCACGGCAAAGAATTATCTTACAATAACTTGTTAGATGTAGACGCTGCGGTCAATTTGATGGCAGAATTTACTAATGATGCACCAACCTTCGCCATTTTAAAGCATAATAATGCTTGTGGCCTTGCTCAACGCGATAGTATTTATAAAGCCTATGTAGACGCATTAGCAGGAGATCCAGTCTCTGCTTTTGGAGGAGTTTTAATTTCAAATACAGAAATTGATAAAGCAACATCAGAAGAAATTAACAGCCTATTTTGTGAAGTTGTCATTGCTCCAAGTTATAGTGATGAAGCTTTGGAAATACTTACCAAAAAGAAAAACAGAATTATACTCGTCCAAAAAGTATTCCAATTTGAAGATAAGATTGTGAGAACTTGTCTTAATGGTGTTTTAGTTCAAGACAGGGATCTCAAAACAGATAACGAAGAAGAAATAAAAACAGTAACAAAAACATCCCCAACAGACTCTCAAGTTGACGATCTGTTGTTTGCTTCAAAGATTTGTAAGCATACCAAGTCCAACACTATTGTATTGGCAAAAGACAAACAATTGCTAGCAAGTGGGACTGGCCAAACCTCTCGAGTAGATGCGCTTAACCACGCTATTGAAAAGGCTTTAAATTTTAAGTTTGACTTAAAAGATTCTGTTATGGCTAGTGATGCTTTTTTTCCTTTTCCAGATTGTGTAGAGATAGCAGGCAAGGTGGGTATTACTTCTGTAATCCAACCTGGAGGATCTATCAAAGACAAACTTAGCATTGCATATTGTGACGAAAATAATATTTCTATGGTAATGACAGGAACGCGTCACTTTAAGCATTAATTCACTAACTTCATCCTCTTCTAATTTTATTATAACATGGGATTTTTTGACTTTCTAACTGAAGATATCGCTATCGACTTAGGTACTGCCAACACATTAATAATTCACAAAGATAAAGTCGTTGTCGACAGCCCTTCTATCGTAGCTATAAATCGAATTACTGGAAAGATTATAGCGGTTGGAAAAGAGGCTGCAATGATGCAGGGGAAAACTCACGAAAACATCAAAACCATTCGTCCTCTTAAAGATGGGGTTATTGCAGATTTTAATGCAAGTGAGCAAATGATCAGTATGTTCATAAAAGAAATTCCTGCACTCAAAAAGCGCTTATTCACGCCTTCCCTACGTATGGTCATTTGTATTCCTAGTGGAATTACAGAGGTAGAAATGAGAGCGGTTAAAGATTCTGCAGAACGAGTAAACGGCAAAGAAGTTTATCTTATTCACGAACCTATGGCAGCAGCTATTGGTATTGGTGTAGACATTATGCAACCCAAAGGAAATATGATTGTTGATATAGGTGGAGGTACTACCGAAATAGCAGTTATTGCGCTTGGCGGTATTGTTTGTGATAAATCTGTAAAAATTGCTGGTGATGTGTTTACTAATGATATCATTTACTTCATGAGAACACAGCATAACTTGTTTATTGGAGAACGTACTGCTGAAAAGATCAAGATCCAAATTGGTTCTGCTACCGAAGATCTCGAAACTGCACCTGACGATATGAGTGTCCAAGGTCGGGACTTGCTAACCGGTAAACCAAAACAAGTGGAAATTTCTTTTAGAGAAATTGCAAAAGCCTTAGATAAATCTATACTAAGAATAGAAGATGCTGTGATGGAAACCTTATCTCAAACTCCTCCAGAATTAGCTGCAGATATTTATAACACTGGCATATACCTTGCTGGAGGAGGGTCTATGTTAAGAGGCTTGGATAAACGCCTATCTCAAAAAACAGACTTACCTGTTTACATAGCGGAAGACCCCCTAAGAGCTATTGTAAGAGGAACGGGGATCACTTTAAAAGATTTAGAACGCTATAAGCCTGTACTTCTAAAATAAAAACGTGTTATGCAGCAAATCATTATTTTTCTTATTAAAAATAAGACGGGTTTGGTGTTTATCATTCTTATGACTATAGCTCTAGGGCTAACCTTTAAATCCCATACCTACCATAACAGTAAGCTGGTTTCATCGGCCAATTTTATATCAGGAACAGTCTTGGGCTCTTCAGAAAATATTCATCAATATTTTGATTTGAAAGTTCAAAACGAAATTCTTCAAAAGGAGAATGAAAACTTGAGACGAAAATTATTGAACATCCCTTCAGCAAAAGATAGCTTACCTATAAAGCTTGAATTTATAGAGGATAGTTTATATAAGATAACCAGATCTAGAGTGATCTCTAACCATTACGATAAAATCGATAACTTTTTATTGATTGAAGGCGGCACCAAGGATAGTATTTCTGAAGACTTAGGTGTTATCTCCAGTCAAGGTATCGTAGGAATCATCCAAGACGTAAGTCCAAAATACTCAAGGGTTATTTCTATTCTGAATACCAATACCTCTATTAACGCTAAGCTTAAAAAAACCTATCATTTTGGGACACTTACTTGGGATGGAAAAGATCCAAATATTTTAAGCCTTATTGATGTACCAAGGTCTGCACCTGTAAAGCTTGGAGATACGATCACCACAGGAGGGCGTTCTTTGGTTTTTCCTGAAAATGTTCCTATCGGTATCATAAGTAATTTTCAATTGGACGAAAACATAGGATATTATTTTATTGATGTTAAACTTTTTAATGATATGACTAACTTAAAGCATATATATATCATAGAAAACAGCCGAAAAACAGAAGCCTTAGAACTACTAAATCCAGATTTACGATAGATGAAAACCTATTTTATAAATAGTATCAGGTTTGTCCTTCTTATATTAATTCAAGTTTTAATCTTGGATGAGTTTAATGTTTTTGGTTACATCAATCCGATTATCTACCAGTTACTTATCATCTTACTTCCTTTCAATATCAATTCTGTACAAAAGCTCTTTCTTGCATTTATTTTAGGGATTAGTATGGATATTTTTGAAGATAGCGGTGGAATTCATGCAGCTGCAACACTGACAATTGCTTACTTAAGACCTTTATTTTTGAGAAATGCCTTCGGATTGAGTTACGATTACCAAACCCTTAAATTTTATGACGCCCCATTTAGGGAAAGGTTCAGTTATGTAAGCCTTATGGTTTTGGTCCATCATACTGTACTTTTCAGCTTAGAAATTTTTAATGTAGATCATCTATTATTTTTTGTAGAGAAAACAATTTATTCTTCTATTTTCAGTATATTATTAATAATGATCACCTTAAATTTAATCCGAAAGAACCGTAAATGAGAAA